>NZ_CP085224.1:0-300000 GCF_044803115.1 Caenispirillum salinarum | reverse complement strand
CGTGGCCGTCGGTGCCCGTGGCGCGCGCGGTGACGGAGAAGCCTTCTTCCTTCTCGCGGTTGGCGGCGCGGTTCAGGACATAGAGGTTCGACCGCACATAGCCCTTGGAGATGCCGCGCTCCAGCGCCGTTTCGCCCCATTCCTCGATGTCGCCCTCGTCGTGGCCGCCACCCATGACGTCGTGGCCGATGCTTTCAGGGTCCACATGGGCCAGCTCGTTGCGGGCCAGGTAGCTGATGGCGAGTTCGCGGAACAGGTAGTCGATGATGCTGGTCGCCATCTTGATGGTGGCGTTGCCCTCGACCATGCCCGACGGCTCGAAGCGGGTGAAGGTGAAGGCCTCCACGTATTCCTCCAGCGGCACGCCGTACTGCAGGCCGATGGACACCGCGATGGCGAAGTTGTTCATCAACGAGCGGAAGGCTGCGCCCTCCTTGTGCATGTCGATGAAGATTTCGCCCAGCTTGCCGTCCTCGTATTCGCCGGTGCGGAGATACACCTTGTGCCCGCCGACGACGGCCTTCTGGGTGTAGCCCTTGCGGCGGTCCGGCATGCGGCGGCGCTGCGCGGTGTAGCGCTCGACGATGCGCTCGGCCATGACCTCGGCCTTCTGCGTCGGGGTCGGCGCGGCGGCCAGGGCCTCGGTGATCGTCGGCTTCTCGGCCTCGGCCTCGTCGTCGTTGTCGGCCTCGGGCAGCTCGTCCAGCACGGCGGCGGCGAGCGGCTGGCTCAGCTTCGATCCGTCGCGGTACAGCGCATTCGCCTTGATGCCCAGTTGCCACGACAGCATGTAGGCCTGCTTGCAGTCCTCGATGGTCGCCGAGTTCGGCATGTTGATGGTCTTTGAGATCGCGCCCGTGATGAAGGGCTGCGCCGAGGCCATCATGCGGATGTGCGCCTCCGCCGTCAGGTAGCGCTTGCCGATTCGGCCGCAGGGGTTGGCGCAGTCGAACACCGGCAGGTGTTCGGGCTTCAGGCCCGGCGCGCCTTCCACGGTCATGGCGCCGCAGACGTAGGTGTTCGCCGCCTCGATCTCGGCCTTGGTGAAGCCCAGCGCCGACAGCATGTCGAAGGCGAAGTCGTTGAGCTGCGCGTCGGTGAGGCCCAGCGTCTTCTTGCAGAACTCTTCGCCCAGCGTCCACTTGTTGAAGGCGAACTTGATGTCGAAGGCGCTTTTCAGCGCGCCCTCCAGCTTCTCAAGCTGGTCGGCGCCGAAGCCCTTGGCCTTGAGGCTTTCCGCGTTGATGTGCGGGGCACCCTTCAGCCCGCCGTGGCCGACGGCATAGTTGATGATGCCGTCGATGGTGGCGTCGTCGTAGCCCAGCGTGCGGAGGGCGGTGGGCACCAGGCGGTTGATGATCTTGAAGTAGCCGCCGCCGGCCAGCTTCTTGAACTTCACCAGGGCGAAGTCGGGCTCGATGCCGGTGGTGTCGCAGTCCATCACCAGGCCGATGGTGCCTGTCGGGGCGATGACGGTGGTCTGGGCGTTGCGGAAGCCGTGCTCGGTGCCCAGCTCCAGCGCGCGGTCCCAGGCCCACTGGGCCGCCTCGACCACCTCCCCGTCGGGGCAATGGGCGCCGTTCAGCGCGATCGGCTTGATGGACAGGCCCTCGTAGCCGGTGTGCTCGCCGTGGGCGGCGCGACGGTGGTTGCGGATGACCCGCAGCATGGCGTCGCGGTTCTCGTCATAGCCGGCGAAGGCGCCCAGCTCCTGCGCCATCTCGGCCGAAGTGGCGTAGGACACGCCCGTCATCAGGGCGGAGATGGCGCCGCAGAGCGCGCGGCCGGCGTCGGAGTCGTAGGAAATGCCGTTGGCCATCAGCAGGCCGCCGATGTTGGCGTAGCCCAGGCCCAGGGTGCGGAACTTGTAGGACAGCTCGGCGATGCGGTCGGCCGGGAACTGGGCCATCAGCACGCTGATCTCCAGCACCACCGTCCACAGGCGGCAGGCGTGCTCGAAGGCCTTGACGTCGAAGCTGCCGTCCTCGTTGCGGAAGGTCAGCAGGTTCAGGGACGCCAGATTGCAGGCCGTGTCGTCCAGGAACATGTATTCCGAACAGGGGTTGGAGCCGTTGATGCGGCCCGACTCGGGGCAGGTGTGCCACTCGTTGATGGTGGTGTCGAACTGCAGGCCCGGATCGGCGCAGGACCACGCGGCATAGCCGATCTTGTCCCACAACTCCTTGGCCTTGACCGTGTCCTTGACCTTGCCGGTGGTGCGGCTGCGCAGGGTCCAGTCCTCGTCGCGGGTGACGGCGTCGAGGAAGTCGTTGGTCACGCGCACGCTGTTGTTGGAGTTCTGGCCCGAGACGGTCAGGTAGGCTTCCGAATCCCAGTCGCTGTTGTACTCGGGGAAGATGATCTCGTCATGGCCCTGGCGCGCGAACTGGATGACGCGCTGGATGTAGTTCTCCGACACCAGCGCCTTGCGGGCGGCGATGATGGCCTTCTTGAGCGCGCGGTTGACCTTGGGGTCGAAGCGCTCCTCGCCGTCGGCCGCGCCGTCCCATTCCTTCGTCGCCTTCATGATGGCGTTGAGGTGGCGGTTGCACTGCTTGGAGCCGGTGACCAGGGCGGCAACCTTCTGCTCCTCATGCGTCTTCCAGTCGATGAAGGCTTCGATGTCGGGGTGGTCGACGTCGACGATGACCATCTTGGCCGCGCGCCGCGTGGTGCCGCCCGACTTGATGGCCCCGGCGGCGCGGTCGCCGATCTTCAGGAAGCTCATCAGGCCCGACGACTTGCCGCCGCCGGCCAAGCGCTCGCCCTCGCCGCGCAGGGCGGAAAAATTGGTGCCCGTGCCCGAGCCGTACTTGAACAGGCGCGCCTCGCGCACCCACAGGTCCATGATGCCGCCGTCGTTCACCAGGTCGTCCTGGATGGACTGGATGAAGCAGGCATGGGGCTGGGGGTGCTCGTACGCCGACTGGGACTTCACCAGCTTGCCGGTCTTGTAGTCCACGTAGGAATGCCCCTGGGCCGGGCCGTCGATGCCATAGGCCCAGTGCAGGCCGGTGTTGAACCACTGCGGAGAGTTGGGGGCGCCCATCTGGGTGCACAGCATGAAGCGCATTTCGTCGAAGAAGGCGCGGGCGTCCTCTTCCGTGTCGAAATAGCCGCCCTTCCAGCCCCAATAGGTCCAGGTGCCGGCCAGGCGGTCGAACACCTGCTTGGCGCTGGTCTCGCCGGTCTCGCGCGCATCTTCCGGCAGCTTGGCGAGGGCCGCGGCGTCGGGGGCCTTGCGCCACAGCCAGGAGGGAACGTCGTTCTCTTCCACCGGCGTCAGCGCGGCGGGGACGCCGGCCTTGCGGAAATACTTCTGCGCCAGCACGTCGCTGGCCACCTGCGACCAATCGGCGGGGACCTCGATCTCGTCGGCCTTGAAGACAACCGACCCGTCCGGGTTGCGGATTTCGCTGGACGTGTGGCGGAAGCCGATGTCGGCGTAGGGCGACTGGCCCTCCTGCGTGAACAGGCGACGGATCTGCATGGCAGGTGTTCCCCTAGATGTTGTGTTCGGCGGGCGGTGCCGCGACGTGACCTCTGACGGCCTCGTTCCCCCTCGGCCGGGCGGCGCGCCGATTGTCTCCTCAGCGTCGCCGACAGGGACTGAGCCTAGGCGAACGTCATAGAGCGGGCAACTGAATTTTGTGCTTGCAATGCCGGTGTAACACTAGATGTGGGATAGCCTGTGGATATATCGGGGGATGGACCGGGGAAGGCGCGGAACAACCGCCGGCGCCGCCCGGTTTCCCTGCGGCTTGCAGGCGGTGGACGGGCGCGGCCGGCGTTATCCACAGCTGTGGAGGAATCCTTGAGTGGCGCAAGCGGCCACCACATGTAGTCCCAGGGGCCCGCCCGGCCGGCCCCTGGCCGCGACGGTGCTGGACGCGGGCCGCGCTTTACGCCATAGTGCGGCCCGATCCGCCGTCCGGTGCTTCCGGTCGGCCGGCCCGTTTTGTTCAAGAGGCTCCCGCGCCCGATCCCGCGCGGGCTGAAAGCGTACCCACCGGAGCGACCGTCACATGATCACCGGGACCCTGTTCACCACGTGGCTCAAGGGCGAGTTCGTCGGCAAGGACCAGTACGGCAACCGCTACTTCCAGGAGCGCAAGCAGCCGAAGCCCGGCCGGCGCCGCAGGCGGTGGGTGCTGTACAACGGCAAGATCGAGGCGTCCAAGGTCCCGCCGGAATGGCATGCCTGGCTGCACTACACCACCGCCGAGCCCATCAAGGTCGACGAGAAGAAGCCCTGGATGAAGGAGCACCTGCCCAACCTGTCCGGCACGGTGAACGCCTACGTTCCCAGCGGCGACGACCGCCGCGGCGGCAAGCGCGACAAGGGCACCGGCGACTACGAGGCCTGGACCCCCGGCTCCTGACGGGGCGGGCGGTCGATATGCCCGCGACTCGGGCGGCGTCGTCATCATGAACAGTCGCGCCAGGGAAACCCTCTACGGCACGCTCACGGTCGGCCTCCTGGCGGCTCTGCTGACGTTCAACGTCCTGGAGCGCCATGAGACGGCCGTCGTGCAGAACGGCCTCGTGACGCTGACCGCCACCTTCAACCGGGTGGACGGCCTGGCCCAGGGCGCGTCCGTGCGCATGGCCGGCGTGCCGGTGGGCGTGGTCGACGAGATGCGCCTGACCGACCGCTTCGGTGCCCAGGCCGTGCTGAAGGTGCGGGAGGACGTGCCCCTGCCCGACGACACGGCCGCCATCATCGAGACCGAGGGCCTGTTCGGCTCCAAGTACATCGAATTGCAGCCCGGCGGGTCACTGGACAATCTTCAGCCCGGCGACACGATCAGATTCACCCAGGATTCGGTGATTCTGGAGGAGCTGCTGTCCAAGATCATCGCGCGCGCCAAGGCCGCCCGCGGGGTGAGCGCCGACCAGCCGGTGGACGGCGGGAACGGCGCGGACGCAACAGGCGCCGGCGGCGGCGGCAATCCGTTTCCGTCCCTTTCGGACTGACGCGGCGCAGGGGGAGGCAAGGCATGGGACGCAATCCGATCGAGACGATCCTGGGCGCGGTGGTGCTGGTGGTGGCGGGCCTGTTCCTGGCCTTCGCCTATTCCATGGCCGACGTGCAGAGCGTCGACGGTTACCCGCTGACCGCGGTGTTCAACAAGACCGGCGACCTGACTGTCGGCGCCGATGTCCGCGTGTCCGGCATCAAGGTCGGCACGGTCACCGAACAGCGCCTGGACACGGAAACCTTCCGTGCGCGCGTCGCCATGACCATCACGCCGGACGTGAAGCTGCCCGTCGACTCCACGGCCTCCATCGTTTCCGACGGTCTGCTGGGCGGCCAGTACGTGAAGCTGCAGCCCGGTGCCGCCACGGAAAAGCTGCAATCGGGCGCCACCATCGACAACACCGAGGACTTCCAGGCCCTGGAGGACATGGTGGGCGACATCATCTTCCTCGCCACGCAGGGCGGCACGCAGTAGCCCGCGCCCGCCGCCCGGCCGGTTCCGCCGATTCGTCAATGGATGTGCCTGTTCCCATGCCGCTGACCCGTATGCCGCCGCTGAAGAACGCCCTTTCCGCTCTCGCCGCAATTCTCGTCGCCACGGTCGCGGTTTCGCAGCCGAGCGCCGCCGCCGACCTGGAGGGCGACATGGCCGTCCTGCAATGGCTGGACAAGGTGACGGCGCGGGTTTCCACCATCGAGGCCCCGGTGGGCGAGACGGTGCGAATCGGCACGCTGGAAATCATGGTCCGCGCCTGCCGCTACCGCCCGCCCGAGGAAACACCGGAAGAGGCGGCCTTCCTGGACATCACCGAAAGCAAGCCCGGCGCGCCGTCGCAAGAAGTCTTCCGCGGCTGGATGTTCGCCTCCAGCCCCGCGCTGTCGGCCATGGAGCACCCCATCTACGACGTCTGGGTGCTGGACTGCTTCAGCAGGGAAACCACCCGCGCCGGCGGATAGTCGCCGTCGAACCGCGCCTGCCGCTTCAGCGCGTCGTTCAGCTGGCGGTGATAGGCCGCCCGCGGGATCTCGATGGCGCCGAAGCGTTCCAGGTGCTCGGTGATGAACTGGGTGTCCAGCAGCGTGAACCCGCCGCCGATCAGCCGCGCCACCAGATGGCAGAGCGCCACCTTGCTGGCGTCGGAGACGCGCGAGAACATGCTCTCGCCGAAGAACGCCGAGCCCAGCCGCAGCCCGTAGAGCCCGCCCACCAGCTCGCCGCCCAGGCGGCACTCCACACTGTGGGCATAACCCATGCCGTGCAGGTCGACGAACAGTTCGGCGATCTTGTCGTTGATCCAGGTTTCCGAGCGCCCCGGCGCCGGTGCGGCGCAGCCCTCCAGGACACCCTCGAAATCGCGGTCCACCGAAACCTCGAACAGACCACGCCTGAGCGTCTTGATCAGGGACTTGGGAACGTGGAAGGCATCCAGCGGAATGATGCCCCGCTCGTCGGGGTCGACCCAGTACAGGGTGCGGCCCCGGCGGGAGCGCGCCATGGGGAAGACGCCGCTGGCGTAGGCGCGCAAGAGGAGGTCCGGCGTGACGGGCAATTCGGTCATGTGCTCTGGCCGGCCCTCCGTTGGCTTTATGCGCTGCGGCGCGGGGCGCCGAAGCTGCGCCGTGTGCCCTGCACACGCCTTTCGGCTCCGCGCCCCCAATTCGCCTTTTTCAGCGCGCGGACGACCGGAAAAGGTTTCCGCGCGCTTCAGCGACCACCTCCTCAGACCTCCCCGGCGACGAACTTCTCGAGCCAGCGGATGTCGTAGGCGCCGTTCTGGAAGTCCTGCACCTCCATCAGCCGCTGGTGCAGCGGGATGGTGGTCTTGACCCCGTCGACGACGTACTCGCCCAGGGCGCGCTTCAGCCGCATCAGGCATTCCGTGCGGTTGTTGCCCTGTACGATGAGCTTCGCGATCATGCTGTCGTAATGGGGCGGGATAGACAAGCCCGCATAAAGCCCACTGTCGACGCGGACACCCAGACCGCCCGGCGCGTGGTAGCCCTGGATCTTGCCCGGATTGGGGGCGAATGTCTCGGGGTCCTCGGCGTTGATGCGGCACTCGATGGCGTGGCCGGTAAAGAAGATGTCGTCCTGGGTGTAGCCCAGCGGCGCCCCGGCCGCGATGCGGATCTGCTCGCGCACCAGGTCGATGCCGGTCACCGCCTCGGTCACCGGGTGTTCCACCTGCAGGCGGGTGTTCATCTCGATGAAGAAGAACTCGCCGTTCTCGTACAGGAACTCGATGGTGCCGGCGTTGCGGTAGCCGAGCCGCGTCATGGCGTCGACGGCCACCTTGCCGATGGCCCGGCGCTGATCGTCGTTGAGCGCCGGGGAGGGGGCTTCCTCCAGCACCTTCTGGTGCTTGCGCTGAAGCGAGCAGTCGCGCTCGCCCAGATGCACCACGGTGCCGTGGTTGTCGCCCAGCACCTGGATCTCGATGTGGCGCGGGTTGCCCAGGTACTTTTCCATGTAAACTTCGGGATTGCCGAAGGCGCTCTTGGCCTCGGTGCGCGCCGTCGACCAGGCTTCCAGCAGTTCCGACGGGTCGCGGGCCACCTTCATGCCGCGCCCGCCGCCGCCGGCAGAGGCCTTGATGAGAACGGGGTAGCCGGTCTCCTCGGCGACCTTCCGGGCCTCTTCGGCGCTTTCCACCGCACCGGCGGAGCCCGGCACGCAGGGCAGGCCGCTTTCCAGCGCCGCCTTCTTGGCCGTGACCTTGTCGCCCATCATGCGGATATGGGCCGGCGAGGGGCCGATCCAGGTGAAGCCGTGGTCCTCCACCATTTCGGCGAAGTCGGCGTTTTCCGACAGGAAGCCGTAGCCGGGATGGATGGCGTCCGCCCCGGTGATGGTGGCGGCCGACAGCACGGCGGCGCGGTTCAGATAGCTTTGCGACGCGGGCGCCGGGCCGATGCACACGCTCTCGTCGGCCAGCCGGACGTGCATGGCGTCGGCGTCGGCGGTGGAGTGCACGGCGACCGTCTTGATGCCCATCTCGCGGCAGGCGCGGTGGATGCGAAGCGCGATCTCGCCGCGGTTGGCGATGAGGACCTTGTCGAACATGCGCTTTAGCCGATCACTCGATGATGCAGAGGGGCTCGCCGAATTCCACCGCCTGGGCGTCGTCGGCGAGGATCTTCGTCACGGTGCCGCTCTTGGGCGCGCGCACCGGGTTGAAGGTCTTCATGGCCTCGATCAGGAACAGGGTCTGACCTTCGGAAACCTTGGCGCCTTCGGCGATGAAGGGCGCGGCACCCGGCTCGGGCGAATTGTAGAGCACGCCGACCATGGGGCTGGTCACCGCTCCGGGGTGCTTGGCGGCGTCTTCGGCCGTGGCCGGAGCCGGAGCCGGCATGGCGGCGGCGGCCGGGGCGGGCGCCGGCATGCCGGCGGACTGCGGGGCGGCCATGATCGTCTGGCCGGAGATGCCGCCGCGGGCGACACGGATGCGGACGGTCTCGGTCTCGTACTCGATCTCGGACAGACCGGTCTCGTCCAGCAGGGTCGCGAGGTCGCGGACCGCGGCGCTGTCGATCGTGGGCTTGCTGGTCATCTACTCTTTCTCTTTCCGTGATGCGACGAGGCGGGCCAGGGCGTCCAGGGCCAGCACGTAGCCGTGCGACCCGAACCCGCAGATCATGCCGACGGCGGCCTTCGACACATAGGAATGGTGCCGGAAGGGCTCGCGCTTGTGGATGTTGGACAGGTGAACCTCCACGACGGGCGTCTCGCAGGCGGACAGCGCGTCGAGCAGGGCCACGGATGTGTGCGTGTAGGCCGCGGCATTGAGAATGATGCCGGCGCAGGACCCGGCGGCGCGGGCCTCCTGCACCCAGTCCACCAGGGTCCCCTCGTGGTTGGTCTGGCGGAAGTCCACATCGAAGCCCAGACGGCCGGCGTGGCCGATGCACAGCGCCCGGATGTCGTCGAGGGTCTCACGGCCGTAGATTTCCGGCTGGCGGGTGCCCAGCAGGTTCAGGTTGGGGCCGTTGAGGATGAGGACGGTGGAGGGGGTCACGCGCGCAGGTGCCGTCTCTGTTGCCGTGGCGAATGCGGGGCGACGGGGCGGCCGGCTGGCGCCGGTCGAGTCGCCGATTGCCTAGTCGTATAGCAGGGCAAGGGCTCTGGCAACGCCTCAGTTCACGCGCGCGGGCGCGGGGTCCGCGCGCCATGCGCCGCGTGCATGACTGCCGCCCTGCGTCACCAACCGTTGCGATGCGTGCGGCGTCGCACCATACTCTGGCGCAAACAATCACGCCTTTTTCCGATGCAGGAAGTCCGCCTCATGTCCATGCAGGTCACCATCAACGGCGAGCCGCGCCCGCTGAACGAACCCACCACCGTGGAATCCCTTCTGCGGTCGCTGGACATCGATCCCCGCAAGGTGGCCGTGGAGCGCAACCGCGAGATCGTGCCGAAGTCCAGCTTCGACACCACGCCGGTGGGCGACGGCGATCAGCTGGAGATCGTCCACTTCATCGGCGGCGGCGCCCCGGACACCACGCCCGACGGCGCCGCGCACCTGGATGCCGACGATTTCTTCGAGGTGGCGGGCCGCCGGTTCCGCTCGCGCCTCCTGGTCGGGACCGGCAAGTACAAGGACTTCGACGAAACCCGCGACGCCATTGAGGCGAGCGGAGCCGAGATCGTCACCGTCGCCGTGCGCCGGGTGAACGTCACCGACCCCAAGCAGCCCATGCTGGTCGATTACGTCGACCCCAAGGTCTACACCTACCTGCCCAACACGGCCGGCTGCTTCGACGCCGACACCGCCGTGCGCACCCTGCGCCTGGCCCGCGAGGCGGGCGGCTGGAACCTGGTGAAGCTGGAGGTCCTGGGCGACCAGAAGACGCTCTATCCCAACGTCACCGAGACGCTGGCCGCCGCCGAGGCGCTCATTGCGGACGGCTTCGACGTGATGGTCTACACCAACGACGATCCCATCATGGCCAAGCGCCTGGAGGATGTCGGCTGCTGCGCCATCATGCCGCTGGGCTCGCTGATCGGCTCGGGCCTCGGGATCATGAACCCGGTCAATATCCGCCTGATCAAGGAAAGCGTGTCGGTGCCCGTGCTGGTGGACGCCGGCGTCGGCACCGCGTCCGACGCGGCGGTGGCCATGGAACTGGGCTGCGACGGCGTGCTCATGAACACCGCCATCGCCGGCGCCAAGGACCCCATCAAGATGGCCAAGGCCATGAAGCTGGCGGTCGAGGCCGGGCGCCTGTCCTACCAGGCCGGCCGCATGCCCAAGAAGATGTATGCCGACCCGTCCAGCCCGCTGGCCGGTCTCATCTGACTGACCGGCCGCACCCAACCGACCCCGGCGCCAGGACCATTCGGGACGGCGCCGGGCGGCCCCGTCCTCAGCCCTCAGTCCTCAGCCCTCAACCCTTCAGGTACGGCTTGTAGCCCATGTCGTGCTTGAGAATGTGGTCCAGCAGCCAGCGCTTCAGGAACTCGGTGACCTCACCGAAGTTCAGAAGGTCGGGCTCGCGGCGGTAGAGGTCGTAGATTTCCCGCGCCACCTTCTCCAGGTCGCGGTGCATCTTCTTGTGGCTGTCGGTCAGCGGATAATCGGTGGCGCCGAATATTTCTTCCTCGCGGCGGAAATGGCGCTCCACGTAGTCCACCAGCTGTTTCATGCACTGGCCGATCTGCGCGTTGCTGACCTGCGGCGCATTCTTCATGTCGTAAACCTGGTTGGTGATGTTCACCAGCATCTGGTGGTCGTAGTCGATGGCCGTATGGCCGATCAGGAAGTCGTCGGTCCACTGGATCAGCGGCATTGGTCCAAGCCTCTCGCCCTCGGTCTCGCCCGCCGCACCACGCGGCAGGCCTCCCCCGTCCGCACGCACCGCGTGTCTGGTGACACGTTCTTGTCGCTGCGGTCAGCGGACCAATAGGACCGAGCACCCCAACCGGTCAATCAGGTCAGGGGTCGATAGGCCAAGCGTCATGGACAGTTGGGCCGGAAGAACCAGAAGCGCCTCGGGAAACTCGGCAATCCGGACCAGCCGCGCCAGGGTGAGCGGCGGCAGCGCCTGCACGCGCGGCACCACGTCATGCACGGCGCATAGGTCCCGCGCCGCCGGAGCCAGCGTGTCGGCATCGCCGAAGGCCAGCACGGCGACACGCTCCGCCGGGCCGCCCTCGGCCAGGGTGCAGGCGGCGTCCAGGGCGCGGCGGGCGGCGTCGGAGCCGTCGAAGGGCACCAGCAGGGGGGCGTCGGCTTCCAGCTCGCCGCGCACCACCAGCACCCGGTCGGCCGAGGGGTCTTCCGTCAACGCCCGCGCCGTGGACCCCAGCCGGATGCCGTGGGCGCGGTGCCAGCGGGCGCGGCTCTGGCCCGTCCAGCCCACCACCAGCAGGGACGGCGCCGCCTCGTCGGCGACGGCGCGCAACTCCCGCGTCACGCCGCCGCGGCGGCTGCGGAAGACCAGCTCCGCGTCGCCGTCCCCGCCCGCGCGGTGCCGCAGCAGGGTCTTGACCGCCTCCACGGCGTCGCGGGCGGCGCGGGCCTGGGCGGCCAGCGCCGCGGTGATGGTGTCAGGCGCCAGCGCCAGCGGGCGGGACCGGGCGGTGAGGCCGCAGACGGTCACCGCGCCCGGGTGCGAGGACAGGCGCGCCACCGCCGCGTCCTCCACATGCACGACGTCCACCCGCACACCCCAGCGCCGCGCCACCACGGCCGCCATCCGCAGGCCCCAGACCGACAGCGGCGAGGCGTCCAGCCCCACTACGATGGCGCGCCGGCGCGATTGCGGCCGGCGGCCCGTGTCCTCTGCCGGGGCGGCGCTCATCGACCGCCTCCCGGGCCGTTGCCGTTGCCGCCACCCCCGCCTGCGCGCGTCAGTTCCATGACCCGGCGGCGCCACGCGGCCAGGCGGGCGGCGACGCGCCGGTTGATGGTGCCGGTCGGCCATTCCGAACCGCCGTCGATGCCGGATTCGGTCGGCGCGCCGGCCGGAATGCCGGTCAAAATCTCGATGCCTTCGTCGACCGTGTCCACGGCATAGATGTGGAAACGGCCGTCCGCGCAGGCCTGACGCACGTCCTCGCGCAGCATCAGGTGCTTGACGTTGGTGGCGGGGATAAGCACGCCCTGGTCGCCGGTCAGGCCGCGCGCGGCGCAGACGTCGAAAAAGCCTTCCACCTTCTCGTTCACGCCGCCGATGGCCTGGACCTGGCCGAACTGGTTGACCGAGCCCGTCACCGCCAGCCCCTGCCGGATGGGCGCCTCCGCCAGCGCCGAGAGCAGGGCGTACAGCTCGGCGCAACTGGCGCTGTCGCCGTCGATCAGGCCGTAGGACTGTTCGAACACCAGGCTGGCGTTCAGGCTCAGGGGTCCCGACTGCCCGAAGCGGGCGGCCAGGAAGCCCGACAGGATCATCACGCCCTTGGAGTGCAGGGCGCCGCCGGTCTGCACCTCGCGTTCGATGTCCAGCACCTCGCCCCGGCCCATGCGGGCGCGGCAGGTGATGCGCGACGGCCGGCCGAAGGCGAAGGTGCCCAGTTGCAGCACCGCCAGCCCGTTGATCTGGCCGGCTTTCTCGCCCTCTGTGTCGACCAGCAGGGTGCCGCGGGCGATTTCCTCCTGGATGTGCTCGCGCACGCGGTCGGTGCGGTAGGTCTTGGCGTCGATGGCCGTCTGAACGTCGGCCCGCTCCACCACCTCGGCCCCGCGCTTGCCGGCCCAGTAGTCGGCCTCGCGGATCAGGTCGCCGAGCGACCCCATGTGCGTCGTCAGGCGCTCGCTGTCGTCGGCGAGCCGGGCCGCCTGCTCCACCGCCCGGGCCACCGCGGAGCGATGCAGCGGCTTCAGGCCGTCGCGCCGCGCCATGGTGCCCAGCAGGTGCGCGAGCTTGGTCACCGTCTCGTCGGTGCGGTGCATGCGGAAGTCGAAATCGGCCTGCACCTTGAACAGCTCGCGGAACTCGGGATCGTGGTGGCTGAGCAGGTAGTAGACCATGGGCTCGCCGATCAGCACGACCTTGAGGTCCAGCGGAATGGGCTCGGGCTCGAGCGACGTGGTGGTGAAGATGCCCCAGGCCGATCCCGGCGCCTCGATGCGGGCCTCCTTGTTGCGCAGCGCCCGCTTAAGGTCCTCGTAGGCGAACGGCTGCATGAGCAGCTTGCGCGCGTCGATCACCAGGTATCCGCCGTTGGCGCGGTGCAGGGCGCCGGGACGGATGAGCGTGAAGTTGGTCACCAGCGCGCCGTATTGCTGCTGGTGCTCGATGCGGCCGATCACGTTGGGCTGGGTGGGATGGTCCTCCACCACCACGGGGGCGCCGTTGCCGTTCTCGTGGCCCACCAGCACGTTGACCTTGTAGTCGTCCAGCCGCAGTTCCTTCCGCCCGCCGACCTGCTGGCGCAGGGCGCTGGGAAGCTGGCGCAATTCCTCTGATTCGGGCAGGAAGTCCTCGACCCGCTCCACGATGGCGCTGCGCACCCGATCCAGGTGCTTGAGCACCGCCGGGCAGTCCTTCCACTGCTCCTTCAGGTCGTCGATCTGGTGGCCGACGGCGTATTCCGTCACCTCCTCGTCCAGCGCGCGCACCTTTTCGCGCTGCTCGCGCTCCCACCGGGGAAGCTGGCGCATCTGCTGTTCCAGCTCCTCCTGCAGGTGCTCCATGGTGTCCTTGCGCTGCTTGCGCTCGTCCTCGGGCAGCTCGTTGAAGTCCTCGGGGCTGATGACCTCGCCGTCCTTCATGGGCGCCAGCGCCAGCGCCTGCGGCGTGCGCACCAGCGCCACGCCGTTCTCGCGCGCCTTGTCCTGAATCTCGCCGAAGGCCTTTTCCTGGCGCTCCTTGAACTCGTCCTCGATGGCCTGCCGGCGGGTGCGGTACTCGTCGCCCTCGAAGGCCGCGGGAATGGCCGCCTGCATGTCCTCCACCAGCCGGTCCATGGCGCGCTGGAAGTCGCGGGCCCGCCCGCCCGGCAGACGCAGCGCGCGCGGGCAGTTGGGATCATCGAAATTGTGGACGTAGGCCCAGTCCGACGGCCGCGGCTGCTGCTCGGCGGCGCGGCCGATGAAGTGGCGGATCAGGCTGGTCTTGCCCGTGCCCTCGGGCCCGGCGGCGAAGATGTTGAAGCCGTCGGCGCGGATGCCGATGCCGAAGTCGACCGCCTCCACCGCGCGATCCTGGCCGACCGTCTCGTCCTGGTCGGGCAGCTCCTTGGTCGTCTCGAAGCCCAGGCGGTCTTCCGGGCAGGGGGTATAGAGCCGGTCGCAGGAGAGCGGTGTCAGGGGCATGCGGCGGGCCTTTCCGGATGGTTTCAATGCGTGGGGGTGCATCAGTTGCGCGGAGCCGAAGGCGTGTGCGGAGCACACAGTGCGACCCCGCGCCGGTCAGCCGCGACCGCGCCTGACCGGAATATGGTCTAACTGTTCTCGATGGCCTCCATGTCCTCGTCCGAGAAGCCCAGGTGGTGGCCGATTTCGTGGATCAGGACATGGCGCACCACATGCCGCAGGTCCTCGCCGGTCTCGCACCAGTAGTCCAGGATGGGCCGGCGGTAGAGGAACACCATGTCCGGTTCGGTACGCATGTCGAACAGGCTTTGCTTGTCCATGGACACGCCGGAATACAGGCCGAGCAGCTCGTAAGGGCTTTCCAGGCCCATCTCGGCCTCGATCTCCTCGTCGCAGAAGTCGACGACGCGGATCAGCAGTTGGTCGACCACCTGCGAAAACGGCGATTCGCGCAGGTCCCTGAGGACCTCGTTGGCCATCTCCTCGATGTCGCCGATGGTGGGAGAATGGCAGGCGCGGCGGTCGGCTGTATCGGGCATGGGTTTCCCTGGCTGGTTTGAACGTCTGCGGTTGATGGCGGCGGGCGTCGGGCTCACATCAGGTGGGCCGGCACGAACTCCCGCCCGTCCCAGTGTGCACCGCCGGCGCACGTCTGCCAATCAACGTCAAGGAGCCGCCCATGGCCGAGAAATTGACCCCGGAAGCCCGCGCCGCCGCCCTGGCCGACCTGCCGGGCTGGAGCCAGGACGACAACCGCGACGCCATCCGGCGCCGGTTCTCCTTCAAGACCTTCAACCAGGCCTTCGGCTTCATGACCCGGTGCGCGATGGTGGCTGAAAAGATGGACCACCACCCGGAGTGGTTCAACGTCTACAACACCGTCGACGTCACCCTGTCGACCCACGACGCCGGCGGCCTGACGGATCTGGACGTCAAGCTCGCGCGGTCCATGAACCGCATCGCCGAGGGCTGACGGCCATTCCCGGCGCCGTCGAAACGAACGGCTTGCGCGCTTTGCCCTGGGCTTCTTCCCCGTCTCGCGTTAGCTTCCACCATGACAGCCGGTCCGTCGGAGAACGGAGCGGCCGAAGAGAGTAGAGACAGCCTCACAGCCCTGGGGGATGACCCATGAGGAGCCTTCGCCGTTCCTTTCGTCCGCGCCGCATGGCCGCCGCGGTGGCCGTGGCCGCCCTGCTGACCGCCGCCGCCGGCGCCAATCCCGCCGCCGCCTCGTCCTGCGCCGATCGCGACGAGGCTGCGGCGCTGCACGTCCGGTCGCTGCAAACCTGGATGGTGGTCGCCTCGCTGACCTGCGGGTCGGTGGACGCCTACAACGATTTCGTCCTGAAGTTCCGCCCCGCGCTGCAGCGCCACGGCGATGCGCTGATCGGCTATTTCCAGCGCACCTACGGCGGCCAGGGCACGTCGAAGCTCAACCGCTACGTCACGCTGTTGGCCAACCAGGCCTCGGCGCTCAGCCTCAAGGACCGGGGGTCGTACTGCACCCGCACCGCCGAAATGTACGACGAAATGCAGGACGGCGTGTCGCTGACCCAGTTGGAAAGCTATTCGGCGGAAAACGTCGGCCTGCTGGCCGTGGAGCCGAAAAGCTGCATGTCGGAAAACCTGGTGGTGTCGCTGAAGTAGGCGCCGCCCCGACTCGAAGCCGACGATCTGGAAGGCGCACGGAATGGAATCCCGAACGCACTGGCAGCGGGTCTACGAGACCAAGACCGAGGACGAAGTTTCCTGGTTTCAGGATACGCCGGCCGTTTCCGCCGACCTGATTTCATCCGTCGCACCCTCCGGAGCAACGGTCATCGACGTCGGCGGCGGAGCATCACGGCTCGTGGACCGGCTGGTGGCGGACGGATATCAGGTGACGGTGCTCGACATCGCCGATGCCGCCCTGGCAAAAGCCAGAACGAGACTGGGAGCCGCCGCGCACTCGGTGGACTGGGTGGCAGCCGACATAACGCAGTGGCAGCCCGTGCACCGGTTCAAGGTGTGGCACGACCGCGCGCTGTTCCACTTTCTCGTCAAGCCAGAGGATCGGCGGGCGTACCTGAGGCTGGCCTCGACGGCAATCGAGGACGGCGGTTTCGCGATCATCGGCACGTTCGCCTCCGACGGGCCGCAACGGTGCAGCGGCCTGCCCGTCCGCAGGTATGATCCTGAAGATCTGGCCGCCGAGTTCGGGCCGGCCTTCGAGCATGTGAACGATCTGCGCCATGACCATGCGACGCCATCGGGCAGCGTTCAGCGCTTTCAGTTCACGGTCTTGAGGAAGTTGCCATAGAAGTCCGGAACCATAGTTCCGCGGGACCTTGGGGTCTTCCTCAGCCGAACAACTGAAGGATCGAGCGCGCGTTGCCGTTGGCGATGGACAGGCTTTGCTGGGCAAGCTGCTGCTGCACCTGAAGCGCCTGACTGCGGGCCGAGGCCTCGACCATGTCGGTGTCCACCAGCACGCCGATGCCGGCCAGCAGGTTCTGCATCAGCGTCTCGTTCATGGACAGCACGCTGTCGAGCCGCGTCGCGGTGTTGGCGTAGTCGGTGGCGGCGTCGATGGTGCGCTGCATGGCGACGTCGATCATCTCCTGCAGGCCCAGTTCCAGCGAAATGCTGTAGTCGCCGGGATTGTCGGCGGCCGCCGCTTCCTCGGCCGAGATGGGCGGCATGAGGTCGCTGACGTCCACGTCGCCGTCGTCGAACCGCAGCACCTGGATGTTGCTGAGCGTGTCGACCCCGTCGGCGCCGGTGATCTTGACCGTGCCGTCGCCCTGGTCGGCGATCGTGTACTGGTCGGCATTGCCCGAGAACACAGCGACGTTGATGCCGGCCCCGCCGTCCATGGTGTCGTTGCCGGCGCCGCCGGTGAACACGTTGTCGACGTCGTTGCCCTTGATGGTGTCGTTGCCCGAGCCGCCGACGACGTTCTCGATGTAGGTGCCGTAGGCGATGCCCAGCGTCTCGTTCTCGGTCACCGTACCCTCGAAGGTGACGGTGGTGCCGATGTCGCTGTAGGTGCCGGGCGTCAGGTCGATGTCCAGCGCGGCCGTCTTGTTGGACAGGTCGATGGTGTCGGTGCCGCCGCTGTCCCACAGGGTTTCGAAGGCGTCGCCGGTCCAGGAATAGGTGGTGTCGCCGCCATTGCCGCCGCCCGCACCGTAGATGGCCTGCAACGCCGCGATGTCACCCACCATGAAGCTGGTGGGGAAATAGGTCGCCCCGTAGCCGTCGTTGGTGTCGCCGGCGAAGTCCTTGTAGCTCATCACGCTGTATTTGAGGTGGTCGATGTCGGCGCCGTCATAATTGTACTCGCCGTCGATGTTTTCCTCGTGCGGATGCTTCAGGCCCAGCGCGTGCCCCAGCTCGTGAATGATGGTCAGGTTTGCGTAGCTGCCGGCCGAGGGCGTGGCGTAGTTGGTGGTGACGTAGCTGGAAATCCACATGTCGCCCGCCTCGGCATAGTCGCCGGGCAGGTAGGCATGGGCCGTATCGGGGTCGGCCGAGGGATCGTTCCACTGGGCGAACCGCAGGTCGCCCGCCAGGTCCGCCGTCTCCGTCACTTCGCTGAAGGTGATCCCCGTGATCCCCGAGGCATAGGCCATGATGTCGCGGATGGCGCCTTCGTAAGCGGTGCTCAGATCGGCGTCGGAGGCCGTCTCGCCGTTGCCGTAGCCGGCCTTGTAGGTGGAGGCGGCATTGTGCAGCGAGTAGGTCAGGTCCGGCCCGGCGGACCCCGCCGCGCCCCAGCGGGTGCCGTAGGTGAGCATCTTGACGAAGTCGCTGGCGCCGTCGAGGACGTTGACCCCGCCCGTGGCCGCAATGGCGCCATTGATGCCGTCGCTGCCGCCCGGGCCGGTGCGGCCGGCGCCAAGACTCAGCGCGTCGTTGCCGAAGGTGGCGCGGCCGTTGTCGGGGTTCTCGCCCGGGTCGGCCGCTGCCGTCACCTGCGGCGCCACGATGTCGGCCTTGGCCTTGACGGCGTCCAGCCCCAGCGTCTGGGCCGTCACCTCGGTGCCGCCCATGGTCAGGCTCTCGCCGTTGGCGCCGATGATCACCCGGCGCTCGGCGCCGTCCAGAAGCGTCGCGCCGTTGAAGCTGGTGTCGCCCAGAATGCCCTCGGCCTGGTCCATCAGGTCCTTGATGTCGGCCGAGATCAGCGCGCGGGCGCGCACGTTGTCCGGCCGCTCCAGCAGCGCCGACTTGGCGCGGGCGCGGTCCAGAAGCTCGGTCACCTGATTGAAGGCGGAATCGATGGTGGCCAGTTCCGCCTGGGCGCGGCTGATGCCGTCGTTCACCACGCGCAGGGTGCTGACGTCGGAGCGCAACGCCGTCGACACCTTCCAGATGGCGGCGTTGTCCTTGGCGTTGGAGACCTTGAGCCCCGTGGCGATCGCCGTCTGGTTGGCCGCGACGTCGCGATCCAGCCCCTGGAGAATACGCAGGGCCTGCATGGATGATGTATTGGTCAACAGCGAAGACACTGTTCTGTCCCCCTTCTCCGTCGGCCGGCGGTTTTAGCTGGCGGATTCTGACGGATATTTCCCTCAAATTCGATATTAAGGCGTAGGCGGCCCCGCCCAAAGCACAAAGAAATGGCCCCTGCAAAGCAACCGGGCCGGGTGTAGCCTAAGATGGCGGATGGGTTGCATTTTTTTCTTGATCCGGCGGACGGCTTTCCCTATGTTCCGCGCACTTCACGGGGGCGCTCCCGACACCCGCCGCCCGTGACTCGGACAGATCCGGGGCTGTAGCTCAGTTGGGAGAGCGCTACAATGGCATTGTAGAGGTCAGGGGTTCGATTCCCCTCAGCTCCACCAGATTTCAGAAACCCGCCGGCTGGCAACAGCGGCGGGTTTCGTCTTTCAAGGCCGGTGATCGAACCCCTGCCCGTGGGCGAGCGCCCCTCCGGGGCGACGGTTCGATTCCCCTCAGCTCCACCAGATTTCAGAAACCCGCCGGCTGGCAACAGCGGCGGGTTTCGTCTTTCAGGGCCGGTGATCGAACACCTGCCCGTGGGCGAGCGCCCCTCCGGGGCGACGGTTCGATTCCCCTCAGCTCCACCAGGTTTCAGAAACCCGCCGGCTGGCAACAGCGGCGGGTTTCCTCTTTCAGGGCCGACGGCCGGATGCGGTGCGTTTTGCAAAGCCCGGCGACCCTCGGGCGTTGAAGGGATACATATCCTTGCAACGAGGGAGGGACAGCCATGACCACCGAGTTCCGCCATACCGACGACGTCATTCCCGCCGATCCCAACGAGAAGATCGACTACCCCGACGACTACCTGCGCGACATTCTGAAGGATGTCTTCAAGGTCGCCACGCTGGGCTACCACCCCGACCTGGAAAGCGCACAGTACACCGAGCGCCTGAAGGCCAATGGCTTCCACGTGGTGCCGGTGAATCCCAAGCTTGCAGGCGAGATGCACGTGGACGAAGTGGTGCCGGCGCGCATTTCCGACATTCCGTCCAAGGTGGACATGCTCCAGGTCTTCGGCGGGCCGGAAGATGCCATGTACGCCGCCGAAGGTGCGGCAGAGGCCAAGGACAAGACGGGCCTCAAGGTGCTGTGGCTGGAGCCCGGCACCTGGAATCCGGAAGCCGCCCGCAAGGCCGAAGCCGCAGGCCTTCGCGTGGTGATGGGCCTGGACGCCGCCGAACAGGCCGAAAGGCTGAAGGTGCGATAGGCAGCCGCCGCCGGCCATCACATGAAATCACCCGCCCCATAGCTGGGGCGGGTGATTTGTCTTTCGTCCCTTGATGATGAGCGGGAACCCGCTCACACGTCCAGGTTCGTCACGTTCAGGGCGTTGTCCTGGATGAACTCGCGGCGCGGCTCCACGATGTCGCCCATCAGGGTCGAGAAAACCTCCTGCGCCTCGTCGGCGTGGGCGACCTTCACCTGGAGCAGGCGGCGGACGTTGGGGTCCAGCGTGGTTTCCCACAGCTGGCCCGGGTTCATCTCGCCCAGACCCTTGTAGCGCTGGAACGACGTGCCCTTGCGGCCGGCTTCCATGAAGGCGTCCATCAGGCCGACGGGGCCGCGGATGTCGCGCTCCAGGCCCTTGATGCTCAGGCGCGCCACCTTGTAGTAGAACTCCTTCAGCTCCTCGGCCATGTCGTTCAGGCGCCGCGCCTCGGCGGAATGCACCGCCTGGGCGTCGATGACGTGCGTCTCCATCACGCCGCGCAGGGTGCGGGTGAAGACGATGGCGCCGTCCTCCTGCACTTGGCCGTGCCAGCCCTTGTCGTGCTCGCCCTCCTGCAAGTCCAGGCGGCGGGCGACGTATTCCGCCGCCTCCGTCCCCTTGGCGGGGTCGGCGAGCGTTTCCGGGTTGAAGGCGCCGGCGATGGCCACCTGCTCCAGCAGGCGCACGGGCACACGGCGGGTCATGCCGAACAGCAGGCTGCGCACCTGGCGCGCCTTCTCCACCAGCGAGCGCAGGTCGTTGCCGCCGATCTGCGCGCCGGAGTTCAGCGTCATCACCGCATCGTCGATGGAGATGTTGATGAGGTGGTCTTCCAGCGCCTTGTCGTCCTTCAGGTAGATCTCGCTGTTGCCGCGCTTGGCGCGGTACAGCGGCGGCTGGGCGATGTAGAGGTGGCCGCGCTCCACGATTTCCGGCATCTGGCGGAAGAAGAAGGTCAGCAGCAGGGTGCGGATGTGGCTGCCGTCCACGTCGGCGTCGGTCATGATGATGATCTTGTGGTAGCGCAGCTTTTCCACGTTGAAGTCGTCGCGCCCGATGCCCGTGCCGAGCGCCGTGATCAGCGTGCCGATTTCCTGGCTGCCCAGCATCTTGTCGAAGCGCGCGCGTTCGACGTTCAGGATCTTGCCGCGCAGGGGCAGGATGGCCTGGAAACCGCGGTCGCGGCCCTGCTTGGCGGAGCCGCCGGCCGAATCACCCTCCACGATGAACAGTTCGGACTGCGCCGGGTCGCGGTTCTGGCAGTCGGCCAGCTTGCCGGGCAGCGAGGCGACGTCCAGCGCCCCCTTGCGCCGCGTCAGTTCGCGGGCGCGGCGGGCGGCCTCGCGGGCGGCGGCGGCCTCCACCACCTTGCCGACGATCTTGCGCGCCTCGTTGGGGTGTTCCTCGAACCACTGCGCCATGCGCTCGGCCACGATGGCCTCCACCGCCGGGCGGACCTCCGAACTGACCAGCTTTTCCTTGGTCTGGCTGGAGAACTTGGGGTCGGGCACCTTGACCGACAGCACGCAGGTCAGGCCCTCGCGCATGTCCTCGCCGCTGGGCTGGACCTTTTCCTTCTTCATCAGGCCCGATTCGTTGGCGTAGGCGTTGATGGTGCGCGTCAGCGCGCCGCGCAGGCCGGCCAGGTGGGTGCCGCCGTCCTTCTGCGGGATGTTGTTGGTGAAGCACAGCACGGACTCGTGGTAGGCGTCCGTCCATTCCAGCGCCACTTCCACCGACACGCCCTCCTTCTCGCCGGCCACCGCGATGGGCGGCTCGTGCAGGGGCTGCTTGGAGCGGTCGAGGTACTTCACGAAGGCCTCGATGCCGCCCTCGTAGTGGAATTCCGTCTGCTTTGGCTCGGCGTGGCGCTTGTCCTGCAGCACCAGGTAGACGCCCGAGTTCAGGAACGCCAGCTCGCGCAGGCGGTGCTCCAGCGTGTTGAAGTCGTACTCGGTGATGGCGAAGACCTGGGGGCTGGCCTTGAAGGTGATCTCGGTCCCCGACAGGGGCTTCTCGCGCCGCTCGTCATAGGGCGCGTCGCCGATCTCCTCCAGGTGGCGGACCGTTTCGCCGTCCTCGAAGCGGGCGACGTATTCCTTGCCGTCGCGCCAGATGCGCAGCTCCAGCCACTCCGACAGGGCGTTGACCACGGAAACGCCCACGCCGTGCAGGCCGCCGGAAACCTTGTAGCTGTTCTGGTCGAACTTACCGCCGGCGTGCAGCTGGGTCATGATGACCTCGGCCGCCGAGACGCCTTCCTCCTTGTGGAGGTCGACGGGGATGCCGCGCCCGTTGTCGCGCACCGTGACCGAGCCGTCGCCGTTGAGGATGACCTCCGAGCGGTCGCACCAGCCGGCCAGGGCCTCGTCGATGGCGTTGTCCACCACCTCGTAGACCATGTGGTGCAGGCCCGAGCCGTCATCGGTGTCGCCGATGTACATGCCGGGGCGCTTGCGCACCGCCTCCAGTCCCTTCAGCACCTTGATGCTGCTGGAGTCATAGACGGGAACGGTCGAAGGCTCGCTCATGATCGGGACTCTCAATCCAGTTAATGCAGGGGCGCGGGCACGGCGGCCCCGTCCCTCACGGTAAAGTGTTGCGCGCGATCACCGAATCCGGCGAACAGCGCGTGATCGGTTCCGGTCAGCCAGCTCTGCGCGCCCAGCGCCGCCAGCCGGTCGAACAGGGCGCGGCGGCGGGCGTCGTCCAGATGCGCCGCCACCTCGTCCAGAAGCAGCATCGGGGCCATGCCCCGCAGGTCCGCCTGCACGCTGGCCTGAGCCAGCACCAGGGAAATCAGCACGGCCTTCTGCTCGCCGGTGGAGCAGCGCTCGGCCGCGACGTTCTTGCCCGCGTGGCGCACCTTCAGGTCGGTGCGGTGCGGGCCCTCGGCGGTCACGCCGGCCTCGGCATCGCGCCGGCGGTTGCCCGCCAGCAAGGCGCGCAGCCTGTCCTCGGCCTCCAGCGCCGGCATGGCGTCGAGCCACGACTCGACAACGCCGTCGAGCGCCGCCTCGGCCCGCGGAAAAGGCCCCTCCGCCGCCGCCAGGGCAGCACCCAGGCGCTGCATCAGGTCGCGGCGGGCAGCGGCGACGGCGACACCGTGACCGGCCATGGCATCCTCCAGCCCGTCGAGCCAGGCGCGGTCCATGCGGCCCTCGCGCATGAGGCGGTTGCGGTTGCGCATGGCCGTCTCATAGGCGTTCAGGCGGCCGGCGTGGTCCGGGTCCAGGCCGTAGACCATGCGATCCAGGAAGCGGCGGCGGGCGCTCGCGCCCTCCTGGAACAGGCGGTCCATGTCGGGCGTCAGCCACAGCGCCGTGACGAATTCGCCCAGTTGCGTCTGGCTGCGCGCCGCCTCGCCGTCGATGTGGACGGTGCGGCGGTCGGATTCGCCGGCCTCGCGCCCCGTGCCGATGGTCACCTCGCCCAGCGGCCCGCGCACCCGCGCGGCCACCGCCCAGGCGCCCTGGGGCCCGCCGGCCGCGCCCTCGCGCGTGATCTCCGACAGCTTCGCCCGCCGCAGGCCCCGGCCGGGCGCCAGGAAGGAGAGCGCCTCCAGCAGGTTGGTCTTGCCCGCACCGTTGGGGCCGGTCAGCACGACCGGGCGCAGGTCCGCCTCCATGCGCATGCGGGCGTAGGAGCGGAAGTCGGTGAGCGTCAGGCGCGTCACGCCGATGCGCTCCCGCTCCACCGGCGGAGCGGACGGGCCGCCGCCGGAACCGGGCGCGTCGCCGGGCGCAAGGAAGAGACGCGGATCGTCACGCAAGCGCCGGCCCGTCACACCCGCATGGGCATCAGGACGTAGATCGCCGCGCCGTCGCTGACCTCGCGGATCACCGTCGGGCTGGCGGCATCGGCCATGTCGAACCGGGCGGCCTCGCCCTCGATCTGGCCCAGGATGTCCATCAGGTAGCGCGAGTTGAAGCCGATCTCCAGCGGACCGGCATCGAAGCTGGCCTCCACCTCTTCCACGGCGGACCCGGCCTCGGGGCTGGAGGCCGACAGGGTCACCACGCCCTTTTCCATGGCGATCTTGATGGCGCGGCTCTTTTCGGTGGAAATGGCCGAGACGCGGTCGACGGCGTCGGCGATCAGCTTGCGGTCGACCTCCATCACCTTGTCGTTCTCGGTGGGGATGACACGCTCGTAATCGGGGAAGGTGCCGTCGATCAGCTTCGACGTCAGGGTGGCCTCGTCAAAGCCAAAGCGGATCTTGGTTTCCGACAGGCTGATGGCGACGTCCATGCCGGTCTCGTCGATCAGCTTGCGCAGCTCGCCGACCGTCTTGCGCGGCACGATGACGCCCGGCATGCCGCCCGCGCCCTCGGGCAGCGGCACCTCGAAGCGGGCCAGGCGGTGACCGTCGGTGGCCACCGCGCGCAGCACGTCGACGCCCTCGGACTTGGTGGCGTGCAGATAGATGCCGTTCAGGTAGAAGCGGGTTTCTTCCGTGGAAATGGCAAACCGGGTGCGGTCGATCAGCGCCCGCAGGTCGCCGGCCGACAGCGTGAAGGAATGGCTGAACTCGCCGCCCACCATGGCCGGGAAGTCCTCAACCGGCAGGCACGACAGCGAAAAGCGCGAGCGGCCCGACCGCAGGGCCAGTTGGCTGTCCTCGGCGTTGTAGGTCAGTTCGATCTGGCTGCCGTCGGGCAGCTTGCGGACGATGTCGTGCAGGGTGTGGGCGGGGGCCGTGGTGGCGCCCGCGTCCTGCACCTGGGCCTCGGCCGTCTCCACGATCTCCAGGTCCATGTCGGTGGCGTTCAGCTTCAGGCCGTCGGGCGTCGCGTCCAGCTTGACGTTGGAGAGAATGGGAATGGTGTTGCGCCGCTCCACGACGCTCTGAACATGTCCGAGGGACTTCAGCAGGACGGAGCGCTCGATGGTCAGTTTCATGTCGGAAGCAGGCCTGGAAATGGGTTCAATAAGAATGGGTTCCGCACATAAGGCACGGCGGGCCGCCGAGTATATCACACGGCCCCATGGGGTGAAGGAAAATCGGCCGGAATCACCCGCTTACCGGGCGGTTTTCCGCCCTTTCCAAGGCAACGGAATACCGGTTTTTCGTCACGGTGCGGGACGCAGCGATCGCGCGGGCGGAGCGGCGGCGAATCGGCGCCCGGCGCGGCGCCTCAGCGGTCGTTGACGACGCGCGGGCGGAAGGGCGGGCGGGCGCCGTCGTCGCCGCTTCCGCCGGCGGCCGCGCCACCGTCGGCCTGCCCGGCACCGGCGCGTTCGCGGGCGCGGAACAGCTCTCCCTGAAGGGTTTCCGGGTCGGGGACGCGGCGGCTGTCGGTTTCGCGGAAGTATTCCTGGAACAGGTCTCGCCCCAGGATCTCCTGCGCCTGCGCCTCGGCGTCGTCCTTCATGCCCAGGGCCTCCAGCGTGGCGGAGTGGGTCTCCACCGCCACCTCGGCGGTCAGCAGGCGCTCGCGCATGGGGTCGTTGGACAGGCGCTCGCGCTCTTCCTTCAGCAGGAACAGGTAGACGCGGAACAGGCGGAAGGCCTTCTGCCGCGCCTCCGTCAGGGCGCGGGTGGCCTCGTCGGCGCGCAGTTGCTCGTGCAGCACGCGCTGCTGCAGGCTCTCGTTCTCGGAGGCGAGGCGGGCGCGCTCCTCCTCCAGCTTCATGGCGTTGTCGAAGACCGCGTCGAACTGGGCCTTCAGGTCGCGCAACTCGCGCCGCAGCGTGTCGATGGTGTCGCGCAGCTCGCCCGGATTGCCGGTGCTGCGCCGGGCGCGGACGTAGCGGCGATAGGCCACCACGTACGGCGAGATGGCCTCGTGCTGCAACGGCTGTTTGCGGTCCAGCCCCGTCGCCTGCAGGATCGGCGCATAGTCGGCATGGCCGAACAGGGCGCGGATGGTGGTGGGAACGATCTGCATGAGCGGGCCGTCGGGAATGCCCTCGCAGATGCGCACCCAGCGCTTCAGCGTTTCCACATCGCGCGGGTCGCCCAGGCGCTGCCCCTCCTTGGCGGCCTCAACAAGCCGCAGGAGGAAGGCGCGCGACGGGTCGCGCGCGGCCTGTCCGGTCCCGGTGCGGGTGTCGCTCATGTCCCTGTCATCCTTGGCGCCGGGGCCCGTCCCCGGCACGGTCTTTGGCCGGAAGGATACCTCAAAGGCGTGTCACATATCCACCACGGGAACCCGGAGATGCGCCGAACGAAGGTGTTATTCCCCCGCCTCGGCCTGTTTGCGCTGCGCCTCTTCGCGCCGCCGGCGCCGGTGCCAGCGCAGCCAGGCCAGCAGCACGTAGAGCCCGATGGCCGACAGCGTCATGGGCCACAGCACCACCACGAAGGGCACCGTGGACACCGCCGCGCCGATCAGCGACAGCACGATCAGGATGGGCACCACGCCCAGCACGAACCCGAAGGCCGTGCGCAGAAGGAAGTTCACGAAGGACACTTGATGAAGGTCTCGTTGGTTCCGCCCATCGGGTTGTACTTGCGCATCTCGTTACCGGAAACGGTGATGACGGCATCCGGGTTGTCGCTGGGCTGCTGGAACCGCTGCAACTGGAACTCGATGCGATAGGCGTTGGGGTGCGTATAGCGGTACTTGCCGCGGGCGAAGCCCCAGTCGGTGCGCGACTTGCGCCAGCGGTAGCCGCCGTTGGAGAAGATCACCATCAGGCTGTCCTCGTCCTCGCACCGGCCTTCCACGGCCCAGGTGCCGCGCAGGGAGGCAGGCACCGGGCTGACCCAGTCGCCCGACTGGTAGTCGGTGGCGGTCACCCCCTCGGGAAGGCGGTCGCCGTCGTAGAACAGGTTCAGCAGCACCAGCAGGGCGACGATGCCCAGGCCGGTGACCAGCGCCACGCGCACCACGACGTTCTCGTGCCACTTTTCCTCAGCCACGGCCTTTCCCCCGTCCTTCCGTCACCGCGTTGGAGCATAACGGAAATTTCGGGGCGGATCAGCCTTCCCGCGTGCGCCATGTCTCGATGAGCCAGCGCGAGATGCTGTCGCGCCGGGGCAGCTTCCAGCCGGGCGCGCCGTCGCCCACCTCGCCCATGGCGGCCAGGTCGTCGCGATGGAACCACGCCGCATGGGCCAATTCGCGTTCGTCCACCGTGATCGCGGTGGTCTCCGCCGCCGCCCAGAAGCCAAGCATGAGGGACGACGGGAAGGGCCACGGCTGGCTGGCGCGATAGGTGACGGCCCCGACGCGGATGCCGGCTTCCTCCATGACCTCGCGGGCCACGGCCTCCTCCAGCGTCTCGCCGGGCTCCACGAAACCGGCCAGGGTGGAGACCATGCCGTCGGGCCATTGCGCCTGGCGGCCCAGCAGGCAGCGGTCGCCGTCGGTCACCAGCATGATGACCGCCGGATCGGTGCGCGGAAAGCTGGGGGCGGCGCAGTCGGTGTTGGTGCACAGGCGGATGTGGCCGCCGCGCCCCACCTCCGTCGGGGCGCCGCAGCGGCCGCAGAACCGGTGGCCGGCGTGCCAGAAGATCATGCCGCGCGCATAGGCGAGCGTGGCGGCCAGGGCGGCGGGCAGGGTGACCCCGAAGGTGCGCAGATCCAGCCACTGGGCCTCTGCCTCCAGCCCCGCCAGCGGCCCCGGACCCCGGTCCTTGTCGTCGGGATCGGCCGGCGGACGGGCCGACAGGTCCTCCGTCGCCCAGGTGATGCCGGCCGCGTCGCGCCCCAGGAACACGGGCGCCTCGGCCGCCGGCCCGGGTTCCGGCCTCGTGCGCCACAGCGGCATGCGGTCCGGCCCCACCGCATGGCGCCCCCGCCAGACCGGCAGCACCCGCAGGCGGTCGCCCGACAGAAGGGTGCGGATGTCTTCCTCGCGCAGGTGGTCGGCGCGGTCGAGCGGCTGGCCGGTGTAGTGCAGGGCATGCGGCATGGGGCTCTCCGTCGGACGGCAACGCGGCGGGACGCCCTGCGGTTCTAGCCTCCCCAGGCCGGCGCGTCCATGTCGCAGGTGACGCGCGCGGGGTCGGCTTCGGGCAGGGTGAACAGCACCGCCGTGCCGCGCGTCGTGCCGGGGTCGATCCAGATGCGGCCGCCGTGGCGCTCCACGATGCGCCGGCACACCGCCAGGCCGGCCCCGGTGCCGGGATAGGCATGGTGACCGTGCAGGCGGCGGAACAGGGCGAAAACCTGCTCGCGCTGGTCGGGCGGAATGCCGATGCCGTTGTCGGCGACGCAAAAGCGCCGGTGGCCCGGCGGGTCGTCGGCCCCCGGCGGCACGACGTCGACGGTGATGACCGTGGGGCGGTCGCGCGCGGCGAACTTCAGCGCATTGTCCAGCAGGTTGCGGAACAACTCCGACACTTGGGCGCGGTCGGCGCAGACGGCGGGCAGGGCGCCCACCTCCACCGACGCGCCCACGGCCTCCGCCTGGCCGCGCAGGCCCTGGAGCACCGCCCCCACCAGCGGCGCGCAGTCCACCACGGCCGGGGCCGCCGGGCGGACGCCGGCGCGGGCATAGCTGCCCAGATCCTCCACCACCGCCCGCATGCGGTGGGCGCCGTCGACGGCGTGGTCGATGTAGTCCGCCTGCGCGGGCGTCGCGGCATCGCCCAGCGACCGCGCCAGAAGCTGACAAAAACTGACGACGGTGCGCGTCGGCTCCTGCAGGTCGTGGCTTGCGACGTGCAGGAACTGCTCCATCTCGCGGCCGCTGGCCTCCAGGGCCGCAACGGTGCGCTGCAGGTCAGCTTCCACGCTGCAGCGGTCGGTGATGTCGGTGACGACGCCCACCAGCCCCGCCACGGTGTCGCCGGGCGCGCGGGCCGGAGCCAGCGTGATGACCACGTCGCGCTCCTTACCCCCGCCGGCATCGCCGGGCGTCGTCCACGGCAGACGGTCGACATGCTGGCGCACGCCTTCCCCGGCCGAGGGCGGCAGGCTGGCGGCCATGAACAGCCGTTGCGCCACGGCCGTCGGGAACAGGTCGAACAGGCTCGCCCCCAGGACAGCGTCCACCGGCCGCCCGACCATGTCGGCGAAGGCCCGGTTGACGAGGCCGTACCTGCCGTTCGCGCCGCGGTAGAAGATCGGCGTCGGAATGGCGTCGAGCAGGCTCTGCTGGAAGGCAAGCTGGTCGGACAGCGCCTGGTGCGCCAGCACTTCCTCGGTGACGTCGCGGCAGGTTCCGCGCATGCCGCGATAGGCGCCGGTGGCCGGGTCGTACCAGGGCAGGGCGGACAGGCGCGCGTGGCGCAGCCGTCCGCCGCGCCGGCGCAGGAGGCAAGGCCGGTCGCGGAATGGCCGCTGCTCGGCCAGCCAGCCCATGACGGTCTCCGGTTCCTCGGCGAAGTCGGCGAAGCTGCGGCCGGCCAGTTCCTCGGGCAGCACGGCAAGGATGTCCAGGCTGCGCTGCGAGACCACGGTGAAGCGGCCGGCGGGATCGGTTTCCCAGATCCAGTCCGACACCAGGCGCCCCAGGTCATAGAGGCGCTGGCGCGCTTCCAGGTCTGTCTGGCGTCCCCACATGGTCATCGCGACACGGCCGCGCCCGTCTCGATGTCGCGCAGGGCGCGCAGGTAGTCCTGGTCGCGCTGCCACTGGCGCAGGACCTTCTGCGCGGCGGGCGCCTGGATGCGGTCGAAGAAGGCCATGGCGGCCTCGTGGTCCCGCTTGAAGGTGCGCGCATTCTCGGGCCGGGCCTTGCGCGACAGCAGGAAAATCACCGAGAAATCCTTGCGCGCGAACCCCAGCGCCCGGCAGGTGATGGCGAGGCCCTCGCCACCCGGCTCGAACAGCATGCGCTTGACCAGCGGCTCGCGCATTTCCGCGAGGCGGCTCATCAGGCTGACGAACAGGCTGACCTCGCCGTCGTGCAGCGCCGAAACCAGAAGCTCGGGCGTGATGGCGCTGTGGCGCGCCAGGCGCTCCGCCAGGGCCTGCGCCGGGCGGCGGCTCGCCTCCTGCCGCACCGAGTCGTAGCCTTCCCGCGCCGCCGTCTCCAGCAGGTCGTCGACCACGGCGGCATCCAGGCGGAAGGTGTCGACGATGTAGGTGCGCAGCGCCGCGGACACCCACAGGAACATGCGCTTTGCCAAGTCCTCGGGCAGGTCGGCGCGGCGCAGGATGGGCTCGTGAAAGCTGTCGACCCGGCGCGACTGGTCCACCAGATAATCCATGGTGGCGCCGCTGATGTCGGCATCGGGGTTCTGCAGAAGCTCGCGGATGACCTCGTGCTGGCCGGTCTGCACCAGCGCGTCGCACACGGCCTCGCTGACGTGGTAGCGGTTGGCGATGGCGAGCTGGTGTTCCTGCGTGCGGTTGCGGATGACCTCGATCAGGTCGGCGTCCTGCAACACCCGGCTCTGGCGCAGGATGGGGTAGGCGACCTCGATCTCGTCGTTGGCCAGGAACACCATCAGGTCGTGGGGCAGGGACGGCTGGCCGGCCAAGGCCGTCGCCACCTGCCGGCGCACGCCGATCTCGATGTCGCGCAGCACGCGGCGCAGGATGTCGGCCATGAGCGCCCGCTCGCGGTCCGTCAGGGCGTCGTCTTCGTCGCGGAACAGGTCGCTGATGGTGGCCGCAAGGCGGGCCCGCGCCTCGGCCGACTTTTCCCGCGCCAGGCGCAGAAGAGCCTGCTCGTCGATGACCCCCTCGTCCGTGGTCACGGTCCCCTCGTCCCTTCCACCTGCGCTGCCGGGGCGGCCCGGCCGCCGCATCCTCCGAATGCTACCACATCCGGCCGATCATTCGGTGGACGTGCCGATGCAGCTTACCCGAAAGGGCAGAGGGGCACCAGCACCCGGATACCAGAAAAGCTGACCCGCAGGCCTAGCCGTCCACCCGCACGACCACGTCGACGCGCTTGATGGCCGTGCCTTCGGGGGCGGCGGGCACGGCCGAGAGCGTCATCTGGTCGGCGGGAATATCCTCCAGCCGGCCCGAGGACTCGTAGTAGAAGTGGTGGTGCTCGGTGGTGTTGGTGTCGAAGTACGACCGGCCGCTGTCCACCACGATCTCGCGCAGCAGGCCCGCGTCGGTGAACTGGTGCAGGGCGTTGTAGACGGTCGCCAGCGACACGCGCACGTCGGCGGTCAGCGCCATCGTATGAAGCTGTTCCGCCGTCAGGTGCCGGTCGCCGTCGCCGAACAGCAGGCGGGCAAGCGCAACGCGCTGGCGGGTCGGACGCAGGCCGGCGGCACGCAGACGATCCGTCAGGCTCGCGGTGTCACAGGTCGAGGTCATGGCGGCGTATCCAGCTCAGTCCAAAGGGCGCGACAAGGTTCCATGGCAATTTAGTGTAATTCTCGTTCGCCTTCCAAGGAAAATGGGGGCGCTGTCGCCATGCGGCAACCATGCGCCCCCATTTCTACCCTTGGTGTAAAACCGATGATCGGCGTGCGGTCAGGCGCCGGTCATGATGCGGTCCACCAGTTCCTTCACCGTCGGAATGTTGCCGTCGGCGTAGAAGGGATCCTCGGCGAACCGATAGGCATTGTGGCCGGCGAACATCAGTTCGTGTTCCACGTCGCCGCCGTGGGCGATGTTCTGCAGGGTCTTCTGAATGCAGAAGCTGCGCGGATCGGCCGGCTTGCCGGTGGTGAAGTCGCCGTGCTGGGACCAGTTGGAGAAGTTGCAGGCCGACAGGCAGCCCATGCACTCGATCTGGTCCTTCAGGATGTGCTTCTGGCTGGCGGGCGTGACGAAGACCAGCGTGCCGTCGGGCGTGCGCATCGCTTCGGTGTAGCCGGCCGCGATCCATTTTTCGGCCTTCTCGCGGTCCTCGGGCGTGACGAACACCTCGCGGCCCCGCGCCCCGATGGCCAGCGCCGCCGTCAGGTCGCCGTCCGGCTTGCGCAGGTAGGGGATCTGGCGCTCGGAGCGGCCGATCAGGTCGTCCAGGAACTCGTTCTTCACGGCCGAGGAGTAGAACCCCGTCGGGCTGAAGCGGTGCAGGAAGACGTCGCCCTTTTTCAGCGTCAGCAGGCGCTGTTTCCATTCGTCGGAAATGGGGCTTTCCTTCGTCAGCAGCGGACGGGTGCCGAACTGGAAGGCGATGGGCCCGATTTCCGGGTTGTCCAGCCAGTCCTCGAACTCCGCAAGCGACCACACGCCGCCGGCCATGAAGATGGGGACCTCCGGCACGTTCATGTCGCGCATGACCTTGCGCAGCTCGGCGACGCGCGGGTAGGGCGCCTGCGGTGCGCGCGGGTCTTCCACGTTGGACAGACCGTTGTGTCCGCCGGCCAGCCAGGGGTCCTCGTAGACGACGCCGCCCAGGAACTCGGGGTTCTTGTGGTAGCTGCGCTTCCACAGGGCGCGGAAGGCGCGGCCCGAAGACACGATGGGATAGTAGTACACCCCATAGCGCACGGCGATCTCGGCCACGCGGTAGGGCATGCCGGCGCCGCAGGTGACCCCGTGGATCAGGTCCTTCGCACCTTCCAGAACGCCCTCCAGGATGGGCTCGGCGCCGCCCATCTCCCACAGGACGTTCATGTGGATGCGGCCTTCGCCGTTGCTGATCTCGTGGGCCACCCGGGCCTGGTTGATGCCGCCTTGAATGCCGAACTCGATCAGTTCCTCGTGGCGCTCGCGGCGGGTCTTCCCCTTGTAGACCATGGGGATGATGTTGCCGTGCTCGTCGTAGGAGTCGGCGTTGACCCCCGAGAAGGTTCCAACGCCACCGGCCGCGGCCCAGGCGCCGGAGCTGGCCCCGTTGGAAACACCAATGCCCTTGCCGCCCTCAACCAGCGGAAGAACTTCCTTGCCCGAGATGACAATCGGCTTGATCGCCTTCACCCGTCCATCCTCTTGTCTTTTCAAATCGCGGTCCGGCGGAACTCCACCGCCGGATGCATACCCGATATGGGGCGGAATGTCCGCGCCATAAACCTCCCGTATCCGACCGTGCCGCCAATTCGGCCGATCGGACCAGCCGCGTCAGCCGGCCTCGCCGTCGAGCGCCGACCGGATGCGGCCGGGCGCGTCGGTGATGATGGCATTCACGCCCGCTTCCACAAGCACGCGCGCCGTCGCCTCGTCGTTCACGGTGTAGGCGAGCACACGATACCCCGCCGAATGAACGTCCGCCACCTGATCAGGCTTCAGCGTTGCATGATCGGCGTGGATCGCCACCACGTCCAGGGTTTCCGCCAGCTTCTGCCAGTCGCCGGGAAGCTCCCAGACCAGCAGGCCGCGCGGCACCGACGGCGCGGTGTCGCGCGCTGCGGCCAGCGACTCGTGAGAAAAGCTGGAAAAAAGCACCGGCACGTCGCGCCCCTGGGCGGCCACCAGGGCGGCAACCACCTCGGCGGTTTCGCGCTCGCGGCCCTTGCAGGGCTTGATCTCGATGTTGGCGCCCAGCCCCAGCTCGGCCAGCAGGTCGAGCGTTTCTTCCAGCGTCGGCACCGGCTCGCCGCGGAAGGCGGGGTCGAACCAGCCGCCGGCATCCAGCGCGCCGATGGTGTCGAGCGGCGCGTCGGCCACGGCACCGCCGCCGTCCGTCGTGCGCTCCAGCGTGTCGTCGTGGATGACGACCGGGCGTCCGTCGGCGGTCAGCTTGACGTCGCATTCGATCCAGGCCGCGCCCTCGTCGGCGGCGCGGCGGAAGGCGGCGAGGGTGTTTTCCGGGGCAACGGCCGAGGCGCCGCGGTGGGCGATGACCGAAGGCAGCGGAAACGGAAGGCTTCGCATGGGTCGTTTCCCGAAGAAGAAGCGGCGGCGCCCCGCGTCCCGGCCGGCCCTCGCAAGGAGGCGCCGGCCGGGACGGGATGCACCGCCGATGCGGCCTTATTCGGCCGTCTGCTTCTCGTCGGCCGCCAGATCGCGGCCGGTTTCCTGGTCAACCTGCTTCATGGACAGCTTGACCTTGCCACGGTCGTCGAAGCCGATGCACTTCACCTTGACCATGTCGCCGACACTGACCACGTCGCCGACGTTCTTGACGCGGTTCTGCGCCAGTTCGGAGATGTGGACCAGGCCGTCGCGCGAGCCCAGGAAGTTCACGAAGGCGCCGAAGTCCATGATCTTGACCACCTTGCCGGTGTAGATCACGCCGACTTCGGGCTCGGCCACGATGCCCTTGATCCACGCCACGGCCTTGTCGGTCGCTTCCGGGTCGGCCGACGCGATCTTGATGGTGCCGTCGTCGTCGATGTCGATCTTGGTGCCGGTCTGCTCGGTGATCTCGCGGATCACCTTGCCGCCGGACCCGATGACGTCGCGGATCTTGGACGGGTTGATGGTGATGGTGGTGATGCGCGGCGCGTTGGCGGCGACACCCTCGCGGGCGCCGGTCAGCGCGTTGGCCATCTCGCCCAGGATGTGCAGGCGGCCGTCGCGCGCCTGGCGCAGGGCAACCTCCATGATCTCCTTGGTGATGGACGTGATCTTGATGTCCATCTGCAGCGAGGTGACACCCTGGTCGGTGCCGGCCACCTTGAAGTCCATGTCGCCCAGGTGATCCTCGTCACCCAGGATGTCGGACAGCACGGCGAAGCCGTCGTCTTCCTTGATCAGGCCCATGGCGATGCCGGCCACCGGGCGCGGCAGCGGCACGCCGCCGTCCATCATGGCGAGCGAAGTGCCGCAGACGGTCGCCATGGAGGACGAGCCGTTGGACTCGGTGACCTCGGAGACCACGCGCATGGTGTAGGGGAAGTCTTCCTTCTTGGGCAGCAGCGGCTTGATGGCGCGCCAAGCCAGCTTGCCGTGGCCGATCTCGCGGCGGCCGGGGCTGCCCATGCGGCCCGCTTCACCCACCGAGTACGGGGGGAAGTTGTAGTGCAGCAGGAAGTGCTCGCGGTATTCGCCCGCCAGCGCGTCGATGATCTGCTCGTCCTGGCCCGTGCCCAGCGTGACGGTCACCATGGCCTGGGTCTCGCCGCGCGTGAACAGGGCGGAGCCGTGGGCGCGCGGCAGGAAGCCGACCTCGGATTCGATGGCGCGCACCGTCTTGGTGTCGCGGCCGTCGATGCGCTTGCCGGTGTCGAGCACCGACCGGCGCATGACCTCGGACTCCAGGCCCTTCAGAACCTTGCCGGCGACGCCGATTTCGGCCTCGTTCTCGCCCAGGCTTTCCACGAACTTCTGGCGGATGGCCGCCAGCGCGTCCTGGCGCTCGGTCTTGTTGACGATCTTGTAGGCCTCGGCGACCTCGGCGCGGATGGCCTCGGCCTTCTCCTTGACGATCGCCACTTCCGGCGCGGCCGGCGCGATCTCGCGCGGCTCGCGGGCGCAGTTGCGGGCCATCTCGATGATCGCGGCGATGACCGGCTGGAACTGCTCGTGGCCGAAGTTCACCGCACCCAGCATGACATCTTCGGAAAGCTCGTCGGCCTGGCTCTCGACCATCAGCACGCCCTGCGTGGTGCCGGCGACGACGAGATCCAGGTTGGTCTCCTTCATCTGGTCGGCGGTCGGGTTCAGCACGTACTGGCCGTCGATGTAGCCGACGCGGGCGGCGCCGATGGGGCCCAGGAAGGGCAGGCCGGAGATGGTCAGCGCGGCCGACGCACCGATCATGGCGACGATGTCGGGATCGTTCTCCATGTCGTGCGACAGCACGGTGCAGACCACCTGGGTCTCGCTGCGGTAGCCCTCGGCGAACAGCGGACGAATCGGACGGTCGATCAGGCGCGACGTCAGCGTCTCCTTCTCGGAGGGACGGCCTTCGCGCTTGAAGAAGCCTCCGGGGATCTTGCCCGCGGCGAAGGTCTTCTCCTGGTAGTTCACGGTCAGCGGGAAGAAATCGAAGTTGGACTTGGTCTTCGACCCGACGGCGGTGGCGAGCACGGTGGTGTCGCCGTAGGTGACCATCACGGCACCGTCGGCCTGGCGGGCGACCTTGCCGGTCTCCAGCACCAGCTTGCGGCCGCCCCAATCGATTTCCTTGCGGAACACGTTGAACATGGACATTGAAACTTCCTCATTAACCGGATCGGCGCCGGATTGCGCACCCCGCGAGCCGCTCTTCGGCCGGCCGGGCTGTCGATCCACGGACATGGTGCGGCACGTCGGGCCCTTGCCCGGTCACCCCCGGCATGTCCGCCGGTAAGGTGACGGCCCGCCCCGGATGCCGGAGCGGGCCGTGCCAGTATCAGGACCTTAGCGGCGGATGCCGAGACGCCCGATCAGGTTCTCGTAGCGCGCCACTTCCTTGCGCTTGACGTAGTCGAGCATGCGGCGGCGCTGGCCCACCAGGATCAGAAGGCCGCGACGGGAGTGCGTGTCCTTCTTGTGCTCCTTCATGTGCTCGGTCAGGTTCTTGATCCGCTCCGTCAGGATCGCGATCTGAACCTCGGGCGAACCGGTGTCGCCGGGCTTGGAGCCGAATTCCTGAATGAGTTCCTGCTTACGCTCGGGCGTAATCGACATCGTGATACCTCTTATTTCTTCAGGTTGATGACGCGGACGGGGCGGACCTCGCCGCCCTCGATCCGGGCCAGAGCCACCAGGCGGTCTCCTTCCATGGCGCGCACGGTCGTTCCCGCGATCACGCCCTGAATGGAAGAACGCCGAACCACGGGCAGCACCGGTACGGGCTGTCCGTGGGACAGGCGGTTGGCCTCCACTTCCGTCAGGGCCAGGGCCGGGATGTCGTCCAGCGCGGTCGAGACGGGAAGCAAGGTGTCGGATGACGCGGCACTATGCCCGAGGGCCTCCAGTTTATCCAGTGAAATCGCGCCATCTTCATTGAAGGGTCCGCAGGCCGTGCGGCGCAGCGCCGCGACATGCCCGACGGTCCCCAGCGCCCGCGCAAGATCGCGGGCGAGGGATCGCATGTAGGCCCCTTTGCCGCTGACCACACGGAAGACCGCATGGTCGGCGTCGGGGCACTCCAGCAGGGTGAATTCCTTGATCAGGATGGGACGCGGTGCCAGCTCCACGTCCTCGTCCTTGCGGGCCATGTCATAGGCCCGCCGGCCCGCCACCTTGACGGCGGAAAAGCGTGGCGGCACCTGCTGGATCTCGCCGATGAAGGCGGGCAGGGCGGCCTCGATCTGCTCCGGCATCGGGCGCACGTCCGAGGTGTCGGTGACCTCGCCCTCGCGGTCGTCGGTGGAGCGTTCCTCGCCCCAGCGCACCGTCAGGGCATAGGTCTTGCGACCGTCCATGACGTAGGAGACGGTCTTGGTCGCCTCGCCGAAGGCGATGGGCAGGATACCCGAAGCCAGCGGGTCCAGCGTGCCGCCGTGGCCGACCTTCTGGGCATCCAGCAGGCGGCGGACGGTGGAGACCACCGCCGTGGACGTCATGCCGACCGGCTTGTCGACGGCCAGCCAGCCGTCGATGGGCTGCCCCTTCTTCCTACGCCCCATCACGCCCCTCGGCGTCGGCGTCGGCGTCAGGAGCGGTGTCAGGATCGGCGGGCGACTCGTCGCCGTCGTCCGGCGCGTCGACCCACTCGGTGTCGTCCTCGGGGCGCTCCAGGTCGCGCTCGACCTCGGGGCTGTGGAGGATGGCGTTGATGTGGGCCGCCTCGTCGAAGCTTTCGTCGGGCTGGAACGACAGGCGCGGCACGTACTTCATGCGGATCTTCTGAGCCAGTTCATGGCGCAGGAACGGAGCGGCGCGCTTGAGGCCCTTCAGGATGTCCGTCGGGTCGCCGCCGCCCAGCGGCGTGACGAAGGCCGTGCAGTTGCGCAGGTCGGGGCTGCAGCGGACTTCGGTGACGGTAATGGGCTGGTTGAGCGCCGGGTCGTCGAAGTCGCCGCGCTCCAGCGTCCAGGCCAGCGCGTGACGGATTTCCTCGCCGACGCGCAGCTGGCGCTGGCTGGGAGCCTTGCCGCGGGAACGGGTCATGGATGGTGTCCTTATGCCGGTGCGTGATGGGGAAACGCGGAAACCCGGCCGATTGGCCGGGCTTCCGAACCGTCTGGCGGAAAGGCCGCCTTACAGTTCGGCCGCGATTTCCTCCATCTCGAAGCACTCGATGAGGTCGCCTTCCTTGATGTCGTCGTAATTGGCGAACGACATGCCGCACTCGAAGCCCTCGCGCACTTCGCGGACGTCGTCCTTGAAGCGCTTGAGCTGGCCCAGATCGCCCTCGTGGATGACGACGTTGTCGCGCAGCAGGCGGACCTTGCAGCCCCGCTTGATGATGCCCTCGGTCACCATGCAGCCGGCGACCTTGCCGACGCGGGTGATGTTGTACACCTGGCGGATCTCGGCGTAGCCGATGAAGCGCTCGCGGAAGGTCGGCTCCAGCAGGCCGGTCAGGGCGCGCTTGATGTCCTCCGCCACGTCGTAAATGATCGAGTAGTAGCGGATTTCCACCCCGTCGCGCCGCGACAGTTCGCGGGCCTGCGGGTTGGCGCGGACGTTGAAGCCGATGACCACGGCTTCCGAGGCCTTGGCCAGCGTGATGTCCGACTCGTTGATGCCGCCGACGGCCGAGTGCAGCACGCGGACCTTGACCGCTTCCGTGCCCATCTTCTCCAGCGTTCCGACGATGGCTTCGACCGAGCCCTGCACGTCGGCCTTAATGACCACCGGCAGTTCCTTGGCCTCGCCCGCCTTGATCTTGGCGAACATCTGCTCCATCGTCCCGCGCGCCGACTTGACGGCCAGGGCCTCGCGCTCCTTGCGCTGGCGGTAGCCCGCGACCTCGCGCGCCTTGGCTTCGTCGTCGACCACCACGAAGTCGTCACCGGCCTGCGGCGTGCCCTGGAAGCCCAGGATCTCCACGGGATAGGCGGGACCTGCTTCCTCGATGCGGTTGCCGCGGTCGTCGATCATGGCGCGCACACGGCCCCACTCGGTACCGGCCACGAAGATGTCGCCGACCTTCAGCGTGCCGCGGCGGATCAGGACGGTCGCGACGGAGCCGCGGCCCTTTTCCATCTTGGCCTCGATGACGGTGCCCTCGGCCTCGCGGGCCGGGTTGGCCTTGAGGTCCTGGATCTCGGCCTGCAGGAGGATGGCCTCCTCCAGCTTCTCCAGGTTCAGGCGCTGCTTGGCGGAAACCTCCACCGTCAGCACGTCGCCGCCCATCTCCTCGACCACCAGTTCGTGGTTGAGCAGTTCCTGGCGGACGCGGCTGGGGTCGGCGCCCGGCTTGTCCATCTTGTTGATGGCGACCACCACGGGCACCTCGGCGGCGCGGGCGTGGCGGATGGCCTCAACCGTCTGCGGCATGATGCCGTCGTCGGCGGCCACGACCAGGACGACGATGTCGGTCACCTTGGCACCGCGCGAGCGCATGGCGGTGAACGCCTCGTGGCCCGGCGTATCGATGAAGGTGATCTTGTCGCCCGACGCCATCTGCACCTGATAGGCACCGATGTGCTGGGTGATGCCGCCGGCCTCGCCCGCCACCACGTCGGTGGCGCGCAGGGCGTCCAGCAGCGAGGTCTTGCCGTGGTCGACGTGGCCCATGACGGTCACCACCGGCGGCCGGCTGACCATGTCCTCGGGCTTGTCCTCGGACCCGCCCAGGCCCTCCAGCACGTCGGCCTCGGACACGCGCTTGACCTCGTGGCCGAACTCCTCGACCACCAGTTCGGCGGTGTCGGCGTCGATGGGCTGGTTGATGGTCGCCATGACGCCCATCTTCATCAGCGCCTTGATGACGTTCGGCGCGCGCTCGGCCATGCGGTTGGCCAGTTCCTGCACGGTGATCGTCTCGGGGATGACCACTTCGCGGGCCTGCTTCTCGGTGGGCTGGTTGAAGCCCTGGGCCTTGCGCTTTTCCTTCTGCTGGGCGCGGCGCATGGCCGCGACCGACCGGCCGCGCTGCCCGCCGCCGTCGTCCGACAGGGCGGCGGAAATGGTCAGCTTGCCGCGGCGCTTGCCGCCGTCGCCCTTGGGCGCGGCAGTCTTGCGCGGCGGCGCCTTGGGAGCACCACCGGGGGCGCCGCCACCGCGACGCGCGGCGGGACGCTCGTCCTCTTCGGACTCGGCGGCTCGCTTGGCCGGCTTGGGCATGACGACGCGGCGCGGGCCGGCGATGGGCTTGCGGTCGCCCTCGGGCTGCGACGCCGGGGCGGGCTCGGCCGGAGTCTCGGCGGCAGGCGCCTGGGGCGCCTCGGCCTCGGCCTGCGCGGCGGCGGCCTGCTTCTCTTCCTCGGCCTTGCGGGCAGCGGCTTCCTCGGCCTTGCGCTTGGCGTCCTCGGCCTCGCGCTGGCGGCGCTCCTCCTCCTCGGCCTGGCGGCGGGCGGCCTCTTCAGCCTTGCGGCGGACCTCCTCTTCCTCGCGGCGCTTCTGGTCCTGGAGGGCGGATTGCAGGGCCGCCAGGCGGCGCTGCTTTTCGTCGTTGCCCATGTTGCGGCCCGCGCCGCCCTTGGGGGCGCGCGTCTCGGGGCGCGGCGGCTGAACCCGGCCCGACTGCGGCTGCGGCTTCACGCGCGACGGCGTCTTGGGCTCGACCGCTGGCTTGGCGGGCGCCGCGGGAGCCTCCTGCGCTTCCGGCTTGGTGCCCTCGCCCGGTGCCACGTGGCGCTTCTTGCGGCGCTCGACTTGCACGACCTTGCTGCGGCCATGCGAGAAGCTCTGCCGGACCTGGTCGGTCTCGACCTTGTTCCGCAGCTCGAGCTTCCCCTTGCCACCAAGGGAGAGAGGGGCCTTCCGTTCGTTCTCGTTCGCCATATGCTTCAATCAGTCTCCGGTTCCCCAGTCCCGGCCGAATCGCCGGGACATCGTGGCGCGGCCCGCCGGGGCCACGCTTGCGTCTCGGGCCACCCGGCGCATCATGCGCGCCGCTTGGCCTTGGGCAGATCGGGCGACGGCCGGCGATACTCCGCCAGACGGTCCGCCTGATCCAGAAGGCGGCGGGCGAGCGTCGCCCCCTGCCCCTTGGGCCCCTTCGTCACCACCGCATGCACCGACATGTCCCGGCCCAGCGCGGCGCCCAACTCGGCGCCGGTGAACTGGTCGATCAACGGCACATCGGGAGCGAGAGCCCGAACCTTGTTCCGTCCGTCCTCGGCGGCATCACAGGCCGCCAAAAGGACAACGGCACCCTGCCGCTCATCCCGCAGCAGGGCGCGCACTTTCTCGAACCCGGCGGTCACCGCCCCGGCCCGCCGGGCCAACCCGATCAGGTCCAGGCAGCGGCGGCGCATCAGGGCCTCGACCCGGTCGGGCAGATCGGGCGGGACCGTGACCTTGCGCCGCGCGGCGCGGGCGAAGGATTTCCTCGCCACGGCCGTTTCTATCATATCGCGGCGCGGGCTCAACCACAAACCCCGACCGGGCAGCGACTTTTCCAGGTCGGGCACCACCGTGCCGTCGGGCGCCACCACGAAGCGCAGCAGCGTTTCCTTGGGCACCACGGCGCCGGTGACAATGCACTTGCGCTCCGGCCCCGTGGGCTCGTCGGCCTCGGCCCCGACCTCGTCGGCCGGGTCCGGGGCATCGGGAATATGGCTTTCGCCCGTCGTCGTCATGGTGCGCCGTCAGCGCTCCTTCAAGCCTAGCCGGCCTCGCCCTCGTCACCGGCTTCGACCTCGACGCCTTCCGCCTCGGCGGCGGCGTCGTCCTCGGCGAACCAGTGGGCGCGGGCGGCCATGATGATGTTGTTGGCCGTGTGGTCGGACATGTTGTCCTTGCCCACGATGTCCTGCAGTTCGTCGGCGGCCAGGTCACCCAGGTCGTCCAGCGACGTCACGCCGTTCTCGCCCAGCGCCACCAGCATGGTGGGCGCCAGGTCCTCGATCAGCGTCAGCTCGTCGGAGACGCCCAGCTCGATGCGGCGGGCCTCGGCGGCGGCATTCTGCTCTTCCAGGAAGGAGGCGGCGCGGTTCTGCAGCTCGCCGGCCACGTCGTCGTCGAAGCCCTCGATGGTCGCCAGTTCCTCGATGGGGGAATAGGCGATCTCCTCAAGGGACTGGAACCCTTCGGTGACCAACAGATGGGCAATAACGTCGTCCACGTCCAGGGCTTCGATGAACAAAGCCGACAGTTTCGCGAACTCTTCCTGGCGGCGTTCGCTTTCCTCGGCCTCGGTCATGATGTCGATGTCCCAGCGCGACAGCTGGCTGGCCAGGCGCACGTTCTGGCCGCGGCGGCCGATGGCGAGGCTGAGCTGGTCGTCGGGCACCACCACTTCCATGCGGTTGGTTTCCTCGTCCAGCACCACCTTGCTGACCTCGGCCGGCGCCAGCGCGTTGACAACGAAGGTCGCCGGGTCGTCGGACCACTGGATGATGTCGATCTTCTCGCCCTGCAGCTCGGCCACAACGGCCTGCACGCGCGAGCCGCGCATGCCCACGCAGGCGCCCACCGGATCGATGGAGCTGTCCTTGGACAGCACGGCGATCTTGGCGCGCGAGCCCGGATCGCGGGCGACCGACTTGATCTCGATGATGCCGTCGTAGATTTCCGGCACTTCCTGGGCGAACAGGGCGGACATGAAGCCCGGATCGGTGCGCGAGCAGAAGATCTGCGGGCCGCGCGGCTCCTGCCGGACGTCCTTGATGTAGCAGCGCACGCGGTCGCCGTTCTTGAAGTGCTCGCGCGGGATCAGGTCGTCGCGGCGCATCAGCGCCTCGGCACGGCCCAGGTCGACGATGACGTTGCCGAACTCCACGCGCTTGACCAGGCCGTTGACGATTTCGCCGATGCGGTCCTTGTACTCGTTGTACTGGCGCTCGCGCTCGGCGTCGCGGACCTTCTGGACGATGACCTGCTTGGCGGTCTGGGCGGCGATGCGGCCGAAGTCGATGGGCGGCAGCGGGTCGACCAGGAACTCACCGACGGTGATTTCCTTGTTCTTGCGCTTGGCGCGGTCGAGCGGGATCTGGATGTTCTCGTCCTCGACCTCGTCGCGGCTTTCCACCACTTCCATGTAACGGGCCAGGCGGATTTCGCCGCTGTTGCGGTCGATGGAGGCGCGGATGTCGTTCTCGTGGCCGTACTTGGAGCGGCCGGCCTTCTGAATGGCCTGCTCCATGGCGAGGAAGACCTCCTCGCGCTCGATGCCCTTGTCGCGGGCCACCGTGTCGGCGACCTGCAGCAGTTCGGGACGGGCCATGCCTACGCTACGTTCCATCGTCTTCGCCTAGCCTTCCTTGTTGTCGTCGTCGGCGGCCGCCGCGTCGTCGTCGCGGTTGACGGCCGCCTGCTGCGCCTCGGCCCAGGCCCAGAGCGCGTCGTTGAGAATGAGCTTCGCCTTGGTCACGCTGGAAAACGGAATGCCGACGACCACGTCCTCGGCGTCCTTGCCCTCGCCCTCGACCTGCAGAATGACCTCATCACGCTCGGCGTCGAAGCCGCGCAGCAGGCCCTGGAAGCGCTTGCGCCCCTCCACCAGGCCCGGCGCCTCGACCTTGGCGTCGAAATCCTTCCAGCGCTCGAAGTCCTTGCGGCGGGTGAGCGGCCGGTCGATGCCGGGGCTGGACACCTCCAGCACGTAGGCCGGGCCGATGGGGTCCTCCACGTCCAGGATCGCCGAGATGGCGCGGCTGATGGCCTCGCAGTCCTCGACGGTGATGGGGGCCCCGTCGGCGCGGTCGGCCATGATCTGGAGGGTCTGCCTGTCGGAGCCCTGAAGCTGCACGCGCACCAGTTCATAGCCCATGTCGGTCAACGTGGGCTCTATGAGGGCGGCGATGCGGGCCTGCAAGTCCATGGGTGCTGTCGGGTCCAATGCGTTCGGCGATGCCGTGTGGCTGAAACAAAAAAGAGCGGGCCTTTCGGGCCCACTCTCGAAGACCCCGGTGGGTCACTGAGAATGTCGGATGATGCGCCCCAATATAGCGGAATTGGCGCGCCGTGCAAGGGCCGTCGCGGGGCGTGGGCGAATCCTCTATGCTCCGCCCGCCGCACCGCCGCCAGGGACCCGCCGCCATGACCGCATCCGCCCCAGCCGCCGCCGCGCCCAAGCGGTCCGCCACCGTGGCGTGGTGCCTGTACGACTGGGCGAATTCGGCCTACCCGACGGTGATCGCCACCTTCGTCTTCGCCGCCTACTTTACGCGCGGCGTCGCACCCGACGAGATCACCGGCACCACCGCCTGGGGCAACGCCATGGGCGCCTCGGGCCTGTTGATCGCCATCCTGGCCCCCATTCTGGGCGCCGTCGCCGACCAGACGGGGCGGCGCAAGCCGTGGCTCGGAGCCCTGACGGTCCTGTGCGTCACCGGCGCCGGGCTTCTGTGGTTCGTGGAGCCGGATGCGTCGTGGATGATCCATGCCCTGGTGCTGGTGGCGCTGTCCAATACAGCCTTCGAGCTGGGCACCGCTTTCTACAACGCCATGCTGCCCGAGGTCGCCGCGCCCGAACGCCTGGGCCGCATCTCCGGCTGGGCCTGGGGCCTGGGATACGCCGGCGGGCTGGCCTGCCTGGTGGTGGCGCTGGTGGTGTTCGTGCAGGCCGACCCGCCGCCCTTCGGTCTGGACCCCGACGCCGCCGAGCCGGTGCGCGCCACCGCCCTTCTTGTGGCGGTGTGGTACGCCGCCTTCGCCTGGCCGCTGTTCGTCTTCGTCCCCGACCGCCCGCGCGGGGTGACCACCTACGGCCAGGCGGCGCGCGGCGCCCTGCGCGAGTTGGCGCGCACGCTCAAGGCGCTGAAGGGATACGGCCCGGTGGCGCGGTTCCTGGTGGCGCGGATGATCTACATCGACGGGCTCAACACCCTGTTCGCCTTCGGCGGCATCTATGCCGCGGGCACCTTCGGGATGAGCTTTTCCGACATCATCGTCTTCGGCATCGCCATGAACGTCTCGGCCGGGCTGGGCGCGGCGCTGTTCGGCTGGACCGACGACAGGGTGGGGCCCAAACGCACCATCACCTTCGGGCTGGTCGGGATGATCGTTTTCGGCGGCTCCATCCTGGTGGTGGAGGACGTGACCCTGTTCTGGCCGCTGGCGCTGGCGATGGGGCTGTTCTTCGGCCCCGTGCAGGCGTCGAGCCGCAGCTACATGGCGCGCCTTGCGCCGGCCGAAACCCGCAACGAGCTGTTCGGCCTCTACGCCGTCTCGGGCAAGATCACCGCCTTCGCCGGCCCCCTGGCGGTGGGGTGGGTGACGGCGCTGGCCGACAGCCAGCGGTGGGGCATGGCGACCATCCTGGTGTTCCTGGTGGTCGGCCTGGTCCTGCTGCGCACCGTGCCCGCCGCCGCCGAGGCCGAAACGGCGCCGGAGCGGCTTTAGCCGCCGGTTGAGACGCACCGAAGCGGAAGAGGCGTCGCAGCGCGGAAACCGGCATCGGAGACGCGCGTGCCAGACCCCGCCGACGCGGGGGCGGAATGGCGCGCTGTTTCCGAAAACCGGGGCCCTGCGCAACATTCATAATGTCTCACAAGGGATTTCTTCACGCTGGTTGCAAATCCGTGAAATAAAACTCACCGCTGACCAGGAATTCTACCTTCGTTGTATACTTTATTCCCGTTGTCACACCACCTCCGACTTAGCACAGTCCGCTCAAGATAATGGGCGCTGAAGGATCGGAGACCAGGATGAAGCGGTTTTTGGGCATTGGGGGCAAGATTCTGATTGCCAGCTCCCTTGTCATCATCGGCGCGGTGGGCGCCTTTGCCATCTATTTCGACATGCGGCAGCAGGACGAGATCAGCACGGCCCTTCAGGCGAAGGTCGACGAAAGCGGCGCGCTGGCAACGCGGAGCCTGGAGAACTGGATCGCCGGCCGGGTCGGGCTGATCGAGAACCTGGCCGACAACGTCGCGGCCGATCCGTCGCCCGAGGCCGTCCGCACGCTCATCTCGCGCGACGCCATGCACGAGCGGTTCATGTTCAGCTACTTCGGCAGCACCGAGGGCGAGATGATCATGTACCCGCCCGAGGACCTGCCGGCGGACTACGATCCGCGCGCGCGGCCCTGGTACCAGGATGCCCAGCGCCTCGGCCAGAGCACCATCACCGAGCCCTATCGCGATGCATCGACCGGCGACCTGATCGTCACCGTCACAACGCCGGTCTCGGCCGATGGCCGCAACATCGGCGTGGTCGGCGGCGACATCTCCCTGAGCGCCATGATCGGCCTGGTGCGCAGCATCGATCTGGGCGGCATCGGCCACGGGTTCATGATCAGCGGCGACGATACGGTGCTCATCCATCCCGACGACGCGCTGACCCTGAAACCGCTGGACGACGCTTTCCCCGGCGCCGGCCTGTCCGTCAACGCCGGCGACGGCAGCGTGCTGCACTCCGCCGGAGACCGTCTGGTGGCGTTCATGCCCATTCCCGGGCTGCCGGGCGTGGAGTGGTACCTGGGCCTGTCCATCGACCGCGAGGCGGCATACGCCCCGTTGAGCGCGTTCCGCACCACCATGATCATCACCACGCTCATTCTGCTGGGCGGCATGATCGCGCTGGTCGGCTACACGGTGCGCCGCCTGGTGCTGCGGCCGGTGAACGCCATGACGCGGGTCATGGGCGAACTGGCCGAGGGCAACATCGAGGTGCCGGTGCCCTATGGCGAGCGCTCCGACGAGATCGGCCGCATGGCCAGCTCGGTCAAGCACTTCAAGGAGCAGCTGGCGCGCGTCCGGGAAATGGAAATGGAGAAGGTGCGCGGGGCCGTCCGGGCCGAGCAGCACCGCAAGGCCGCCCTCGGCAAGCTGGTGAGCAGCCTGGAGATCACGGTGGGCGAGGTGGCGCGCAAGCTGACCGGCGCGGCCGGGGAGATGCAGCAGTCGGCATCGGGCATGGCCGCCCTGGCCCAGCAGACCAGCAGCCAGGCCACCACCGTCAGCGCCGCCGCCGAGGAAGCTTCGGTGAACGTGCAGACCGTCGCTTCCGCGGCCGACCAGCTGTCGGCCTCCAGCGCCGACATCGAACGCCAGGTCAGCGTGTCGCGCGAGATCGCCGCCCAGGCCACCGAGGAGGCCAAGAGCACCTCCGCCGCCATCCAGGCGCTGTCCGACGACGTCAACAAGATCGGCGACGTGGTCAACCTCATCACCGACATCGCCAGCCAGACCAACCTTCTGGCGCTGAACGCCACCATCGAGGCGGCGCGGGCCGGTGAGGCGGGCAAGGGGTTCGCCGTGGTCGCCAACGAGGTCAAGAGCCTCGCCACCCAGACCGCCCGAGCGACCGAGCAGATCGCCGGGAACATCGAATCGGTGCAGGGCGGCACGCAGCGCGCCGTCCAGGCCATCGACGCCATCAACCGTGTCATCGAGCGCATGGCCGAGATTTCCGCCGGCGTATCGGCCGCGGTCGAGGAGCAGAATTCGGCCACGGCCGAGATCGCCCGCAGTGTCGACCAGGCCTCGGAGGGCACCAAGGAGGTTTCCCGCAACATCGTCGAGGTGGAACGGGCCGCCTCCACCACCGGCGAATCGGCGGGGCGCATCGCGGAGTCCTCGGGCGAGCTGTCCACCCAGGCCGGCCGCCTGACGGCGGAAGTGGCCGGCTTCGTGGCCCAGGTCCGGGCCAACAAGGAAGACATCAAGCTGATCGACTGGACCGACGACCTGAAGACGGGCATCACCGACATCGACGCCCACCACAAGTCCATCATCGAGGAACTCAACAGCCTCGCGGGCGAAATGCTGCACGGCGACGGCAGCGCGGCGGCGCACACCATGCTGCAAAAGATGAAGGACGAGATGGCCCAGCACTTCCGGGACGAGGAAGCGGAAATGAAAAAGCGCGGCTATGCCGATCTGGAGCAGCACCGCGCCCAGCACCAGAAGCTTCTCGACCGCATGGCGACCTTCGAGCGCACCATGGACGAAGACACGCCGGAGGCCGTCAACGACTTCTTCGGGTACACGGCTGACTGGCTCACCCACCACATCGCCAAGATGGACAAGCCGCTGGTGGCTTTCCTGAACGGCCGGGACGGCGGTCAAGGCCGCGGCAGCCGCGCCGCCTGATGCCTGACGCCTGATGCCTGATGCCTGACGCCGCCGGGCAACCGCAGCGCCGGCCAAGGAGAACCCGCCGCCCCACGGGGCCGGCGGGTTTTTCCGTGGCGCGGCCGCCGGCAGGCGAGGGGCGGGTGCGCCCCTCAGCCCAGCGTCACCGCCGTGCCGTTGGCGGATACCATGAGCATGCTGCCCTTCTGGCCCACCACCTCGTAATCCAGGTCCACACCGACGATGGCGTCGGCGCCCAGCCGCCGGGCTTCCTCGGCCATGTCGGCGAGCGCCTCGTTCTTGGCGTCGCGGATGGCTTTCTCGTAGCCGCCCGACCGGCCGCCGACGATGTCGCGGATGCCGGCGAACAGGTCGCGGAAGATGTTGGCGCCCATGATGGCCTCGCCGGAGACGACGCCCAGGTATGCCGTCACGCGCTTGCCGTCGATGCCGTCGGTGGTGGTGATGATCATGCTGCGACTCCCGCCCTCTCATGTGGAGGAAGAAGCATGGCGCGAACCGGGGCGCCCCACAAGGGACGCCCCGGTTTCACGTGAAACATGAGAACGGAGGTCGGGGCGGGCAGGGCCCGGCCTGACCCTTACGCCCCCTTCATGGTGCCGAACTGGCGGGCGGCCACCGTCAGCATGGCAAGGTCGATGGTGTCCGTCGCGCGCAACTCGCCGATCAACTGGTCGGCACGCTCCACCGCCGGGGCGATGGTTTCGGCCCAGGCGGTCACGGCCTCGCCGGCATCGGGCCGGGGACCGACGGCCGACAGCATCACGTCGGCCAGTTCCCGCTGGTCGCGGTACAGCTCCTCGATGATCGCCGCCACCGCCAGTTTCTGCCAGTGGCTGCCGACGGCCAGCGGCTCGGCCACCGACCGCAGCCAGCCCAGGCCGAAGCGCGAGCCGATGGCGAAGTAGTGCCGGCCGGCATCGCAGACGTCCATGTCGTGGCGCTGGGCGATGCGGGTGACGTCCGGCGCGCTGGCCAGCAGGATCAGGTTGGCGACGCGGTGCGCCAGGTCCTGCGGCACGCCCTGTTCGGTGAAGTGGGCGACGCGGCGCATCACTTCCTCGTAGGCGTCGTGCGTCGCCACGGTCTCGATGCCGTCGGCCAGCGCCTCGATGCCCGGCGTCAGGTCCTCGATCACCGCGCCCATGTCCAGCGGGGCCGGACACTGGCGCAGGACCCACAGGGTGCCGCGCTCGATCAGCCGGTTGGCCTCCAGCAGCATGTCGATCTGCACGGTCGCCGGCACCTGGGCGTCCAGGGACTCGATGGCGCTCCACAGGTCGCGCATGCGAAAGGCGTCGCGGGTGATGATGTAGGCCCGCGCGATGTCCGCCGGTTTCACACCCGTCTTTTCCGTCACCTGGGTGACGAAGGTGCCGCCGACGCGGTTGATCATGCTGTTGGTGGCGTGGGTGGCGATGATCTCGCGGCGCAGCCGGTGGCGGCCGATGGCGTCGCGGTAGCGGTCCTGAAGCTGGGTCGGGAAGTACCGCACCAGGTCTTCCATCAGCAGCGGATCGTCGGGCAGGTCCGACTCCAGGATCTCGTCGAAAAGCCACAGCTTGGAGTACGGCATGAGCACGGCGATTTCCGGCCGCGTCAGGCCGCGCTTGGCGGCGAAGCGCTCGGCGATGACCTCGTCGTCGGGCAGGAACTCGATGCCGCGATCCAGCCGCCCGGCCCGCTCCAGCATCTTCATGAGGCGCTGCTGGTGGTCCAGGATGTCCACCCCCTTGGCCTCGGCGATGCTGATGGCGGCGGTCTGGAGGTAGTTGTCGCGCAGCACCAGGGCGCCCACTTCCTCGGTCATTTCCTCCAGCAGCACGTTGCGCTGCTTGAGCGTCAGGTCGCCGTCGGCCACCACGCCGTTGAGCAGGATCTTGATGTTGACCTCGTGGTCGGAACAGTCGACGCCGGCGGAGTTGTCGATGGCGTCGGTGTTCAGCCGCACGCCGGCCTGCACGGCGGCCTCCACGCGCCCGCGCTGGGTGGCGCCCAGGTTCGCACCCTCGCCAACCACCTTGGCCCGCAACTCGCGGCCGTTGACGCGGACCGAGTCGTTGGTGCGGTCGCCGGCGTCGGCGTTGCTCTCGGTGGAGGCCTTGATGTAGGTGCCGATGCCGCCGAACCACAGCAGGTCCACCTCGGCCTTCAGAAGCTCGCGGATCAGTTCGTTGGGGGTGACGGTGTCCTTGGCAAAGCCGAAGCGCGCCTTGATCTCGGGCGTCAGGGTCAGGGTCTTGGAGCGGCGCTCGAAGATCACCGCGCCGGGCGACAGGGCGTCCTTGTCATAGTCCGTCCACGACGACCGCGGCGTCTCGAACAGTTTCCTGCGGGCCTCGAAGCTCTTTTCCGGGTCGGGATCGGGGTCGACGAAGATGTGCAGGTGGTTGAAGGCCGCCAGCAGCTTGATGTGGCGCGACAGCAGCATGCCGTTGCCGAACACGTCGCCCGACATGTCGCCGACGCCCACCACGGTGAAGTCCTGGGTCTGGGTGTCGTGGCCCATTTCGCGGAAGTGGCGCTTCACGGCCTCCCATCCGCCGCGGGCGGTGATGCCCATGGCCTTGTGGTCGTAGCCCTGGGACCCGCCGGAGGCAAACGCATCGTCCAGCCAGAAGCCGTAGTCCTGGGAAATGCCGTTGGCGATGTCGGAGAAGGTCGCCGTGCCCTTGTCGGCGGCGACCACCAGGTAGGGGTCGTCCTCGTCCCGGCGCACCACGTCGGCCGGCGGCAGCACGGCGTCGCCGCGCAGGTTGTCGGTGACGTCCAGCAGGCCGCGCATGAAGGTCTTGTAGCACTCGATGCCCTCGGCCTGGATGGCCTCGCGCGTCTGTTCGGCCGGCGGCTGCTTGACCACGAAGCCGCCCTTGGAGCCGACAGGGACGATGACCGCGTTCTTGACCATCTGCGCCTTCATCAGGCCCAGGATTTCGGTGCGGAAGTCCTCGCGCCGGTCCGACCACCGGATGCCGCCGCGCGCCACCTTGCCGCCGCGCAGGTGGATGGCCTCCACCCGCGGGCTGTAGACCCAGACCTCCATCCACGGGCGGGGCAGGGGCAGGTCCTCCACCTCGCCGGAGCGCAGCTTGAAGGAAATGTAGCTCTTGGGCTGCCCCGTCTGCGGGTCGGCCTGGTAGTAGTTGGTCCGCTGGGTCGCCGAAATGAGGTTCAGGTAGCGCCTGAGAATCCGGTCCTCGTCGGGATTGGCCACGTCGTCCAGCATGTGCCGGATGTCGGTGGTCAGGCTGTCCAGCGGCGCATCGCGGCCCTCGCGCGCCGGATCGAATCGGGCGTGGAACAGGTCCACCAGGGCGCGGGTGATGCCGTTGTGCAGGCTCAGCGCCCGGGCGATGTAGGACTGGCTGAAGGTGAACGCCGCCTGCCGCAGGTACTTGGCATAGGCGCGCAGCATGACCACCTCGCGCCAGCTCAGGCCCGCCGAGACCACGAGGCGGTTGAAGGCGTCGTTCTCCGCCTCGCTGTTCCAGATGCGGCCGAAGGCTTCCTGAAGGTGATCGCGCACCGCACCCACGTCGATGGGCGAGCCGTCGGCCGTTTCCATCTCGAAGTCATGCACCCAGACCATGCGCCGCGCGCCCGTGGACGGGCCGTGGGCGGACGCGCCGTTGGACTCGCCGGGGGCCACCGGCTCGCCCTCGCGCACGCGGATCTCGAACGGCACCTCGCCGATGACGCGGAAGCCCATGTTTTCCAGCATGGGCAGGATGTCCGACAGGCTGACGGCGGCGTCGGCGTGGTAGATCTTGAAGCGCACCTGCGTCTCGGGCACCTCCACCGGGCGGTAGAGGTTCATGCCCAGCGAGCGGTTGCCCTCGACCATGGCCTCGATGCGGTCGATGTCGGCCACCGCCGCCTGCACCGTGAAGCGCTCGCGGTAGAAGCTGGGGAAGGCATGGCCGTAGCGGCGGAACAGCCGGGCGCCGGCCTCCTCGCCCTTGGCCTGGAACAGGGCGCTTTCCAGGTGGTCGGACCACTGGCGGGCGGCATCGGCCAGGCGGGCCTCCACCTCGCGCAGGTCATAGGGCGGGATGTTGTAGGGCGTGGTGCGGATGATGAAGTGCAGCCGCGCCAGCGGACTGTCCACCACCTGGGTGTAATAGGCGGTCATCACGCCGCCGAAGGCCTTCTCCAGGATGTCCTGGGCGGCCAGGCGCAGCGCCGTGTCGTAGCGGTCGCGCGGCACGAAGACCAGGCACGAGACGAAGCGCTCGAACTCGTCCATGCGGGCGAACAGGGCGACACGCTGGCGCTCCTGCAAATGAAGGATGCCCAGCGCCGTTTCCAGCAACTGCTCGTCGGAGGACTGGAACAGCTCGTCCCGGGGCAGGTTCTCCAGGATGTTCGTCAGCTTCTTGCCGTCGTGGCTGCGCGGCCGGAAGTTGGCGTTGCGGATGATGCGGTCGATCTTGCGCCGCAGCACCGGCACGAACATGGGGCTGTTGGTGTAGACGTTGGACGTGAACAGCCCGACGAACAGGTCCAGCCCCACCACGGCGCCCGAATCGTCGAACCGGCGGATGCCGATGACGTCCATGTGAACCGACCGATGCACCCGCGCCCGCTTGTTGGCCTTGGCGATGATCAGGTGTGCCGGACGGGTCAGGAAGGCGTGGACATCGGGCGGCAGTTCCGCCCCGTCGCGCAGTTCGTCGAACACCAGCATGCTGTCGTCGACGAGGATGCCGAGTTGCGAGTCGCGGTCGACCTGCACCGTCGGACGGCCTTCCGCCCCGCCGCCGACGAAATCGTGCCGGCGGAAGCCCAGGAAGGTGTAGTGGTTTTCCAGCAGCCACTTCAGGAAATCCGCCACCTCGCCGCTTTCCTCGCCGACGGCGGCGTCGGGACGGGCGCGCAGCGTCTCCATCTCCTCGGTCATGCGGCCGACCATGGGTTCCCAGTCGCGCACGGCGGCCCGCACCTGGCCCAGCACGTCCTCGAGCTGTCGGGCGATGGCCTCCAGCACGGCGGCCTCGCCCTGCTCGGTGACCTCGATCAGCATGACGGACTCGGACTGGCAGTCGGGATCGTCAGAGCCTTCCAGAAGCTCCACCAGACGCCCGTTCTCGTCGCGCTTGACGTGGATGATGGGGTGGATGACCAGATGCACCACCAGGTCCAGGCGGTTCAGTTCCGCCGTCACCGAATCCACCAGGAACGGCATGTCGTCGTTGACGATCTCGACGATCGTGTGGTCCGACGACCAGGCGTTTTCCTCGAAGCTGGGATTGTAGACCCGCACCTTGGGCTTGCCCGGCGTGCGGGTGCGGGCGAACTGCCACAGCCCCATCGCCGCGCCGTAAAGCGCCTCGGCGTCCTTGTCCAGGATGTCGTCGGGAGGCACATGGCGGAACAGGTGGCGGACGAACCGCCCGGCGGGTTCTGCCGCCTTGGGGTCCAGCCGATCGCCGATCAGGCCGACCACACGGTCGACCAACTCCGCCTTGAGCGACACCGCCCGCTGCGACATGGGATTTCCTCCGAAGTGTCTGTTTTGTTTGCTGGACGCACGTTTCTTGTATGACCGCCCTGTGCAGGGCTCGGGTACCGGCTCCAGCTTCGCGCCGATGAAATTTTCTTTCAACGGTTTAGACGCCTGATCCGGCGCCGGAATACCTGAGTTGCACCCCAGGCGACGCGGCCCGCGCCGCACCCGTTGCGCGCCATGGGTCAAGACCTTGACCGGAGTGGGGGCTTCAGGGACACTGGATGCGCGTAACACGGGCCTTCGGCACCGGTACGGCGGACGTGCTGCGGGGGCGGCGCGGCAGGAGGGGGAGTTTCCACATGAACCAGGCGGCCCGCACCATTGCTCCGGCTGAGGCAGAGGCCGGAAACCCGCCGCTGCACCAGGCGGCCGAGGCCCCGGAACTGGCCCGCCTGCCGCCGGACTTCGTCCGCACCCTGTCGGCGGAGCAGCGCGCGCTGCTGCGCGAGGCCCTGCCCGGCAGGACATGGCGGCGGCATCCGGTGGACCTGCGCTTCTCGGTGCCGTGGTTCGGCCGGGGGCTGTTCGTGACCCTGATCGCGGGTACGGAAAAGCGCTCGACGGAACGCCGAGTGGCCGACCGCACCCGCTACCCGCTGCACCGCATCGGCAACCTGCTGTTCCTGGCCGGCATCGCGGCGCTGCTTTATGCGCTGGTGGTCACGGGTGCCGTGCTGGCGGACGGAATTCCGCTGGGGAAGGGGTGAGGGCCCATAAGAAAAACCGGCCGGAGCGTCATGCTCTACGGCCGGTTTTTCGTCTGTTGGAGCGGGCGATGGGATTCGAACCCACGACCCCAACCTTGGCAAGGTTGTGCTCTACCCCTGAGCTACGCCCGCGTCGGGTATGACCTCCGCCTCCGGCCCGAAAGCCATCCGCGGAGGGAACCAAAAAACCGGCCGGAGCGCCAGGCTCGACAGCCGGTCTTCTTACTGGAGCGGGCGATGGGATTCGAACCCACGACCCCAACCTTGGCAAGGTTGTGCTCTACCCCTGAGCTACGCCCGCATCGAGTAAGACCCCCGCAAACCACTGAACCGATTGCACTTTCGTGACGGCCCGTCGTTGCGGCGTGGAGGGGAATATAACCATCGCCGCGCGCGATGCAAGACATTTTTCCGATTCATTTTTCCCCGGCCGGAAGGGCCGGCGCAGGCCCGCCCGGCAACCGTCGATCCCCCCGCGCCGCATGGGCGTTTGGCCCTTGTCAGGCCCGCCGCATCGCGCCATGTAGGAAAGCGCATTTCCACCCCGGTCGCGGGAACCGGCCGGGCCCGACATTTCACACCATCCAGGATACGGACGAAGCGACCATGGCTATCATTCTCGACGGAGCCGGCAACCCGGCCGGCGGCGGCGGCACCCAGGGCGGCGGTGGCAGCGCGGGCGGCGATGCCGTCAAGGACACCTCCGCCGCCACCTTCATGGCCGACGTCATCGAGCAGTCGCAGACGGTGCCCGTCATCGTCGACTTCTGGGCCGAATGGTGCGGCCCCTGCAAGTCGCTGGGCCCCATGCTGGAAAAGCTGGTGCGCCAGTCCGGCGGCAAGGTGAAGATGGTCAAGGTCGACGTGGACAAGGACCAGGAACTGGCCGCGCAGTTCCGCATCCAGTCCATTCCCACCGTTTACGCCTTCAAGGACGGCCGCCCGGTGGACGGCTTCCAGGGCGCGCTGCCGGAAAGCCAGTTGAAGCAGTTCATCGACAAGCTGGCCGGCGGCGGCGCCAACGTCATCGACCAGGCGCTGGAGCAGGCCAAGGAGCTTCTGGATCAGGGGCAGGCCGACCAGGCCGCCGCCGTCTACGAACAGATCCTCGGCCAGGACCCGCAGAACGCCCCCGCCATCGCCGGCATCATCCGCTGCTACGTCGCCATGGGCGAGCCCGACGCGGCCAAGGAACTGCTGAGCCAGCTTCCCGCCGACATCCTGGCCCACGCCGACGTCCAGGCCGCCAAGACGGCGCTGGAACTGGCCGACACGCCGCCCGCCGACAGCGAGGAAGTGGTCGCCCTGCAAAAGAAGGTGGAGGCCGACCCCGCGGACCTGCAGGCCCGCTTCGACCTCGCCAACGCCTATTACGCCGCCAACAAGCGGGAAGAGGCCGTGGACGAGCTGCTGGAAATCTTCAAGCGCGACCGCACCTGGAACGAGGACGCCGCGCGCGCCCAGCTGGTGAAGTTCTTCGAGGCCTTCGGGCCCACCGATCCGGCCACCATCAAGGGCCGTAGGAAGTTGTCGTCGATGATGTTCGCCTGACCCTATCCGGGCGATGCCTGACAACACCACGCCTCGCCCAGCCGTGTGATATAGTTTCCACAGGGGCGATGAACGCAGGGGAGTGACGTCGTGACTATGCCAGGGCCGTTCCATCCGCGTCTGGAGGACCTACCCGACGTCATTCCCATCTTCCCGCTGGGCGAGGTGTTGCTGCTGCCCGGCGGGCGGCTGCCGCTCAACATCTTCGAGCCGCGCTACCTGAACATGATCCTCGATGCGCTGGGGTCCAGCCGCATGATCGGCATGGTCCTGCCGCTGGACAACGGGCCGCTCGGCCTGGGCCAGGACCGCCCCAAGGTCTTTTCGGTGGGCTGCGCCGGCCGCATTTCCGCCTTTTCCGAAACCGACGACGGGCGCCTGCTCATCACCCTGACGGGCGTCTGCCGCTTCGGGGTGGGGCCGGAACTGGATCTCAGGCGCGGCTATCGGCGCGTGCAGGCGGAATGGAAGGATTTCGCCCACGACCTGGAGCTGCCCGACGGCATCCGGCTCGACCGCGACCGCCTGATGACGGCGCTGAAAAGCTTCGCCGCCCGCCACCGCATGCAGTTCGACCCGCAGATCGTCTCGGCCCTGGGCCCCCTGAACCTGGTCACCAGCCTCGCCATGCTCTGCCCCCTGTCGGCGGTGGAGCGCCAGGCGCTGATGGAGGCCGACACGCCGCAGGAACGGGCCGACACGCTTGTGACGTTGCTGGAAATGGGCGCCTTCGACAGCGGCGGGATGCCGCCCGGCAGCCCCATGTGATACACCCCGTCATCATTCGCCGTCGATCGAAGGATTTCGACCCATGTCCCAGCCCTCCGCCGCCGCCATCGACCCCAAGCTGCTCGACATCCTGGTCTGCCCGCTGACCAAGGGGCCGCTGAAGTACGACCGCGAGCACAACGAACTGATCAGCGAGAAGGGCGGGCTGGCCTATCCCATCCGCGACGGCATCCCCATCATGCTGATCGACGAGGCGCGCCCGCTCGACGACGGACCCGCCGCATGAGTGGCGCCGGCGACCGCATCTATCCCGAGGAAATCGGCGTCGACCGGGGCGCGCGAACCCTGCACATCACCTTCGAGACCGGCGAGAGCTTCGTGCTGGGCGCCGAGCTTCTGCGCGTCTACAGCCCTTCGGCCGAGGTGCAGGGGCACAGCCCGGCGGAAAAGAAGACCGTCGCCGGCAAAAGCGGTGTGGGCATCACCGACGTGGAGCCGGTGGGCAACTACGCCATCCGCATTCTCTTCGACGACGGCCACCACACCGGCATCTACACCTGGACCTATCTGCACGAACTCGGCCACCGCCAGGACGAGCTGATGAAGGACTACGAGGCCGACCTGGCCGCCAAGGGCCTGGGCAGATAGGAGTGGGCAGGGGCGACGCGGCCGATCGAAAGGCGGACGCCTAGCCCCGACGGGGCCCGAGCGGCGGGGGATGATGGATCGTTCTTGGAGAAGACCGGCCCGTCACCACCCGCATGGAGGACTCCCCCGTCATGGCATCGACCCGTTCCTGGCCCATGTCGGCCGTCGCCGTCGCCGTGGTCCTCGCCATCGTGGCCATCGCCGGATGGTGGGTCGCCGCCGCCCGCGGCGGCACCGTCGAAGACCTGCGTGCCACCCTGGAAGCCGAACGCGAGGCGGCCGGCGACCTCGCCACCATCCAGGAACAGATATCGGAAACCGAAACCGTCCTCTTCGCCCTGCGCGCCGACCGGGAAAGCGCCGAGGCCGAGGCGCAGGAAGCCGAGCGCCTGGCCGTCGAGGCCCAGACCCGGTCCGAGGAAGCGCAGGCCCGCATGGAGGAGGCCCAGGCCCGCGCCGAGGAAGCCCAGGCCCAGGCCCAGACCGCCGAGCAGCAGCAGCAGGCCGCGCAGGAGGAACTGGCGCAGCTGGAAGGCTCGGTCCAGGAAGCCCGTGCCGCCGAGAGCCGAGCCAACGAGTTGCAGGACCGCATCACCGAACTGACCATCGACGTCACCTCCGCCGAGGACCGCCTGACTGCTCTGCGCGAGGAAGCCGCCCAGGTGGAGAGCCAGGCCGGCCAGCGCGAGGCCGAGGTGCAGTCCCTGCAGACGCAGGAGGAAGAACTCACCCTGGCCGTGGAGGAAGCACGCGGCGCGCTCGACGCCCTTCAGACCCGCGCCACCGACATCGCGGCCGAGGTTTCGGGCGCCGAGGCACGCCTGACCCAGATGCGCGAGGAAATCACCAACGCCCGGCAGCAGAGCGCAGAGGCGGAAAGCGCTCTGGAAGAGGTGCGCGCCCGGATGGAACAGGCCCAGGCCGAAGCCCGGCAGGCGGAATCCCGCGTCTCCGCCCTGGAACAGCGCGCGACCGAGCTGAGCAAGAACCTCGCCGACGCCGAGGAAACCCTGTCCGAACGGCAGGAGACCATGGGCACCCTCCAGGCCCGCATCGCCAGCCGCGAGGCGGAACTGCAACAGACCGAACAGCGTCTCGCCCAGGTCACCCAGTCGATGCAGTCGGCGCAGGCCCGCGTCCAGGGCCTGGAAACGCAACGCGCCGAACTGCTGGCCTCCATCGACGAAGCCCGCCAGCAACTCTCCGAAGCCACCGAGCGCATGGGACGGGACATCCAGTCGCAGACGCAGACGCAGGCACCGGCGCAGCCGGACCAGGCGGACCAGGCGGCAGAGTGATCGCGGTCCGGTGAAGCGGTGCGAGGGGAAGGCCCGGCCTCCCCTCGCGCTTCCCCGCGATTTCAGGAAGGCGGACGGTCCTGCCGCCGCAGGAATGACAGTTATTTTCTACAAACAATAACTTGAAAACCCGTCGCCCCTGCGAAAGCGGGAATTCACATCCGCTGCCAGACGATTTGGAAACCCTCAACCCGCTCTCGCCGACGTCTGACCAGACAGAACCACGTCCCCTGCCGCCCCCCGCGACACAGACGCTCCGAGGCTTTTTCAGCCCGTCCGCACGCACGGAAAAGGCGGCACACCTCCGCAACAGACCGAGAGCGCGAGAGGCCGCGCCTCTCGCATCCCCCAGTCCCAGATCGCGCGCCAGCGCGAAGCGGTGAACGATGAGGGTGCGAGGCGAAGGCCCGGCCTCCCCCTCGCGCTCCCCGCGACTTGCGGAAAGGCGGCGCCCCCAGTCGCGCGCCAGGGCGAAGCCAACGGATGCGCCCTCAGAACTGCCGCAGCAGGCGCCGCAGGTAGTCGAGTTCCTCTGTCGGACGGTCGCGTTCGCTGGCACGGCGGCGGAGTTCTTCCAGCAGTTCGCGGGCGCGTTTTTCCTCGGGCTCGGTGGGCACTTCCACCGTGTCCGGGTCCATGCCCTGCTGGCGGCCGAGGGGGTCGCGGCCGGGCATCTGGCCGCGGCCCATGGGCATCGGCATGGGCATCATCATGCCCTGGCCCATGCCCATGGCCTGCATCATCTGCTGCATGGACTGGCCCATGCCGTCGCGCAGGGCTTCCAGTGCCTCTCCCTGGGCCTGGGAGGCGGGGCCGGGCTGCTGGCCGCGCAGCGCCTCTTCGGCCCGGCGCATGGCCAGTTCGGCGTCGCCCAGGTTCTCGGGCACCTGGCCGGTCATCTCGCCCAGGCGCCGCATCAGGTCGCCCAGGCGCTTGCGCAGCGCCTCCTGCTCGGCGGCGGTGAGCGTCTCCTGCTCGCCCTGCTGGTCCTGCTGCTGTTGCCCCTGTTGCTGCTGGCCCTGCTGTTGCTGGCCCTGCTGTTGCTGGCCCGGCATCGGTGGCTGCTGGAAGGGCGACAGCGGGCTTTGCGGGAACTGCTGGCTCCGGCGGAAGGTCTCCTCCAGCAGGCGTTCCTGCTCGCGCGCCAGGTCCTGCAACTCGCGCATCATCTCCTGCGCCTGCTGCATCTGCTGCATCTGTTCCGGCGACATGGGGCGCATGTTGCGCATGGCCTCCATCATGCGGGACAGCTCGTCGAGCATGGCCTTGGCGGCATCGCGGGCGCCCAGTTCGTTCATCTCCCGCATGCGGTCGAGCATCTCCTGCATGCCCTGCGGGTCGAGGGTCTGCATGTTGTCCGGCATGGGGCCCTCGAACGGCGGCATCTGCGGCATGTCGCGCATCATCTCAGCCATCATTTCCGAGAACCGCTGGAGCGCCTGCTGAAGCTCCTGCATCAGGCGCTCCACCTCGGCGTCGGGCGCGTCGTTTTCCAGGGCTTCGCGCAGGGCTTCCTCGGCGCGTTCCAGATCGCGGCCGGCAAGGGTCAGGCCGCCGTCCTCCAGGCGGATCGCCAGGTCCCACAGCAGGTCGAGCACGCCGTCGCGCTCCGCCGTGTCGTCGCCGGAATGGTAGAGGCGGTCGGCGGCGATGCGCAGGCCCAGGAACACCACCGAGTCGTGGCTGAAGCGGGCCGGCTCGCGGCTGATCTGGTCCAGCACCTTGGCGGCGTCGCGGGCCTGATCGGGGTCGCGGGCGACCTCTTTCCGGACGGCGGCGATGGCGCGGGCGATCGGGTGCTGGAACTGGCGCTCGGGCAGGATGGTGTCGATGGGGTCGGAATACGCGGTCTGGCCGGCGGCGTCGGTGGCCTTCAGGCGCACGGTAACCGACAGCCCCGCCCACGGGTGCGGCGTCAGGTCGATGGCGGCGCGCCCCGGCTGCTCCACCAGTTCGGCATCCGCCGGGCCGGGCGCGGGGGCGGTCAGCTCCACCTCCAGGGTTTCCGCGTCGGGGCGGTCCGGGCGGGTGATCTGCACCAGGAAAGTTTCGATGGCGTAATCATCGCCGGCGGCATAGGGCAGGCGCAGGCGCCAGCGCGAGGTTTCCTCGGGCGGTCCGGTGAAGCGCACCGTCGGCGGCATGTCCGGCACCACCGTCATGGGCCAGGACTCCACCACGTCGCCGTCCTCCAGGATGGCGAGCCGCTGGCCGGCGGACAGCTGGGTCTCAAGACGGTGGCTGCCGTCGCCGATGGCCTCGAAGGGAATGGTCGCGCCGCCGGTCCCGTCGACGCGCAGGGCCGGGTCGTCCGCCCCGTGGACCAGGGCCACCACCGCCGAGCCTTCCGGCACCCGAAGCGGGCCGGCGGCCTGGGGCGCGGCGACGCCGCCGGCGCCCTCGGCATCGGGCCCGGTTCCGGCGGCGAGGGTGAGGGGGGCGCGGCCGGTGTAGGCCGGCGGCGTGATCCAGATGTCGGCGGTCAGCGGCACGGATGTCGGGGCGGGCAGCGTGGGGTTCAGCGCGCGCTCCAGCCGCTGGCCCAGGTCTCCCCAGCCGATGGCGGCGCCCACCACCAGCAGCAGAACACCCACGGCGCGCACGCCGGCCGGGTCGCGGCTCGCCATGCGGGGGCTGGGAAAGGGCACCGACAGGCGCTTCGCCGCCGCCAGCATGCGGGCGCGGTGGGCCTCCCACAGGCCGGCCGCCAGGGAATCGCCGTGGGGCCGGGAGGGCTGGTCCTCCAGCGCCGTCAGCGGGCGGTGGTAGGGCAGGCGGTGATCGCCGGGGGCGCCGCGCGTCTCCAGCGCCGTCCGCGCCTCTCCCCGGCTGGGCCAGGGAAAGCGGCGCAGGCCCAGAACCAGGGCGGCGAGGGTTCCGACGGCCAGCGCCACCAGCAGGCCCAGGTGCAGCCAGCCGGGCAGGCGCGGCAGAATGTCGAGGAAGGCAAGCCCGAAGAACACTGCCGCCAGCGTCAGCGCCGGCCACAGCCGTTCCCACAGCCGCTCCGCCAGCAGAGAGGCGCGGGTCAGCAGGATGCGGCCAGGCATGGACGGCCGCGGGGGAGGGGGTTCGGGCGTCGTCACCCCCCTAATGTAAACCTGGTGTCCGGGAATCAACAGCGGGCCGCCTTCTTTTTCGCAGGCGGCCCGCCGTTTTGGTTCCGGCTGGCGTGCCGGAAGCGGTGGAGGGTTACTCCGCCGCGGCCGTCACAGCGGCCCTGGTGGGCACCATCAGGGTTGCCTCGCCGTCGATCACGGTCTTGCCGGCGACCGTGCAGACGGTCTTGAAGGTGCAGAACTTCTTCTCGTCGGCCTTGGCGGTGCACTCGACCACCGCGGTCACGGTGTCGCCGGGGCGGACCGGGGCCTTGAACTTCAGGCTCTGGCCCACGTAGATGCAGCCCGGACCGGGCAGCTTGGTGCCGAACACGGTGGAGATCAGCGCCGCCGACAGCATGCCGTGGGCGATGCGGCCCTTGAACATGGTGCCTTCGGCATATTCCTGGTTCAGGTGGACCGGATTGGTGTCGCCCGAGACGCCCGCGAACATCAGGATGTCGGCCTCGGTGATGGTCTTGGCGAAGACCGCCTTCTGACCGACCTCGATGTCTTCGTAGTAGTTCAGGATCACGTCGTCGGACATGCCACCCTCCTCCAGGTCAATGGGCGTGGGATTGTGCGGTGCATCATACTCCTGCCGCAACGCACTCACAAGCGCGGGGGTGGCAGTGGTCTACGAAAGTATAATGAAGATTTACTGGCAGGTTCGCGACAGCTTGATGCTGTTGTCGTCCATCTCGGGCACCTGGTCGAACACCTGGGGCATGTCGAACACGTCCTTGCCCGCCTCGGCCTCGACCACGGTCTGGACGCGCTTGGCGACGTAACCGGGGCGCTGGTGCTCCGACCGGGTGAGCCGGTTGTGGAAGAAGTCCACCACCAGCGCGTCGACCACGTCGGGCACCACATAGCAGGCGTCGACCTTGCGCTCGGGATTGGGCTTCAGGCGCACCAGCAGGCCCCCGTGATAGGTGCGCTGGTTGGCGGTGTCCTGGATGGGCACCCACAGCGGGTCCAGCAGGATGTACTCGCCGGCCAGTTCCGCCACGTCGCCGCGCTCCATGCCGCCCGAGCTGCCGCCGCCCGCCGCCGCCACCGGTCCGGCCGCGCCCAGCGCCAGCGCGACGGTGGCCGCGGTTGCGGCGGCGAAAGCGGGACGCAGCAGGCGGCGGAGGGTCGGCATCACGGCGTCAGCCCTCGTCCTGGTCGGCCTTGAACTGGTCGAAGGCCTCCAGCGCCTGGCCGGCGTACATGAACGACGGACCGCCGCCCATGTAAACCGACATGCCCATGGTCTCGAGGATTTCCTCGCGCGTCGCGCCGTGCTTGGCGGCGGCCTTGGCGTGGAAGGCGATGCAGCCGTCGCAGCGGGTGGCGACGCCGATGGCGAGCGCGATCAGTTCCTTGGTCTTGACGTCCAGGGCGCCCTCGGCGGTGGCGGCGCGGGCGAGCGCGGAGAAATGCTTCATGGTGTCGGGGATGCCCTTGTGGACGTCCCGCAGGGTACCCGACAGATCCTCGGCCAGCTTGGCCCAATCCTTGTACATGAGAAACTCCTTATGAAGGCATCCATCAGGCGCGCAAGGATGCCCAAGCCGGAAAGCCCGCGCAAGAGAAAGCCCGGTTGCGGGTGTGGATACGTCTACCGCCGGGCCTCGAAGAAGGCGCGCAGAAGGGCCGCCGCCTCGGATTCGCGCAAGCCGCCGTAGACCTCCGGCCGGTGATGGCAGGTGGGCTGGTCGAAGATGCGCGGCCCGTGCTCCACCCCGCCGCCCTTGGGGTCGTAGGCGGCGAAATATATCCGCCGGAGGCGCGCGAAACCGATCGCCGCGGCGCACATGGGGCAGGGCTCCAGGGTGACGTAGAGGTCGCAATCAGGCAGCCGCGCGTCGCCCCGTTCGGCGCAGGCGGCACGGACGGCAAGGAGTTCCGCGTGGGCGGTTGGGTCGCGGTCCTCTTCCGTGCGGTTGCCGGCGCGGGCGAGGATGCGGCCCGTAGCAGGCTCCACCACGACCGCCCCGATGGGCACCTCCCCACGCGCACCGGCGGCCTCGGCTTCGGCGAAGGCGGCGTCCATGAAAACGGCGGGAGAGAGCGGTCTTTCGGTCATCGACGGAGAGTGCGGCGGGGCGGGAAGGGCGTCAAGCGGGTCAAGCCAACGCCACCGCGCCTGACACCACCCATTGCGCCCCCACCCCGCGCGGCGTAAATACGGGGCCATGACGACAAAACGACCCGTGATCGGCATTCCCCTCGACAGCGAGGACGGCGGCGGCTATTCGGCACTGCCCTGGTATGCCCTGCGCAAGAACTACTGCGAGGCCGTCGCCCGCGCCGGCGGCACGCCCATCCTGCTGCCCCACGATCCCGCCCAGGCCGAGACATATCTCGACATGATCGACGGCCTGCTCGTCGCCGGCGGCGCCTTCGACGTGGACCCCGCCCTGTTCGGCGCCGGGGAAAAGCACGGCACCGTGGTGCTGAAAGAGGGCCGCACCGATTTCGAGCTGGCGGTCACCCGGGGCGCCCACGCGCGCAGGATGCCCATTCTCGGCATCTGCGGCGGGCAGCAGTTGCTCGCCGTCGTGCTGGGCGGCACGCTCATCCAGCACATCCCCGACGAGGTCGACGACGCGCTGGCCCACGAGCAGCCCAACCCGCGCACGGAACCCGGCCACATGGTCGTGGTGACGGAGGACACGCTGCTCCATCGCGTCACCGGCAGTCTGCAGTTTCCCGTCAACTCCGCCCACCATCAGGCGGTCAAGGCTGTGCCCGAGACGCTGACCGTGAACGCCATCGCGCCGGACGGCGTGGTGGAGGGCATCGAGGACCCCGAACACCCCTTCTGCCTGGGCGTGCAGTGGCATCCCGAATACAGCATCAGCCCGGCCGACGACGCCATCCTCGCCGCTTTCGTGAAGGCCGCTTCCGCATGACCGACGACCGCCCCGACAACACCCCCGCCGCCGGCCCCGACACGGCCCCGGAGGCGGAAAAGGGCGAGCGCATCGCCAAGTACCTGGCGCGCGCCGGCCTGTGCTCGCGCCGCGATGCCGAAAAGCTCATCGGCGAGGGCCGCGTGCGGGTCAACGGCAAGAAGCTCGACACCCCGGCCGTTCTGGTCACCGGCGACGAACAGATCGTCGTCGACGGCAAGCCGGTGCTGGCGCCCGAGCCGCCGCGCCTGTGGCGCTACCACAAGCCCGCCGGCGTGGTCACCACGCACAAGGACCCGGAGGGCCGCCCGACCGTCTTCGAAAAGGTGGCCGACCGCCTGCCGCGCGTGATCTCCGTCGGGCGGCTGGACATCAATTCAGAAGGCCTGCTGCTGCTCACCAACGACGGCGAGCTGGCCCGCAAGCTGGAGCATCCCTCGCAGGGCTGGGTGCGGCGCTACCGCGTGCGCGTCCACGGGACCGTCAGGCCCGAAACCCTGGCGACGCTGGAACGCGGCGTGACCGTCGAGGGCGTGAAGTACGGCCCCATCCACGCCGCCCTCGACCGCCAGACGGGTGCCAACGCCTGGGTCACGATATCGCTGAAGGAAGGCAAGAACCGCGAGGTGCGCCGCGTGATGGAGCACCTGGGATATACGGTCACGCGCCTCATCCGCATCTCCTACGGCCCGTTCCATCTGGGAATGCTGGAGCGCGGCGCAGTGGAGGAAGTGCCGACCCGCGTGCTCAAGGACCAGCTCGGCCGCGGTCCCGGCGAACAGAAGGAAGGCCGGCCGAAGAAGAATTCCGCCGACACGTCTGGCCGTGCGGTCGCCAAGCCGCGCAAGGTGCGCCCCGGCGCCCGCAAGAAGGCCGCCGCCGCGCGCGGGAAGGGGCGCGAGACCTGATGCGCATCGTCGCCGGCACCCATCGCGGCCGGCGCCTGGTGGCGCCGGAGGGGCGCGACGTCCGCCCCACCGCCGACCGCACGCGCGAGGCCGTGTTCTCCAAGCTCGGCCACGGCTGGGACCCCGACGACTTCCGGCTGGGCGGCGCCCGCGTGCTGGACGCCTTCGCCGGCACGGGCGCGCTGGGGCTGGAGGCCCTGTCGCGCGGGGCCGGACACGTGACGTTCCTGGAGCAGGCGCCGGCTTCGCTGGCGGCGCTGAAGCAGAACGTGGAAACGCTTAAGGCCGGCGGCGCCGTCACCGTCACCCGCGCCGACGCCACCCGGCCGCCCGCCGCGCCGGCGCCGTGTTCGCTGGTGCTCATGGACCCGCCCTACGGCAGCGGCCTGGAAACACCGGCCCTGATCGCCCTGGCGCAGCAGGGGTGGATCGCGCCGGGGGCCGTCTGCGTGGTGGAAATTCCCAGCACCCGCGACCCGGAGCCGCCGGAGGGCTTCGTGCTGGAGGACGTGCGCGTCTACGGCAAGGCGAAGGTGGCCTACCTCCGTTACGCGCCCTGACGGCGGGGATCGGTTCCGCTCACCCAGTTGTTACAGCCCAGGCATCACCCCGCTGCGTACAGCGGAGGCGTGACCGTTCTTCTGTCTGCCGGAGCCTCCTGCCCATGCACCGCGTCCTGGCCGCCATCACCCTCGCCGCCGCCATCCTTGTGGCCGCCCCCGCCGCCGTGCCGCCGGTGCTGGCGCAGGACCAGCAGGAAGCCGCCGTGGCCGGCGTCGGGCCGGTGGGCATCGTCACCCGCGTCGCCCGCGAGGCCCGGGCGGAACGGGCACAGCAGGCCATGGCGCTGAAACCCAGCGATCCCGTCGCCAACGAGGACCGCCTGACCACCGGCCCCGGCGGCCGCCTTCAGGTGGCTTTGCTGGACGAGGGCACGCTGCTGCTGGGCGAAAACGCCGAACTGGTGGTCGACGACCTGGTGCTGGGCGAGGACGAGACGGCGCTGAAGATGTATGTCGACGGCGCCTTCCGCCTGATTTCCGGCGCGCTGCGCCACGCCGAGGGCACCCAGATCGTCACGCCCGTCGCCACCATCGGCATCCGCGGCACCGACGTCTGGGGCGGCGTGATCGACGGCGCGTTCTCGGTCTTCCTGGTGGAGGGCGAGGTTTCGGTCACCACCGATGCCGGCACCGTCATCCTGGACACGCCGGGCACCGGCACCACCGTTCCGGCCGCAGACGCGCCGCCGACGGAGCCCGAGACCTGGTCGGACGGCAAGGTGCGGCGCGCGGTGGCGACCGTTACCTTCCCGTAACGGCGTCGGCTCTTGCGCCCGGCAGCGCGAGCATGAATAAAGGGGCCACTTCACATGCAGAGGTGGCCCCATGAACCCGCTCATCCGCTTCGCCGACAGACTCGTGCGCCTCAAGGGCTATCAGGTCCGCAAGGACAACGGCCTGGGGCTGGGCGGCATGCGCGTGCTGCACCGGGCGCTGGCCGAGGCCCCCGCCGGCGCGGCGGTGGAGGGGCTGGAGGCCCGGCCCAAGGGCCAGGGGCCGGCGGCGGACATCGACACTCTGCATGTGTGCCTGCGCACCTGCCTGCGCGAGAACCGCAACGTCAATCCCAAGCCGCGCCTCACGGGTTCGAGCCTTGAGGAACTGACGCTGCGCTGCGCCCGCTCGCTGGTCCGGTCCCTGAACGACGCGGCCGCCAGTGGCGGCGGATCGGTCTCGCTGCGGGTGCTGGACGACCATTCCGACGCCGCTCCGCTGGCCCGCCTGAAGCAGGTTCTTGCCGATGCGCGGGTGCCGGTGGAGGTTGTCACCACCGGCGAACGGGGCCAGGGGCCGAGCCTGCACGAACAGTTCGACTGGGCGCGCGGGCTGGACGGGCTGGTCTACTTCGTCGAGGACGACTGGCTGCATGAAGCGGCCGGCGTCCGCGCCATGTGGGACTTCTACCGCGACACGGCCGCGCGTATCGGCGGCCCGCTGGTCATCGCGCCGCAGGAACACGGCTCGCTCTACACCGATCACCCGCCGTCCTACCTGGTGCTGGGACGGGACCGGCGGTGGCGCACCATCCACAACGCCACCCATACGCTGTTCACCCACGCGCATGTGGTCCGCGACCACTGGGACTGCTTCGAGGGCACGCGCTTTGTCGCCACGAAAAAGCGCAAGCTGGGATCGGAGCGCGCCACCACCAACCGCCTGTTCGAGATCATGCCGGCCTTCAGCCCCATGACCCCGGCCGCGGTCCACCTGCAATACGACGAGATCCTGCCGCCGTTCTTCGACTGGAAGCCGTTGTGGGATCGCAACGACGTCGGCGACGTGCTGGAAGGCGCGGCCACGGCCTGAGCCGGTGTCCGGCCGCAAGCGGCCCTTGCCCCGCCGGCCGGAATCGCGCAGAACGCCCCCTTTCTTCGCTTGATTGATTAAGCTCCTCGGAAGAAAGGACGTCACGGTCATGGACCTGAACACCATTCTGGGCGAGATCTCCGGGTTCGTCTGGGGCCCGGTGATGCTGGTGCTGCTGCTGGGCACCGGCCTGTACCTGACCATCGGGCTCAAGCTGCTGCCCCAGCGCAAGCTGCCCTACGGTATCCGGATGACGCTGGCCGGCCGCAAGGCCGACCCGGACCACGCCGGCGACATCACGCCGTTCCAGGCACTGACCACGGCGCTGTCGGCCACGGTCGGAACCGGCAACATCGCGGGCGTCGCCACCGCCATCGCGCTGGGCGGCCCGGGTGCCGTATTCTGGATGTGGATCACGGCCCTTGTCGGCATGGCCACCAAATACGCCGAGGCCGTGCTGGCCGTCACTTACCGCGAGACCGACGCGCGCGGCGAATACATCGGCGGTCCCATGTACTACATCCGCAACGGCATGGGACGAAAGTGGGCGTGGCTGGCCTGGCTGTTCGCCCTGTTTGCCACCATCGCCGCGTTCGGCATCGGCAACACCGTTCAGGCCAATTCCGTGGCCGACGCCTTGAACCAGACCTTTGCCGTGCCCCACGCCTGGACCGGCGTGACGCTGGCCGTGCTGGCCTTCCTGGTCATCATCGGCGGCATCCGCCGCATTGGTACGGTAGCGGAACGTCTGGTGCCGCTCATGGCGATCTTCTATGTCGGCGCCGCCGCCGTGGTGATCGCCCTGAACATCGCCGAGGTTCCGGCGACGCTTGCCATGATCGTCTCGGACGCCTTCACCGGCACGGCCGCCACCGGCGGGTTCGCCGGCGCGGCGGTGTGGGCGGCCCTGCGCTTCGGCGTGGCGCGCGGCATCTTCTCCAACGAGGCGGGGCTTGGCTCGGCTCCCATCGCCCATGCCGCCGCCCGCACGAACGAGCCGGTGCGCCAGGGCACCGTCGCCATGCTGGGCACCTTCATCGACACCATCATCGTCTGCACCATGACGGCGCTGGTGATCCTGACCAGCGGCGAGTGGCTGACGGGCCAGACCGGCGCGGCCCTGTCGGCGGCCTCCTTCGGCCGGGGATTCGAGGGCGGCGAACTGATCGTCACCTTTGGGCTGGTGATCTTTGCCTTCACCACCGTGCTCGGCTGGGCCTATTACGGCGAGCGCACGGCCGTCTACCTGATGGGCGTGAAGGCCGTGCTGCCCTACCGCCTGCTGTGGGTGGTGGCGCTCTACATCGGTGCGACGGCGCAGCTTGACCTCGTGTGGACCATCGCCGACATCATGAACGCGCTGATGGCCGTGCCCAACCTGATCGCGCTGGTCGCCCTGTCGGGCGTCGTCTTCGCGGCCAGCAAGGCCTACTTCGGCGGGAAAAAGTAGAGACGCCCGCCTTTTCATCGTGCACCGGAAGGCGTACACTCTTCGGCGTCTTTCGGTGCGCCCGCCTAGGGCGCCGTGGATTGCATGGACGCCCGCGTCATGAGTTCACCTCCCATACAGCCCGGCCTGCCGCCCTCCGCCATGCCCGTGCCGCCCTCGTGGGCGCGGCCGGCGGCGGAGAAGACCGCGCCTGCCCAGGAGACTCAGCGCGACGCAGAGCGTCAGCCGCAGGCGCGGGACACCTTGTCGCGGACCCTCGAAACCGGGGACACGGTTTCCCTCTCGCGCGAGGCACAGCGGCTGGTCGAGTCGGGCCGGGGGCAGGCCGCCGAGGCCGCCGCCGAAACCGACACCGCGACCACCAAACGGCCGGGCGAGCTTTCGGCCGATGAACAGCGCACCCTTCGCGACCTGAAGGCCCGCGACTCGGAGGTGCGCCGCCACGAACAGGCGCACCAGACCGTCGGCGGCCATCTCGCCGGCGCGGCCTCCTATGAAACCGTGAAGGGGCCCGACGGGCAGTCCTACGCCATCGGCGGCGAGGTGCCCATAGACGCCTCTCCCGAGGACGATCCGCAAGCCACCATCGACAAGATGGAGCGGGTCAAGGCCGCCGCCCTGGCGCCTGCCGAGCCCTCGGGCCAGGACCGCGCCGTCGCCGCGCGCGCCGATGCGCAAAAGGCCGCCGCGTCGGCCGAACTGCGCCGGCAGGAGCACGAGGAGGCCGGGGCCACCCAGGCAGACACGCAGGAGGCGCCGGACGGCGCCGCCGAGCCGGTTCTGGCCACCCCGTCGGTGCTGCGCTCCGACGTCTTCGGCCCGGCCGCGCGCGCCTACGGCACCACCCAGGCCTATGGAAACACCACGCCACCCGCCGACCGGATCGACCTGGTGGCATGAGGGATCGCGGCGCGCCGGGGCAGGGGCGCCGGAAACGGGGAGTGTCATCCATGCTCTGGCATCATGCGGGGCGGCGCACGGCCGGCGCCGCTGTTCTTTGCGCCGTGGCCCTGGCGACCACGCCCGCCACCGCCGAGACACCTGTCCCACCGGGCGAACACCTGCCATCGGGGGCGATGGAGCCGGCGCGCTTCCTTTGGGGACCGGAGGTGGAGCCGGGGCGGCTGGCGGCGCGGGAGGCGGATGTAACCTGCGACGGGCGGCCGGACATGGTGCTCCAGTACCTGGATCTGGAGTCGCCCGACGGCCCCGTCCTCACGATGGCCGTGCACCAGCCGGGGCGGAACCTTGAGGAAATATCCGTGACGTGGCTGGACTTCGACTCGGTGGCCTTCACGGCGCTCTGCGGAGCGCCGCGCCTCGTGGACATGGAGATCATGCAGATCGAGCCGCAGTCGGTTCTGGACCTCACCGGCTACACGGCTCCGCCGGTCTGCCCCCAGGGCATCGCCCTGAACGATACCCTGTGCGACCGGGTGTGGCTGTTCACTGCGCCGGGGGAATACGGCCTGCGGGACATCGTGATCGGCCGCCGCTGACGGCCAAGTGTTTCACGTGAAACACGGAATCGGGCGACCGTCGCACGTTGGCTGGCGGCGGATGTGAATGCCTGTTCAGCGAAAGCAGAATCCACCTCCGCCACCGACCACCCCTCAGCCGGACAGCGTCACCGCCACGGGCACATGGTCGGAGGGCTTCTCCCAATTCCGCCCGTCGACGTGGATGTCATGGTCCACCAGCCGGTCCTTCAAGGCCGGCGTCACCCAGATGTGGTCCAGCCGCCGGCCCCGGTTGCCCTTGCGCCAGTCGGGGCTGCGGTAGCTCCACCAGGTGAAGGCCGGTTCGTCCTGGGGAATGAAGTGGCGGGTGGTGTCGGTCCAGTTCAGCGTCTGTTGCAGGAACCCCAGCCGCGTCGTCTCCGCCGGCGTGTGGGTGACCACCTTCAGAAGCTTCTTGTGGTCCCACACGTCCGCCGCCAGAGGTGCCACGTTGAAATCACCGGCCAGCACGATGGGGTCGCGCGGGCCGTAGGTGCCGGCGAACCAGTCGGTGATCTTGTCCAGGAACCGCAGTTTCTGGTCGAACTTGGGGTTCTTGTCGGGGTCCGGCACGTCGCCGCCGGCGGGGATGTAGAGGCTGTGGACCTCCATTCCGTCCACTTCCGCGATCAGGTGGCGGCACTGCGGCGTGTCGCACCAGCTGTGGGAGCGCACGTTGGACAGCGGCCGCTTCGACAGGATGGCGACCCCGTTGTAGCCCTTCTGCCCATGGTGGGCGACGTGGGTCCAGCCCAGGCGCTCCAGGTCCTCGCGCGGGACCAGATCGTCCGGGCACTTGGTTTCCTGCAGGCACAGGACGTCCGGCGCCAGCTCGTCGGTCAGCTTTTCCACCAGGCCCAGGCGCAGCCGCAGGGAGTTGACGTTCCAGGTCACGATTTTCATCAGACCAGCGTCACCGCCAGGGTGCCGACGCCTGCCACCGACGCCTCCATCCGCGACCCGCGCGCCACCGGGCCGACGCCTTCGGGCGTGCCGGTGAAGATCAGGTCGCCGGGCTTGAGGATCACCAGCGTCGACAGGTAGGCGATCATGGCGGGCACCGACCAGATCATGTCCGCCAGATCGCCGCTCTGCCGCACCTCTCCATCCACCGACAGCGTCACCGCGCCGCTGGACGGGTGGCCGCAGCGGTCGGCGGGGCAAATGGCGGACACGGGGGCGGAGGCATCGAAGCCCTTCGCCATGTCCCAGGGCTTGCCGCCCTTCTTGGCGGCGGCCTGGAGATCGCGCCGGGTCAGGTCGATTCCCACCGCATAGCCGAACACGGCATCCAGCGCCGCTTCCTGCGCGATGTCGGCGCCGCCGTCGCGCAGGGCGACGACCATCTCCACCTCGTGATGCAGGTCTTCCGTAGCAGGGGGGTAGGGGACGTTTCCGCCGCCCGGCACCAGGGCATCGGCCGGCTTCATGAAGAAGAACGGCGGCTCGGCGTCCGGGTTGGCGCCCATCTCGCGGGCATGGGCGGCGTAATTGCGGCCGACGCAGAAGACGCGGCGGACGGGGAAGGTGTCTTCGGTGCCCTCTACGGGCACGGCGGGAATCCGGGGCGCGGGAACCACAAAGGCCACGATGGCGACTCCTGCTTCAAGGCGTTGATTTCGCGCGCAGTATAGCAGGAGGCAGGGCCCATAAGGGAAGCGCCCGATCCGGGGGGGAGCGGACCGGGCGCCAGGCTCGTTGAGCCGAGGGGCGAGATCCGGCGAAAGGGGGGGACCAGCCGGATCCCACATCCCGAAGGCGAGGGGGGGTGCCTCCGGGACAGGCTGAATATGGGTCGCTTTTTTCCGCGCCGCAATCCCGAAGGCGCATGATCTGTATATCTTTTTGCATAGCTTCCACGAAACGATGTTGCGCGAAAGCAGAGACCGCCCCGATCCCTTTCCCTATGCTTCGTCGCCGCCTTCGCGCAGCGCCGGCGTGTGCGTGACGCCGACCAGCGTTCCTTCGGGTGCCAGCAGGCGGGTGACGCGCTGGCCCCACGGCTCGTTGCGGTTTTCCACCAGCAGCGTGCAGCCCCGCTCCTTCAGCAGTGCCGTCGCCCGCTCAAGGTCCGCGACATCGAACTCGACCCAGCATTGCGGAACCGGAACGTTCTCGGGCCACGCCTCGGTGCCGAAGCACGACTGCGCCGCCTGGGCCAGCGGCCAGACCGCGAAATGTTTCGCGCCCTCAAGGCCGTGGGCGACCAGATAGTCCGGGTTCCCTTCCATGGGCGTCAGCGGCAGGCCCAGGGTATCGCGCCAGAAGGCGCAGCCGCGGGCGGGCGTGTGGGCGATCGGGCCGAAGCCGGCGACGAACAGCACGCCGAGATCCGTCGTTTCCACCATCAATTCCGCCCCATGGGATTGGTGGGATCGACCTGGCGGGAGTATTCGAACAGGTCCTTGGGCAGGGCCATGCCCGTGCGTGTGTTGTAGAGCGACACGGCCGTCTGCGTGTTCTGGGCGTCCACCACGCGCCACTGGCGCAGTTCGAACGGGTTTTCCGTGAACACCAGCGTCAGCGTGCCGGACCCGCGATCCTCGGTCTGGACCACGTCGATCTCGGCCACACCGTCCTTGCGGCGCACGTCGGTGACGGTGATGTCGGGGTCGCCGAAGCTGACGTTCTGGCGCAGCAGCACGCCGACGGGCGTCTGGCTGAGGCCCAGGTAGCTGACCTGGTCCAGTTCCTTGTCCACATAGATCAGGTGGCGGCCGTTGGCGACCATGAGAATGGGCGCGGTGTCGTACTCCAGCCGCATCTTGCCGGGGCGGTCCATGTAGACCTCGCCCTCCACGCTGTTGCCGCTCGACGCCAGCTGGAGGAACCGCGCCTGCAGCGTGTCGATGCTGTTCAGCGCCTGTTCGGCCTTGCCCAGCGCCTCGCGCTCCTGCGGGCCCAGGTTGCCCTCGACCACCGCCGCCGCCGGGGCACTCCAGCCCGCCATGCCGAGGCCCGACAGGCCGGCCAGCAGCACAGCCGCCGCCACGTTCCGAGAAACACGCTTCATCGCTTCCAATCCATCCCTTTTCTGACCGGTTGGCGCCAGTGTGGGCGCCGACCGTGGCGATCGTGGGGCGCGGGGACGGCCGACACGAGGCGCGCCGCCGCAGCGCCGATGATCCTTCAACGCGGCTGGCGCCGGCCGCGATGCCCCGCCGCGCGGGCCGCCGGCCGATCGACCAGGGCCAGCATCTCGGCCAGCGTCGCGTCGTCCAGGTCGCGGATGCGCTGCGCCAGGCGGTTCGCCAGTTCGGTCGCCGCCGGGCTGAGGCCGCCGGTGTCGATGGAGACCTTGGGACGCGAAACCTCGGCCAGGCGCTTCAACTCCTCCGCCTCGTCCCAGATGAGCCCGAGCGACCCGCAGATGAGCATCACCAGGCCCGATCCCGGCCGTCCGCGGTGGCCGTGTTCCAGCGCCGACAGGTAGGCCGGCGTGACGCCGACCTCGGCCGCCATGTCCTTCAGGGCGATGCCGCGCGCCTCGCGCAGTTCGCGCAACCGGGCACCGAAGGGGGTCATCCGCCGCGCTTCCGCTTGAGCAGCACATAGAGCGCCCCTTCGCCGCCGTCACGGGGCTGGGCATGGGAAAACGACAGGATGCGCGAGCGCAGGCCCGGTTCGTTCAGCCACATGGGCACCATGCGCCGCAGAACGCCGCCGCCTTCGCCCCCGCGCGAGCCCTTGCCGGTCACGACGATGACGCAGCGGCTGCCCTTGTCGTAGGCGCGCGCGAGAAAGCCGCACAGGGCCCGGTGCGCCGTTTCCTGCGTCATGCCGTGCAGATCGATGCGCCCGTCGATGCCCATGCGCCCGCGGGTGAAGCGGCTGGCGGTGCGCCGGTCGATGCCCGCCGTCTGGCCGTGGGACAACTGGTGCAGGCGCCTTTTGGCCTCCGAGGCCGGTGTCTGGGCGCCGTGCACCGCCGCCATGCCGCCGGAGGAGGCGCGATAGCCGCTTTTGCTGGGGCGCGGGATGGGCGGCAGGGGAGGCGCCTCGGCCTCGGGGTCCGGTTGCGGCTCGGGATCGGGCGCGGCCGGGCGGGCACGGGCGGGCGCCAGCGGCTCGGCGGTCTGCACCACCGCCTGCCACAGCGCCGCCTCGTCGGGCGTGAGGGACCGTTTCCGACCGCGCCGCGCCATCACCCTTCGCCGCTGCCCGTCCCGCGCTTTTGGTCGTCGATGAGCACGATGTGCAGACGCCGGGGCCCGTGGGCGCCCAGTTGCAGCGTCTGCTCGATGTCGCCGGTGCGCGACGGTCCGGTGACCATGTTCACCGTGCGCGGCACCGCGCCCTGCGCCCGCAACTTCGCCCAGGCTTCTTCATATCCGCCGACGATCTGGCTGGCGCGGACCACGATGATGTGGTTGTCGGGCAGGAAGTTGAGGCTGGTGGGGTTGTCCGGCCCCGACAGCAGCACCAGCGTCCCCGTTTCCGCCACGCCGGCGAAGCAGGGGGTGACGGAGGCCTGGTCGGCCGGATGCGCCACGCCGCGGGTCACCTCCAGCGTGCCGTGGCCCTCCAGGCCGTCGAGCGTCGCATCGGGGGCGGCGACCACCTTGGGACCCAGGTTGTGGCCCTTCAGCCAGTCGGCCACCGCATGGGGCACGGCCTCCATGCCGGGCACGCGGGTGACGGTGGCGGCGGCGAACTCGGCCATCTCCACGAAGCGCTCCACCAGGGCGGCGTGCTCGCCGGTCGCGCGAGCGGGCACGACACCCGGCTTGGGCTCGTTGATGCGGCGGTCCAGCTCGGCGCGCGCCTCTTCGGGCAGTTCGCCCCGGTTGAGGGAGCGGCGGATACGGGTCAGCACATGGGTGCGGGCGTCGGACGACATGGACACTCCGTCGGGCTCAGGCCATGGACAGGCCGGGCGAGGCGGTCCCGGCCTTCTCGGTGAAATAGCGGGAGGCGAAGGCGCGCCAGTCGCCTTCCGGCGCGACGCAGCCCACGCGGCGGTCGGCGGCCAGTTGCAGGACGATGCCGCCGTGGGCCCACAGGCGGACCCAGGCGCCGGCGTCGCGCATCATCAGGGCGACGGCCTTCCGATGGACCGTCTGGGCCGTCCAGGGGCGGATCGCCAGGGCGTAGATGGCCACCGCGAAGACCAGCGCCACCGTGCCCGACAGCAGCCCGCCGAACAGCAGCACCAGCAGCGCCAGCGTCAGAAGGGTCAGCAGCGGCACGGTGTTGAGCCAGGGGCTGAACACCGGGCTGTCGGTGCGGTTCAGGCGCATGAAATCGGTGTGGACGATCAGCCGGCCCTCGTCATAGGCCTCCTGCAGGCGCTCGTGCAGGACCACGTCGCGCTTGTTGATCTTGTATTTCGGCGCCGGAATGACCATCGGTCAGGCCGCCTTGCCGCCGGCCTTCTGCTGGCGCTTGTAGCGCTGCATGAAGGTTTCCCCCTCGGGTGCGGGCATGTCGCGGGCGTCCGTCCAGGGCTTCGCCATGGGAAGCGACTTGATGCGCCCGCGCTTGCCGCCCCAGATGGACAGCGTGCGCGCCACCGCCGCGGTATACCAGCGCCACAGCTTCGGCCGCGTGGCGATCCAGGCGTAGAAGCGGAAGGCCTGGCGCAGCCGGGCGGGCGGCAGGTGGCGCTCGAACTCCTTCTCCCGCCAGTGCCGCAGCATGCGGGGCAGGGGGATGCGCATGGGGCAGACTTCCTCGCACTTGCCGCAGAGCGTCGACGCATTGGGCAGGGGCGCGGAATTCTCGATGCCGATGAGCGCAGGCGTGAGCACGCTGCCCATGGGACCGGGATAAACCCAGCCGTAGGCATGGCCGCCGACGGCGCCGTAGACGGGGCAGTGGTTCATGCAGGCGGCACAGCGGATGCAGCGCAGCATCTCCTGGAACTCGGTGCCCAGCATCCCCGAGCGGCCGTTGTCGATGAGCACCACGTGAAACTCCTCCGGCCCGTCGCGGTCGTCGGCGCGGCGCGGCCCGGTGGAAAAGGTGGTGTAGCTGCTCATCTCCTGCCCGGTGGCCGATCGGGCGAGCAGGCGCAGGATGGTGCAGGCGTCGTCCAGCGTCGGCACCACCTTCTCGATGCTCGCCAGCACAACATGGGTCTTGGGCAGAAGCTGGGTCAGGTCGCCGTTGCCCTCGTTGGTGACGATGACGGTCGAGCCCGTCTCGGCGATCAGCATGTTGGCGCCGGTGATGCCGACGTCGGCCTGGATGAACTGCCCGCGCAGCACGTCGCGCGCCTCGTCCAGAAGCTGGCGGGGCTCGGACAGGGGGCGGTCGGCGGCGTACTGCTTGTGGGTCTCGCGGAAGATGTCGGCCACCGCTTCCTTGGAAACGTGGATGGCCGGCGCGATGATGTGGCTGGGCGGTTCGTGGCGCAGCTGGATGATGTATTCGCCAAGGTCCGTCTCGATCGGCGCGATGCCCTTTTCCTCCAGGAAATGGTTCAGCGCGATCTCCTCGGCGATCATGGACTTGCCCTTGGTGACCGTCCTGGCCCCCTTGTCGCGGCAGATCTTCAGGATCGTCTGGCGGGCTTCCTCGGCGTCACGGCACCAGTGGACGTGGCCGCCCTCGGCCTTCACCCGCTCCTCGAACACGGTCAGGTAGTGGTCCAGGTTTTCCAGCACATGGTTCTTGAGGTCCCGCCCGGTGTCGCGCAGATCCTCGAACTCCGGCAGCTTGGCGACGGCGGCCGCGCGTTTTTGCCGGAAGCCCACCTTCATGGTGCCCAGCGCCTTCTTGAGCTTCTCGTCCTCGATGGCGCGGTGGGCGTTTTCCTTGAACTGCAGGCTGGTGGCGTTCATCGAACCATCTCCGGAGTCTCTATCCTGATGCGCAAATGCGTCGTCGCGCCGACGGACGCTCGGGATTTGCGGCTAACGTTCCTCGCCGATCGCCGGCGTGTCGGTCATGCCGGCCAGGACCTCGGTCACGTGGCGGTACTTGGTGCGCTGGCCGCGCCGCTTGGCCTTGCCCGCCATGTTGAGCAGGCAGCCCACCTCGCCGGCCAGCATCGTTCCGGCCCCGGTCTTTTCGATGTCGGTGGTCTTGTCGGTGACCATGCGGTCCGAGATCTCGCCGTACTTCACGCAGAAGGTGCCGCCGAAGCCGCAGCATTCCTCCGGCCGCTCCATCTCGGTCAGTTCCACGCCCTTGACCTTGGACAGCAGGTGGCGCGGCTGGCCCTTGACCTTCATCTGCCGCAGGCCGGAACAGCTGTCGTGATAGGTGACGCTGTCGTCGTAGGAGGCCTCGATGCCGTCCCAGTCCATGACGTCGGTCAGGAAGCTGGTGATCTCGAAGGTCTTGGCGGCCAGCGCCTCGGCACGGGCCTTCCACGCCGGCTCGTCCTGGAACACGTCGGGGTAGTAGCGGATCATGCCGCCGCAGGAGCCCGACGGCGCGACCACGTAGTCGAAATCCTCGAACGCGGCGATCAACTGCTTCGCCACCGCCTGGGTGTCGGCGCGGTCGCCGGAGTTCCACGAGGGCTGGCCGCAGCAGGTCTGCGCCTCGGGCACCTCGACGCGGCAGCCGGCCTTTTCCAGCAGGCTGAGGGACGCGAAGCCCACGGTCGGGCGGTAGACGTCCACCAGGCAGGTGACGAACAGCCCCACGCGGGGGTTGGCGGGCGGCGTGTTGGGAGTCTCGGGCATGGGCACGGTCGGCGGCTCTGTCCGTTTCGGGTCAGCTGTCAATATAAGGCGTGTATCCGGATGCGCCAAAGAATGCGCCGGTCAGGCCCCGGACACAAGCAAACACCGTTCTATCCGGCTTGAAGCATCGCAAGAATCGACGCGCCGCGGCCATCGCCGGACCGCCGAGCGCCGCTTCCTCTTGCCACGGCGCGCGCGCCGCCGCATCCTCTGCGCCGCCATGCCGACACTGCCGCTCGCCTTCGATCCCGGAGGGGCCTTCGACCCCTTCCTGCTGCTCGCCACCGCCCTGGTGCTCGACGCCTACCTGGGCGAAATGCGCCTGCTGTTCAAGCTGGTGCCCCATCCCGTGGTCGCCATCGGCAACGTCATCGGCTGGTTCGACCGGCGGCTCAACCGGCCCGAGCGCGGAGCGACCGATCGGCGCGTGCGCGGCATCCTGGTGGTGGTGGTGCTGACCGGCGCCGCCATCGGCATCGGATCGATGATCCAGGCGGCGGCGGCCTGGATGCCCTATGGCTGGGCGCTGGAGCTGTTCGTGCTGGTCACCCTGGTCGCGCAGCGCAGCCTCTATGACCACGTCGCCGCCGTCGCCAGGGGTCTGGAAACCGAGGGCCTGTCCGGCGGCCGGCGGGCCGTCGCCATGATCGTCGGCCGCGACCCCAAGACGCTGGACGAACACGGTGTCTCGCGCGCCGCCATCGAATCCTGCGCCGAGAACTTTTCTGACGGCATCGTCGCGCCGGTGTTCTGGTACGTCATCCTGGGCTTGCCGGGGATGCTGGCCTACAAGACCATCAACACCATGGACAGCATGATCGGCCACAAGACCGACCGCTACCGCGCCTTCGGCTGGGCGGCCGCGCGGCTGGACGACCTGGTGAACCTGATCCCGGCGCGGCTGGCGGGGCTGATCCTGGCGGTCGGAACCGCCGCGGCGGCGGGTAAGCCGGGCCGCGCGATGATGACCATGCTGCGCGACGCGCGCAAGCACCGCAGCCCCAACGCCGGCTGGCCCGAGGCGGCCATGGCGGGGGGCCTGGACCTGGCGCTGGCGGGTCCGCGCCGCTATCCCGGCGAAGTGGTGGACGCGCCCTGGATCGGCTCCGGCCGGGCGCGGGCCGACGCCACCGACATCCGCCGCGCCCTGCGCGCCCTGCTGGCCGGCTGTGTGCTGCAGGCGGGCGTCGTGCTGCTTCTGTGGTTCAGCATGGGGCAGTGAAAGGCGGGGCGTTTCGGGCTTGGCGGGCCTGTCGTTAAGCGGCTAGAGTGCGCGCCTCAAGGAGGACGCCGATGCCGCAGAACACCGCCGCCCCCGTTGCGAATGTGGTGCGCCAGGCGCAGCAGCAGCACATGCGGGGCAACATCCGCCAGGCGGAGCAGCTCTACCGACAGGTCCTCGCCAGCGACCCGCGAAACCCCGAGGCCATCGCCGGCCTGGGCCTTGTGGCGGCGCAGGCGGGCAACCTTCCGGCTGCGCGCGAGCTTCTGAAAAAGGCGCTGTCCCTCCAGCCGGAAAACCCCGACAACCTGGTCAACCTGGCCAAGGTCGACATCGGCCTCAACCAGCCGGCCGAGGCCGAGCGGGCCCTGCGCGACGCGCTCAAGCGCCGCAAGCGCGACGCGGCGGCATGGAACATGCTGGGCTGGTGCCAGCAGCGCCAGGGCCGCCTGACAGAGGCGGTGGACAGCTTCCGCCAGGCCGTGCGGATCAAGGGCGACCTGCCCGAGGCGCTCAACAACCTGGGCACGGCGCTCATGCTGCTGGGCGACAACGCCGAGGCGGCCAAGATCCTCGCCCGCTGCGTCAGCCTGGCGCCCAAGGCGGCCCAGGCGCACATGAACCTGGGCAGCGTCTACGCGGCGCTCGACAAGGAAGCCGACGCCATCAAGCACGGCAAGCGCGCCACCGAGCTAGCGCCCCAGGCCGCCGAGGCGTGGTTCAACCTGGGCCGCAGCTACCACACCTTCGACCATGCCGACCAGGCCATCGCGGCCTATGGCAAGGCGGTGGAACTGGCCCCGCAGGCGGCGCAGTTCATGAACAACCTGGCGCAGGTGCTGGAATCCGCCCTGCGCCCCGACGAGGCGCTGGCCTGGGCCGAAAAGGCCGCCGCCATCGCCCCCGACGTTTCCGAGTGGAGCGAAAACCTGGTGCGCGCCTACCTGGTGCGCGGCCGGCTCGACGATGCCAAGGCCACCGCCGAGGCGTTCCTCGCCCGCCATCCCGACACGCTGGGCATGCGGCTCCTGCTGGGCGACCTCGCCATCCGCGAGGGCCGGTTCGAGGACGCCAAGGCCGCCTTCAGCGCCCTGCTGGAGGAAGACGGCAGCCGCGCGCGCGCCCTGCGGGGCCTCGCCCGTGCCGACAAGGTCAAGGCCGGCGACCCGCTGCTCGACCGCATGGCCGAGGTGGCGGCACGCGAGGACATTCCGGTCGAGGACCGCGTGGAGCTGTACTTCGCGCTCGGCAAGGCCAACGACGACGTCGGCGACGTGGACACCGCCTTCCGCTTCTATGCGCAGGGCAACGCGCTTAAAAACCGCGGGTGCCGCTACGATCCGGCAAGGATGGAAGACCACGTCGACGGCCTGATCGAAACCTTCACCGCCGACTTCCTGGCGGAGCGGGCAGAGTGGGGCGATCCCTCCGAGCGGCCGGTCTTCATCGTCGGCCTGCCGCGCTCGGGCACGACGCTGGTGGAACAGATCCTGTCCAGCCATCCGCAGGTGGCGGGCGGCGACGAACTGCCCGATTTTAACCAGATCGAGCGCCTGCTGAAGCGCCGCGTCGGCTATCCGCGCGGCATGGCGACCGCCCCGCGCGCGGCCGTGACGGACTTCGCGCCGGGCTACCTGGCGCATCTGGCGGACATCGATCCCGACGCCGTGCGGGTGACCGACAAACTGCCCGGAAACGCCCTGCGGCTGGGCCTCATCGCGCTGATGTTCCCACGGGCGCGGGTGCTGCACTGCCGCCGCGACCCGGTGGACACCTGCCTGTCCATCTACTTCCAGAACTTCGGCGGCGCCCACGAATACGGCTACGACCTGGCGTCCATCGGCCACTTCCACCGCCAGGTGGACCGCCTGATGGCCCACTGGAAGACGGTGGTGCCCACACCCGTGCTGGAGGTCGACTACGAGGCCGTGGTCGCCGACCACGAAGGCCAGGGCCGCCGCATGATCCAGCACCTGGGCCTGGACTGGGACGACGCCATGGCCGCCTTCCACGCCAACAAGCGCGTCGTCAACACGGCCAGCGTCTGGCAGGTCCGCCAGCCCATCTACAAGGGGTCGGTCGAACGCTGGCGCAAGTACGAGGCGCACATCGGCCCGCTGCTCGACGCCCTGGGCGTGGCGCGCTGACGGGCGCGACGCTTATTCCGGTATCGTAATAGTGCTGCCGGGCCCGCACGCCGCCAGCACATCCAGCAGATCGGGCAGGGCCAGGGCCACGCAGCCCTCCGTGCCCGCATATCCCGGCCGTGCCACATGCATGAAGATGGCGCTGCCCCGCCCCGGCACCGGCGGGGCGTCGTTATGGCCAAGGATGACGATCACGTCGTACACGGCGTCCTCCCGCCACAGCCGTTCGTGCGAGGCGGCGTGGGGCAGGGCGACGGGGCGGTTGTAGCCGGGATCGGCCGGATCATCGCACCAGCCGTCGTTCGGGGCCAGCGCCCGGACCGGCAGCCCGGTCGCCGGCGCCTCGGCCAAGCGGTCCGGCCGGTAGAGCACCCGGCGGATCGGGAAGGTCCCGACGGGCGTGCCGCCATCACCCTCACGCTTTTCCCGCACGATACCGCCCTTGCCCAGCGCACAATGCCAGGAGCGGCCGTCCTCGGCGCGGAGGGTGGACGTTTTCGGGTCGACGGTCAGATGGATTGGCATGACACCGTTATAAAAAGCGCCGCCGCGCCGTGCAAACAGTCATCGCGCGTGCGCACGATGCCGCCTCAGGTATGCGTCTGGGCCCGCGCCGCCGCCGTGTTCAGCCGCCCGGTCTGCTCGTAGCGGTCGAGAGCGCGGCTCATGGCCTGGTCGAACCAGTCCGGCATCTGCTGCGGCGCCGCGCCCGTGGCCGCTGCCGGCGCCGCACCGCCCGCCATCAGGCCGCCAGTGGCGGGCATGGCAGCCGCGGCGGAGGGACGGCCCGGCACGGAAGATACATGACCGCCCGCCGCCAGTGCCTGGATCATGGGATGGGACGCCGCGTCGGACCCCAGGCCTTGCGCCTCCAGCGCCCGGCGCACCGGATCGGGCGCCTGGGGCGAGGGTTGCTCCCTGGAGCGGTCGGCGGTCTCCGGCCCCTTCAGGGTCGCCGCCGTCGCCGGCATCACGCCGGTCGGCGGCGCCATCTGCGGCGCCTGGCTCGTCTCCACCCGCTGGCGCAACGCCGAGAAAGCAGAGGCCGGCTCGGGTGCAGGTGCGGGCGTCGGCGCGGCCTGGGTCGCGGCCTGGACCGGCGCGGGCTCGCCCAGCATGAACGGCACCGCCGAGGCGGGCAACACCGCGCCTTGCGCCGCCTGAGCCGCTTGCGCCTGGGCGGCGGCCGCGGTCTGCTGCATCTGCTCCAACGGCTGGGCGTAACGGGCGATCATCTGCGCCGGCGATTCGCGGCCTTCCGGCGCCGCCCCGATGGCCTGCCGGGCCGTCTCCGTCCCGGCCTCGACGGGCGGGCGTTCCTCGCTGTCGCTGCCGAACAGGAACGACAGCATGGTCTCGCCGTCGTCAAGCCCCATGAGGCCTTCCGCCGTCGCCGTGACCGCCGCCAAGCCGGCACCTATGAAGCCACCGCCGAACAGCGCCCCGCCGGCCAGCCGGGCGATCGGCTTGATCGTGTCGCCGGTGATCTCGCGGTAGATGGTGGAAACGACAGGGATATGCTGGAGCGGATTGATGATGTCCAGGAAGTCCCAGAACGACGCCTCTTCCTCCGCCGCCGGCTTGGCCTGGTCGGCGCGGGCCGGCGCCTCGGACGGACGGGTGCCGCCGGGGCGGATGTTGTCGATGATCAGCGGGGCGTCGTTGACGGTACTCATGGGCGCACGGGTCCTGCTCAGGTCCCGCTCACCCTTGCAAGGATGAGTCCAAACTTAAAACGCCGAGTATCAAGGACTTAAGGCGCCGCCATCCCTCGCCCGGCAGCTTTTGCCGGGCATCCGATTCCGCCCGGCCGCTAGAACAGGTGCCCGCTACGGGTCTGCTTGGCCTGGAGGTAGCGCAGATTGTGGGGGTTGGAAGGGAAGACGTGCGGCACGCGCTCCGTCACCTCCACGCCGTGGCGGGCCAGTTGCTCCACCTTCAGCGGGTTGTTGGTCATCAGCCGCACCCGGCCGAAGCCCAGCTTGCGCAGCATCTCCGCCGCCGGGGCATAGATGCGCTCGTCATCGTCGAAGCCGAGCTGGCGGTTGGCGTCGATGGTGTCGTATCCCTGGTCCTGCAGGGTATAGGCGCGCAGCTTGTTGACCAGCCCGATGCCCCGCCCTTCCTGCGCCAGATACAGCAGCACGCCGGCGCCGTCCTTGGCGATGGCCTCGATGGCACCGCGAAGCTGATCGCCGCAGTCGCAGCGCAAGCTGCCCAGCAGGTCGCCGGTGAAGCATTCCGAGTGCAGCCGCGCCAGCACGGGCGCGTCGGGCTTGGGTTCGCCGATGAGGATCGCCAGATGCTCCGTCCCGCCGTCGGCCGGGCGGAAGGCGAGGATGCGGGCGTTCTCCGCGCCCTCCAGCGGCACGCGGGCCTCGCCCACCATCATGAGCGTGCGGGCGGCCGTTTCCTCGTACTCCAGCACGTCGGCGGCGGCGACGCGCGGGATGTCTCGCGCCAGTGCCCAGTCCACCGGGTCGGCCGCGGCTTCCGCCGGCAGCGGCGCGATGACGGCCGCCGGCAGAAGCCGGGCGATCTTCATGAGTTGCACCGCCGCACCCGCCGGGGTCTCGAGCGCCCGCGACTCGGCCGAAAGCCCGTTCCCGGGCCGGGTCTCGCCGGGCTCGGCCAGGGCCCGCAGGGTGGGGGCGTCCAACGGATGGTCGGCGCCGATGACCGCCACCTCGGTCTCCTCCGCCGCCAGGTCCAGAAGCCGCGCGCGCCGCGCCGTCACGGCCAGGCGGGGATTATCGGCGGCCAGCCCGGTCATGGTTTCCAGCGTCTCGGGCGTCACCGCCTCGGCCGCCATGACCAGCAGCGGGGCGGTCCCGCCCATCACCACCACCATGCCGCCGCGGCGCACCTCGGCCGTGGCGCGGTCCACCGCCGTGAGCGGGGCCGTCAGGGTGGGGGTTTCGGCGGTGTCGCGGGCGTCGTGTCTGGAGCTGGCGTCTGTCATGGAAGCACGGTGCGTTGAAGGGTCGGCAACAATAGCCTCTCGGGCCGAGGCGAGAAAGACCGCATTACGAGACGTGATCGGAGCCATTGCACATCCGTGTCGAAATATCGCCGCTGCGATGTTAGAACCTAGCGAAGACCGCCACGACGGGAAGACCGATGACAGCCGGACGACGTCTCCTCCTCATCGACGACGACGACCTCCTTCGCCGCTCGCTGGTCGAACAGCTTCTGGCGCAGGGCGATTTCGGGACGGTAGACGAGGCCCCGACGGCGGTGGAGGCCAAGCAAATGGCCGTCACCGATGAAACGCCCTACGACATGATTCTGCTCGACGTCGGCCTGCCCGACGATGACGGCCGGACCGTGTGCCGTGATCTCCGTACGGCGGGCGTGCGCGCTCCGATCATCATGCTGACCGCCGCCGACAGCGACGACGACACCATCACCGGGCTGGAGGCGGGCGCCAACGACTACGTCACCAAGCCGTTTCGCCTGGCCGTTCTGCTGGCCCGCATCCGCGCCCACCTGCGCAGCCACGAAGCCAGCGACGACGCGGTGTTCCGCATCGGGCCCTACACCTTCCATCCCGCCACCAAGATGCTCCAGGACGAGGCCAGGAACCGCAAGATCCGCCTGACGGAAAAGGAAACGGCCATCCTGAAATACCTCTACCGCGCGGGCAAGCCGGTGCCGCGCGAAACCCTGCTGGGCGAAGTCTGGGGCTACAACGCCGGGGTGACCACCCACACCCTGGAAACCCACGTCTACCGCCTGCGCCAGAAAATCGAGCCCGAGCCGGGGCAGGCAACGCTTTTGGTCACGTCGGACGGCGGCTACCGCCTGAACGCGGCGCGGGCGGCGGAGGAGTAGGCGGATCAGCGGCCGACAGCGGTGGTTTCGGAATGCCACCAAGGCACCAAGACAGCGCGCGAAGGCGCACCATCCTCTTTCCGATTTCCGGTTTCGCCCCGTTTTCAGATCAATGATGAATAAGTGATCGAGGGAGCGCGAGGGAGCCCGCGGCTCCCTCGCATTCACATTCCGGCGCAGCCGGAAAACCTTGGTGCCCTTTGTGCCTTCGTGGCTATCCCCGCACCACGCCACCGGAGCGGCGCAGACTATTCCGCCGCCGGAACCTCTTCCCGCGTGCCCTCAAGCGCCGCCCAGAGGGGCTCCTTCAGGCGGTTTTTCACGAAGGCGGCGTGGGCCTCCAGTTCCTCGGGCGTGGGAGCATGGGGGCGGGGCGCGCGGTAGGGGCGGTCGATGGTGACCGACGCGCCGCCGTCACCGCCCGCGTCCGCCGCCAGCGCCAGGCCGGGCTCGCGGCCGCCGACCAGTTCCAGGTAGACCTCGGCCAGAAGCTCGGAGTCCAGCAGCGCGCCGTGGTAGGTGCGCGAGCTGTTGTCGATGTTGAAGCGCCGGCACAAGGCATCCAGGCTGACCGGAGAGCCCGGATATTTCCGCCGCGCCAGGGACACCGTGTCCACCGCCTGCTCCATGGGCAGGGGTTTCAATCCGCACAACTGAAGCTCGGCGTTCAGGAACTTCATGTCGAACTTGGCATTGTGGATGATGAGCGGCGCGTCGCCGACGAAATCCAGGAACTCCTGCGCGATCTCGCGGAAGCAGCCGTGTTGCGAGAGAAACTCGATGCTCAGCCCGTGGACGCGGAAGGCCTCTTCCGGCATGTCGCGTTCGGGATTGCAGTACTTGTGGAAGGTCACCCCCGTGGCGACGTGGTTGACCAGCTCCACGCAGCCGATTTCCACCAGCCGGTGGCCTTCCGAGGGCTCGAAGCCAGTCGTTTCGGTATCGAGAACAATCTCACGCATGGCCGATGCTCTTCCGTCTGGATCGCCTGGGTCCGGGGCTGCGGGTGGGCAGGCGGCCGGCGCGAAGGGCGCGCACTATCCCCGCCAGGCGGCGGCGGGTCAAGGCCTTGCCCAGGCCCGTCGGCACCACGTAGTCGGCGCGGCGGCGCTTCTGCCCGTCCGGCATCTGGCGGGCGAGGATAGCCTGGAACTTCGCCTCGGTCATCCCCGGGCGCTTCAACACCCGCAGGCGCTGGAGAAACAGGGGCGCGGACAGCACCGCCACGGCATCGCACCGCGCCTCGCCGCCGGTCTCGAACAACAGCGGCACGTCCAGCGCCACCAGCGGCACGCGGGCGAGGCGCTGGCGCGCCATGAAGGCGTGCTCGGCGCCGCGAACCAGCGGATGGACGATGCCCTCCAGCCGCCTGAAGGCGTCCTCGTCGCCCATGACACGCTTTGAAAGCTCCTGCCGGTCGACACCGCCCGCCTTCGTGACGACGCCGGGAAAGGCCGCCTCCAGCGGCGCCACCGCCGCGCCGCCGGGGGCGAACAGGCGGTGGACGGCGGCGTCGGCGTCGTGCACCGGCACGCCCATCTCCTTCAGCATGGCGTGGGCGGTGGATTTGCCCATGGCGATGGAGCCGGTCAGCCCCAGGACGATCATGCCGCCGGCTCTCCCAGCACGAACTGGCGCAGGTCGTCGGTCACCTCGGGAAAAACGCCGAACCACGCCTCGAACCCCGGCCGGCCCTGGTGCAACAGCATTCCCAGGCCGTCCACCACCGGGTTGCCGCGCGCCTCTGCCCGCGCCAGCAGGTCGGTGACCAGGGGCGCGTAGACGATGTCGGTGACCAGCGCCCCGCGCGGCAGGGGGTCGAGCGGCATGTCCAGCGGCGGCGCGCCCTCCATGCCGAGTGTGGTGGTGTTCACCAGCAGCCCGGCGCCGTCCAGGGCCTCCGCCCGGCTGTCCCAGTCCACCACCGTCACCGCGCCGCCCAGCCCATTCGCCAGATCCTCGGCGCGGGCGCGGGTGCGGTTGCTGAGGCGGACCTCCGGGCAGCCGGCATCGTGAAGCGCGGCCACCACCGCGCGCGCGGCGCCGCCGGCGCCCAGCACGACGGCCGGCCCGGCATCGGCCTGCCAGCCCCGGCAGCCGGCGCGGAGGTTCTCCAGAAAGCCGAACCCGTCGGTGTTGTCGCCATAGAGCGTGCCGTCGTCGCGGCAGACCAGCGTGTTCACCGCCCCGATGCGCCCGGCCAGGTCGGAAACCTCGTCGCAGGCCCGAAGCGCGGCCTCCTTGTGGGGGACGGTGACGTTGGCGCCGGCGAAGCCCAGCTTGGGCAGGGCGCGCACGGCGGCCTCGAAATCCTCGGGGCGGACGGGCAGGGGGATGTAGGCGCCGTCGATGCCGTGCTCCTCCAGCCACCAGCCGTGCAGGCGCGGGCTGCGGGAGTGCTTCACCGGCCATCCCATGACGCCGGCGATGCGGGCCTTGCCGGAAACCATCATGGCGTCAGCACCCCGTGATTGCGCAGCACGTCCAGCAGCGGCAGCAGCGGCATCCCCAGGATGGTGAAGTAGTCGCCCCGCACATGGGTGAACAACTGCGCCCCCAGCCCCTCGATCTGATAGCCGCCGACGGAGTGGGTGGCGTCATCGCCCACTTTTTCCAGGTACTCGGTCAGGAAATCCTCGGAAAACGGCCGCATGGTCAGCTTGGCGCTGTCGATATGATGCCAGATGCGTTTGCCGCCCTGGACCACCACGGCGCAGGACACCAGCTCGTGCGTGCGACCGCGCAGGCCGTGAAGCTGGGCGCGGGCGGCCTCGATGTCGTGCGGCTTGTCGTACCACAGCCCCTCGCAGGCGAGCATTTGGTCGGCGCCCACCACCAGGGCGTCGGGGTGCTTGCGGCTGACGCGGGTGGCCTTCAGCTCCGCCAGGGCCTCTGCCACATCGCCGGGCTTGGCACCTTCGTTCTTCATGCCGGCCTTGACGCCGTCCTCGTCGACGCGCGGCACCTCGACGGTGAACGGCACGCCGGCATCGGCCAGCATCTTCTGCCGCGTGCGGCTGCCGGAAGCCAGGATCAACTGGGTCATGGAGGCTCCTTCGCGGGGGGTCCTTGAGTCGGTTTTAGCGCCGCGAGAAGAGTTTGTCCAAGAGTGGCCGGCATTCGTGCAGCGAGGCCACCAAGACACTAAGAACACCAAGAGACCGGGATAACGCGGATCAGCGGCGGGCGGCGCAGCGCCTTCCGGCTTCGCCGGAATTTCGTGCGAGGGAGCCGCGGGCTCCCTCGCGCTCCCTCGATGACTTTCTCATCATCATTCCCGCAGACCGGGAGCACTCGTTGCCATGATGAGGATGGCGCGCCTTCGCGCGCTGTCTTGGTGTCTTTTTGGCTTCGTGTTTAAAAACGACGTCAGCCGCTGAAGCCGCAGCACCACCGTCAGCACACCCTCTTGGTGTCCTTCGTGTCTTGGTGGCTTCCCTGCACAAAGCCACCGGAGCCCGCCTCACCCCGCCCGGTTCCGGTGCAGCTGCATGATGGCCGCCGCCGCTTCCTCGATGCTGCGGCGGGTGACGTCGATGACCGGCCAGCCGTGGCGGGTGAACAGGCGCCGGGCGGTCAGGACCTCGTCGCGCACGCGCTCCACGTCGGCGTAATCGGTGTTGGTCTCGTCGTTCATCACCTTCAGCCGCGTCTTGCGGATGTCGGCCAGGCTGCGGGGGTCGCGGGTCAGGCCCACCATCAGGGGACGCTTGAGGCGCAGGACCTCGTCGGGGATGCCGATGCCCGGCACCAGCGGCACGTTGGCCGCCTTCAGGCCGCGGTTGGCCAGGTACATGCAGGTGGGCGTCTTGGAGGTGCGCGAGACGCCCATGATGATGATGTCCGCTTCCCCCAGCCGGTCCATGCCCTGGCCGTCGTCGTGCTCCATGGAATAGTGGATGGCGTCGATGCGGCGGAAATAGTCGGCGTCGGGCACGTGCTGGCGGCCGGGCTCGCGCCCCACCTCCACCTGAAGATAGCCGCCCAGCGCCTGCATGACGGGGTCGAGCACGGGGATAAAGGGCACCTCCGCCTCGCGACACCCCTGTTCCAGCAGCGCCCGGATTTCCAGGTCGACGACGGTGCACAGCACCACGCCAGGGGCGGCCCGCACGCCTTCCAGGGCGCGCACGGCCTGGCCGCGGGTGCGCACCAGCCACCACAGGTGCTGCTCGGCGTGCACCTCGGACAACTGCACGAGGCAGGCGCGGGCGATGGCGCTGACGGTCTCGCCGCTGGAATCCGAGATCAGGTGAAGATGAAAGCTGCGCACGATGGGAAGACCCCTCCTTTCCGTCCGTCGAAACTGCGACTCGGCGCCTGTGGATAACGCGCTGGAGTCGGGGATAAGCCGCTGCCGATCCGGCCGCCGCAGATTTTCACACACCCACCACCCGGGACCACCCCCACTGCCGCGCCCATGGGGATTGTGCGGTGCGGCTTGCGGGGGAGTCGTGGACAAGGCACTCTGGAGGCCAAGTTATCCACGTTATCCCCAAGGTTCTCCACCGTGTGTGCGACTCGGCGGAGTCCAGGGGGAGTCTGGCGGGGCATCCCCGCCCGATCCACAGTTTCACGTGAAACACCCACAGGCCGCCCGAGTCGCTGTGGACAAACCTGGGGACGGACTCTAATCCACAGGATTCACAGGACCAACAAGCCACTACAACATTTCACCCCAACACCCCTCTCTGTTATGAGGGACCGTGGAAAACAGCCCGGGACCGCCATGTCTGAGACCTCCGAGAAGCGCTTCCTCCGTGTCCTGAACGGAGAAACGCTCAGCCCGCCCCCCATCTGGCTCATGCGCCAGGCCGGCCGCTATCTGCCCGAATACCGGGAGGTGCGGGCCAAGGCCGGCGACTTCCTGACGCTCTGCTACACCCCCGACTACGCCGTCGAGGTGACGCACCAGCCGCTGCGCCGCTACGGTTTCGACGCCGCCATCCTGTTCTCCGACATCCTGGTGATCCCGGATGCGCTGGGTCAGCCGCTGCGCTTCGTGAAAGGCGAGGGACCCAAGCTTGATCCCGTGCGGTCGGTGGAGGAACTGGACAAGCTGGACCCCCAGCGCGTCCTTCCCCACCTCGCGCCCGTGTTCGAGACCGTGCGGAGGCTTGGCAGGGAGATACCGCCGACGACCGCGCTCATCGGGTTCTGCGGCGCACCCTGGACGGTGGCCACCTACATGGTGGAAGGGGGCGGGTCCAAGGACTACGCCAACACCAAGAAATGGGCCTACAGCGACCCCGAGGGCTTTGACCGCCTGATCGGGATGCTGGTGGACGCCACCACCGCCTATCTGATCGAACAGGTCGACGCCGGCGCGGAAGCGCTGCAGATCTTCGACAGTTGGGCCGGCGTGCTGGCCGACGATGCCTTCGAGCGCTGGTCCATCCGCCCCATCGCCGACATCACCCGCCGGGTGAAGGAGGCGCGGCCGGGCACCAAGGTCATCGGCTTCCCGCGCGGCGCCGGTCCCATGTATCCCGCCTTCATCGAGAAGACGGGCGTGGACGCCGTCAGCCTGGACACCACCGTGCCGCTGGACTACGCCCGCGACCACATCCAGACGCGCTGCCCGGTGCAGGGCAACCTGGACCCCATCCTGCTCATCGCCGGCGGCCAGGCCATGCTGGACCGCATCGACCGGACGCTGGAGGCGCTGGGCAACGGGCCGTTCATCTTCAACCTGGGCCACGGAATCACGCCGGAAACACCGCCGGAGAACGTGGCGATGATGGTCGAACACATCCGAAAGGCCGGTTCCTGACGTAGAAGCCTCCGACCACCCGTTTCGCGTTCCCAGCCGCAACCGGATTGCCGATGAAGAAGCTTGCCGTCGTTCTGTTCAACCTGGGCGGTCCCGACAGCCCGGAGGCCATCCGGCCGTTCCTGTTCAACCTGTTCAACGACCCGGCCATCATCGGCGCGCCGACGCCGGTGCGCTGGGCGTTGGCGCAGTTCATCAGCCGCCGCCGGGCGCCGGTGGCGCGGGAAATCTACGCCAACCTGGACGGCCGCTCGCCCCTGCTGCCGCACACGCTGGACCAGGCGACGGCCCTTCAGGCAGCACTTTCCGGTGCCGCCGACGAGGTGGGCGTCTTCATCGCCATGCGCTACTGGCATCCGCTGACGGCAGAGACGGTGAAGCGGGTGAAGGAATTCGGGGCCGACAAGGTGGTGCTGCTGCCGCTCTATCCGCAGTACTCCACCACCACGTCCGGTTCCTCCATCGGGGAATGGACGCGGGAGGCCGCGCGGCAGGGGCTGACCGCCGATACCGTGTCCGTCTGCTGCTACCCCACCGACCCCGGCTTCGTGCGCGCCCAGGCGGCCCTGCTGGCCGAGACGCTGGATGCGCTGGAGGCCGAGCGGGGCGATCATCCGCCGCCGCGGGTGCTGTTCTCCGCCCACGGGCTGCCCAAGAAGGTCATCGAGGCCGGCGACCCGTACCAGTGGCAGGTGGAGCAGACGTCCGCCGCCGTCGCCGCGCACCTCGACCGCCCGGACCTTGACTGGAAGGTCAGCTACCAGAGCCGCGTCGGCCCGCTGGAGTGGATCGGCCCGGCCACCGACGACGAAATCCAGGCCGCGGGCGCCGAGAAACGGCCGCTGGTGGTGGTGCCCATCGCCTTCGTCTCCGAGCACTCGGAAACGCTGGTGGAACTGGACATCGAATACGGCGAACTGGCGGAACAGAGCGGCGTGCCGCTCTACCGCCGGGTTTCCACCGTGCTGTCGGCGCCGCCGTTCATCGAGGGGCTGGCCGGTCTGGTGCGCCAGGCCGCCGCCTCGGGCGACACCCCCGTCAGCGAGAAGGGCGGCCGGCTGTGTCCGGGGATCTGCGGCCGCTGCCCCAATCGGGCCCATGCCGAGGCTGCCGCGCCGGCCACCGTGGCCTCGTAATCATCCAGGACAAGCCGAGGGGAGACCATCATCGTGCTGGACTATGGCAGCGAGATATACAACTGGGTCAAGGTGTTGCACATCATCTCGGTCATCACCTGGGTGGCCGGGCTGTTCTACCTGCCCAGGCTTTACGTCTACCACGCCATGGAAGGGGCGGGCACGCCGACGTCGGAAACCTTCAAGGTCATGGAGCGCCGGCTGCTGAAGGGGATCATGAACCCCTCCATCATCGTGGTGTTCATCACCGGCTTCCTGATGTTCCCGACCTGGATGACCGACGGCTGGATGCACGTCAAGCTTCTGCTGGTGCTGATCATGGCCGGCATGCACGGCGCCTACGCAAAGTGGCGCAAGGACTTCCTGAACGACACCAACAGCCGCGGCCACAAGTTCTATCGCTGGATGAACGAGGTTCCGACGGTTCTGCTTCTGGCGATCATCCCGCTGGTGATCTTCAAGTGGTTCTGATCTTCACGACCGTTGATGTGGGCGGGCGGCACCTTTCAGGGTCGCCCGTCTTGCTTTTTTAAACTTTCTGCGCCATCTTCCGCCTGCGAAGTGGAACGAACGGCGCCGTTGATTGTTCCGGCTGTAAGATTCGTTTGACTTGCAAACCCGTTTGCGTATGGTGACCTGAAATGCGGACCCGTCCTGGGCCCGCCACAAACGCACCCACCCCACATTCGCGACAATCCGGCCACGGGCCCGGCGCCGTATCAGCCTTCATCCAGGGCTGACTCCGCTCCATACCGACCCATCGTTCGTCGACCGGATCGACTCGCGCATTCTCCCCCGCCGTCGCCGCCTAGCCGGTTCCCCATCCCGTTATTATCGCCTGGAAAGATCATGCAACTTCAGGAGCTGAAGCAGAAATCCCCCGCCGAACTGCTGGCGTTCGCCGAGGAACTTGAGGTCGAGAACGCCTCGTCCCTGCGCAAGCAGGACATGATGTTCGCCATCCTCAAGCAGCTCGCCGAGAACGATACGCCCATCTACGGCGACGGTGTGCTGGAGATTTTGCAGGACGGCTTCGGGTTCCTGCGGGCGCCGGAAGCCAACTACCTGCCGGGGCCGGATGACATCTACGTCAGCCCCAGCCAGGTGCGGCGCTTCGGCCTGCGCACGGGCGACACGGTGGAAGGACAGATCCGGGCGCCCAAGGACGGCGAACGGTACTTCGCGCTGCTGAAGGTCAACCAGATCAATTTCGAGGAACCGGAGGCGGTGCGCCATCGCATCAACTTCGACAACCTCACGCCGCTCTACCCCGACCAGAAGCTGACCCTGGAAATCGACGATCCGACCAAGAAGGATCGCACCGCGCGCGTCATAGACCTGGTGGCGCCGCTGGGCAAGGGGCAGCGCGCCCTGCTGGTCGCCCCGCCGCGCACCGGCAAGACCGTGATGCTGCAGAACCTGGCGTCCTCCATCGCCGCCAACCATCCCGAGGTCTACCTGATCGTGCTGCTCATCGACGAGCGGCCGGAGGAAGTGACCGACATGGCGCGCAGCGTGAACGGCGAGGTGGTCTCGTCCACCTTCGACGAGCCGGCGCAGCGCCACGTGCAGGTGACGGAAATGGTGCTGGAAAAGGCCAAGCGCCTGGTGGAGCACAAGCGCGACGTGGTCATCCTGCTGGACTCCATCACCCGCCTGGCGCGCGCCTACAACACGGTCGTGCCGTCGTCGGGCAAGGTGCTGACGGGCGGTGTGGACGCCAACGCCCTGCAGCGGCCCAAGCGCTTCTTCGGCGCGGCCCGCAACATCGAGGAAGGCGGCTCGCTCACCATCATCGGCACCGCGCTCATCGAGACCGGCAGCCGCATGGATGAAGTGATCTTCGAGGAGTTCAAGGGCACCGGCAACTCCGAGATCGTCATGGACCGCAAGCTGTCCGACAAGCGCATCTTCCCGGCCATCAACATCACGGCCTCGGGCACCCGCAAGGAGGAGCTGCTGGTCGAGAAGTCCACGCTGTCGAAGATGTGGGTCCTGCGGCGCATCCTGTCGCCCATGGGCACCCAGGACGCCATGGAGTTCCTGCTCTCCAAGATCAAGGAGACCAAGAACAACGCGGACTTCTTCGAGAGCATGAATACCTGATCCATTCCGCCAAGGGCCGCCGCGCAAGAAATCGCCGGCGGCCCTTGTCTCTTCCGGGCGGTCGAGTCGGCTCGTTCCGCCCTGGCAACCGGCCTTGTTTTCTGGCGAGTCGCGACCCGTGAAGATCCTCCACACCCTGTTCGGCAACCTGCGCCACGGCACCCTGCACCGGGCGCCCTTCTTCTGGCACATCGCCGGTCTCTGGGCCGTGGGGGGTGCCGCCGTCATGGCGATCGTCGTCGGCCTCGGCCTCAACCAGCCGACCGAGGGCATGACACCGGAACAGGCCGACCAGGCTGTGCGGGATGCTCTCGGCCCTGTTGTGCGGACGGTGCTGGTGCTGGTGGCCGCCGTTTTCCTCCTCGCCCAGGTCAACATGATAGCCAAGCGCCTGCGCGACACCGGCTTGCCGGGCTGGCTGACGCTGGTGGCGGTCGTGGCGGTGACGGGGCTTGTGTCGGGTTTCATCAGCCCGGCGGCGGGCGGGCTGGTGAACATCGTCTTCTGGCTGGCCCTGCTGTTCACCCCGCCGAGGGCGTTCGCGCGGCGACGCGGCTGAGGGTGTGCGAGGGAAGCCACCAAGACACGAAGGACACCAAGAGGGTGTGCGGGCGGTGAGGCCGTCGCGTCATTGCATCGGTCTGTTTTCCGGCTGCGCTGGAATGGTTTGTGAGGGAGGCGCGGCCTCCCTCCCGCTCCCGCGATTGTCTATTCTTCATTTAAGCGCGCAGACTGCGACCGACTGGCCAACAGAAGGAAAAAGGCACGCCTTCGCGCGCTGTCTTGGTGCCTTGGCAGTAGCTTCGAACCAGCCTCAAACAATGAAACCCCATCGCCGTCGGCACGCCCACTTGGTGTTCTTGGTGGCTAAACCGACCTACACCGAAGCCGGTGTTTCACGTGAAACACAAAAGAGGCCGCCGCCCCGTGCCGGAGCGGCGGCCTTTCTTCATTCGGCGGGCAAACCCTTTACGGCATCAGTACCGTGGAGCCCACGATCTTGCGGCCCTCCAGATCCTTGTGCGCCTGCACCGCGTCCTTCAGCGGATAGACAGTCGCCTTCTCGATGGTCACCGCGCCGGTGCCGATGACCTCGAACACGTCGGTCGCCGACTCGATCAGCTCCGGGCGGGTGCCGCAGTAGCCCATCAGGGTGGGGCGGGTCAGGAAGAGGGAACCCTTGGTCGACAGGATGCCGGGCGAGAAACTCTCTACCGAGCCCGAGGCATTGCCGAAGCTGACCATCATGCCGCGGCCCTTCAGGCAGTCCAGCGAGCCTTCCCACGTGGTCTTGCCGACGCCGTCGTAGACCACCGGCACACCGACGCCGTTGGTGATTTCCTTCACGCGGGCGACGAAGTCCTCGGTGGAGTAGTTGATGACGTGGTCGGCCCCCAGCTTCTTTGCCACCTCGGCCTTTTCATCGGAGCCGACGGTGGTGATGACCTCCGCCCCGATGTGCTTCAGCCACTGAATCGCGATCTGCCCCAGCCCGCCGGCGCCGGCGTGGAACAGGACCTGCTCGCCCGGCTGCACCTTGTACAGGCGGCGCAGCAGATACTGGGCGGTCAGGGCGCGCAGCATGTGACCGCCGATCTGGTCGTCGGACAGATTCTCGGGTACGCGCACCAGCTTTTCAGACGGGATCAGGCGCTTGTCGGCATAACCGCCGATGGGGCCCGTGGCGTAGAAGACGCGGTCGCCTTCCTCGAACTCCGTCACGCCGTCGCCGCGGGCTTCCACCACGCCAAGGCCTTCCAGGCCGATGCCCGAGGGCAGGGGCACCGGATAGAGGCCGGTGCGGTGGTAGGTGTCGATGAAGTTCACGCCGCAGTGGCTCTGGCGGAGGCGTACCTCGCCGGGGCCTGGCGCGCCGATGTCGACGGTTTCGACCTTCATCACCTCGGGGCCGCCGGTTTCGTGAATGCGAATCTGTGTCGCCACGGTTTCCTCCAGAAATATCCTCGGTTGAAAATGCGGGGCCTGCTCAGGCCGCCGGCAGGGGCAGGGCGGCCCCCTCCAGCAGCAGCAGGCGCTTCTTGGTGTCAACGCCCTCTGACCCCGTATAGCCGCCGAGCGACCCGTTGCGGCCGACGACTCTGTGGCAGGGGATCAGGATGGGCAGGGGATTGCGGCCGCAGGCGCTGCCCACGGCACGGGCCGACGAGCCCAGGTCTGCCGCCAGGTCGCCGTAGGCGCGGGTGTGGCCGTAGGGGATGGACGCCATGACCTGCCACACCCGGCGCTGGAAGGCGGTGCCGCCGGCCGGGTTCAGCGGCAGGGAAAAGGCCATGAGATCGCCGCAGAAGTAGGAGTCCAACTGCCGACGCGCCTCGGCCAGCAGCGGGGTCTCTTCCTGGTCGGGCACCCAGCCCCACTCCACGGCCACGATGACGCCGTCGGCCTCGAACAAGGTGATGTCCCCGACCGGGGAATGCAGCGAAATCTGGCTCATGGGGTCTCCAGGCTGGACAGGGTGCGAGGCGTCAATTTTACCGCGCCGCCAGCTGCGCCCGCAAATCCTCGGCATTGGTGACCGGGGCGGAACACACGGTACCCCGGCAGACATAGGCGGCAGCCTGACCGTCTACTGTCGTCTTGCCGTGGGCCGGGTGGCCCCGGGGCAGGGCGTCCGGCGCGGTCGCCCGTTGCAGGATAAGCCCCGGGGTCGGTGCGTCCAGGGCCGCTTCCGTCAGCGCGGCGGCGGCCGATCCGGTGCCGGCAATGACCACCTGCACGGCGTCCTCCAGCAACTCGAACCCCTGCAACAGCGTCGCGCCGTGGGGATAGCTGTTGAGCGCCAGGGCCCGGAAGTGCTCGATCAGGTCAATGGCGCGGCGGCGGTAGCGCTCCTCGCCCGTCAGGTGCCAGAGGCTTGCCAACACGATGGCCGCCACCCCGTTGCCCGATGGCGTGGCGTTGTCCTGCGCGGACTTGGTGCGCAGGATCAGGTCGGTGGCGTCGGCGGCCGTCAGGAAGTAGCCGCCGGCCGTGTCATCCCAGTACTCCGCGTCCAGCACCGCCACCCACCGGCTCGCGTGGTCGATGAAGTCCACAACGCCGGTCACCTGGTGCAGCGTCAGGGCGGCGCGGGCCATGCTGGCGTAGTCGTCGAGCATGGCGACGTCCTGCAGCCGGCCCCTGCGGAAGCTGTGGCCCAGGCGGTCGCCGGGGCGGCTCATGGTGTCGCGGATGCCGTCATAGGCCGACCGCGCCAGGTCCACCCATTCCGGTCGGCCGAACACGGCGCCGGCGCGGGCCAGGGCATGGATCATGAGGCCGTTCCAGTCGGCCAGCACCTTGTCGTCGCGGCCCGGGGCGGTGCGTTTGTCCCGCTCCCGCAACAACAGCATGCGCGCGCGGTAGAGCTTTGTTTCCAAAGCCGGTTCGTCGCCCACGTCGGAAAAGTTCCGGTTCAGCACCGTTTTGCCTTCCCAGTTGCCGCCGGGGCGCACGTCGTAGGCGCGCTTGAACAGGGCGGCGTCGGCGTCGGTGCCCAGAACACGGTCGATCTCGTCCTCCGTCCAGACGTAGAAGCGCCCTTCCTCGCCTTCCGTGTCGGCGTCCAGGCTGGCGGCGAAGGCGCCGTTCTCGGCGATCATCTCCCGCTCCAGCCAGTCCACCGTTTCCTCCACCCGGGCCTGGAGGAGGGGGCTGCGCGTCTCCTGATACACGCTGGTCATCAGGTCGATGAGCTGGGCGTTGTCGTAGAGCATCTTCTCGAAGTGCGGCACCAGCCATTGCGCATCTGTCGAGTAGCGGGCGAAGCCGCCACCCAGGTGGTCATAGATGCCGCCCTGGCACAGCCGGTCGAGTGTCAGCAGCACGGCGTCGCGCAACTCCTGCCGCCCCGTGCGGCGCCACGACCGCCACAGGGCATCGAAGGCGAAGACCACCGGAAACTTGGGCGCCCCGCGCAGGCCGCCCCATTCCGGGTCCACATGGCCGGTCAGGCTTTCGGCCAGCTGGTCGACGACGGGCAGGGCGAGCGCGGCCGGCGGCTCGCTGCTCTGGGGCAGGTTCAGGCCCTTGCGCAGGGCGTCGACCAGGGCGCCGGTGTTGTTGGAGACCTTTTCCGGCGACTGGTGATAGGCCTCGGCCACCTGGCGCAGCACATCCTTGAAGCCGGGCCGGCCGAAGGCGCTGTCTTTCGGAAAGTAGGTGCCGCCCCAGAATGGCTCGCCGTTCGGCGTCAGGAACATGGTCAGCGGCCAGCCGCCCCTCTGGCCCATGAGCTGCAGCGCGCTCATATAAATTGCGTCCACGTCGGGCCGTTCCTCTCGGTCGACCTTGATGTTGATGAACAGGTCGTTCATCACCTCGGCCGTCTCGGCGTCTTCGAAGCTTTCGTGCGCCATGACGTGACACCAGTGGCAGGCGGCATAGCCGACGGACAGCAGCACCGGCTTCCCCGCCGCCTTGGCCTCGTCCAGCGCCGCCTGGCTCCAGGGGCGCCAGTGCACCGGGTTGTCGGCGTGCTGCAGGAGATAGGGGCTGGTTTCCTGGCCGAGCTGGTTGCCGGACATCATGTGGTCTCCCTCTGGGTCGGGCCTGAGACGTTTGGCGCGGAGCAGACATTGCGCACCCGGTGCGCGTGGCTTACTTTGTGTTGCCATGCCTCTGTTGCAACCGGACGCGGGGAAGGGGATCCTCATGAAGATCAGCATCGACATAGACTGCACGCCGGAAGAGGCGCGCACCTTCCTCGGCCTGCCCGACGTGAAGCCCATGCAGGACGCCATGATGCAGGAAATCCAGAACCGCATGATGAGCAGCCTGAGCGCCATGGAGCCCGAGGCCCTGTTCAAGACCTGGCTGCCCGTCGGCGTCCAGGGCTGGGAGCAGATGCAGAAGGCCTTCTGGAGCCAGATGAGCCGGGCCGCGCAAGGCGGCTCGTCATCCAAGAGCAAGGAGTAGAGACCCCGTGTCGTCCGCCGCCGCCGATCCCGCGCCTTATTACCGCGCGCACGTCTTCGCCTGCACCAACGCGCGGCCGGAAGGGCATCCGCGCGGCTCCTGCGCCCGCCGCGGGTCGGAGAAGCTGCGCAACTACATGAAGGCGCGCGCCAAGGAACTGAAGATCGAGGGCGTGCGCATCAACAACGCCGGCTGCCTCGACCGTTGCGAACTCGGCCCGGTGATGGTGGTGTATCCGGAGGGCATCTGGTACGCCGTCCGCACGTTCGAGGACGTCGACGAGGTCCTGCAAACCCACCTGATCAATGGCGGCCGGGTGGAGCGCCTGATGCTGCGCCCCGAGGAGACGGAGCGCGAGCAGATCGCAGCGCGCGTTGGTGAGGCGGCGGAGTAGGGTGCTCTGCTCCGGTGGCTTGGTGCGGTTATAGCCACGAAGACACGAAGAGGGTGTGCTGACTTCGGCACCGTGGCATCAGCGGTGAATGGTGATTTATGAACCACCAAGGCACCAAGACAGCGCGCGTAGGCGCGCCATCATCCTCCCGCTCACCACCCTGCGCAGTTTGCGGTCATGGAAGATGATTAAGGAATCGAGGGAGCGCGAGGGAGCCCGAGGCTCCCTCGCACCATATTCCGGCGCAGCCGGAAGTCTTGGTGTCTTGGTGTTTCCCTCACAGGGCCAGTGATGAAGCCGCAGCACCCCCATCAGCACGGCCTCTTGGTGTCCTTGGCGTCTTGGTGGCCTCGCTGCACGAAAGCCCGCCCCTGATCCGCCTTCACCCGGTGTTTTGGAACCCGCCCATGACCCCCACAATCTTCGCCCCCGCGACCGCCCCTGGCCGGGCGGGTGTCGCCATTGTCCGCATTTCCGGACCGCTGGCCGATGCCGCGTTGTCCGCCCTGACGGCGGGCGCCCCGCTTCCCAAGCCTCGCCGGGCGGCTCGCATAAGGGTGCTGGGAGAGGACGGGGAGCAGGTGGACGACGGATTGGCGCTCCGTTTCCCGGCGCCGGCGTCCTTCACCGGGGAAGACGTGGTGGAGCTTCACCTTCACGGCAGCCGCGCGGTGATGGAGGCCGTCATGGCCCTGCTGTCGGCGCAGGAATGCCTGCGGGTGGCCGAGCCGGGCGAGTTCACCCGCCGCGCGTTCGAGAACGGCAAGATGGACCTGACGCAAGCCGAGGCGCTCGCGGACCTGATCGACGCCGAAACGGCGGCCCAACGGCGGCAAGCCCTGCGGCAGATGGACGGGGCGCTGGCGCGGCTCTACGACGGCTGGCGCGACCGGCTCGTGCGGGCGCTGGCGCACCTGGAAGCCTTTATTGATTTTCCCGACGAGGAGTTGCCCCCGGCGGCCGAGCGTGCCATCTGGGGGAGCGTCGAGGGCCTGACCGCCGAGATGCGCATCCACCTGGACGACGGCCATCGGGGCGAGCGCCTGCGGGACGGCCTGCACATCGCCATCATCGGCCCGCCCAACGCCGGCAAGTCGAGCCTGCTCAATGCCCTGGCCAAGCGCGAGGCGGCCATCGTCTCCGACATCGCCGGCACGACGCGGGATGTGGTGGACGTTCACCTGGACCTGGGCGGCTACCCGGTGGTGCTGGCCGATACGGCGGGCCTGCGCGAGGCGGCGGAGACCATCGAGTCCGAAGGCATCCGCCGGGCGCGGGCGCGGGCGGAACAGGCGGACCTGCGGCTGGCGGTGTTCGACGGCGCGGACTGGCCCGCGGTGGATGACCACACGCTGTCGCTGGTTGACGACTCGGCGCTGGTGGTGGTCAACAAGGCGGACTTGGGCGCGGTGCCCGAGTCGCCGGCGGTGAACGGGCGGCCGGCGCTGCCGTTGTCGGTGAAGACCGGGCGCGGGCTGGATGCGCTGCTGGAGCGGTTGACGGCGCTGGTGGCCGATCGGCTCTCGGGCGGTTCGGCGGCCCCGGCGCTCACCCGGGCGCGCCACCGGGCGGCGCTGGCGGAGTGCGTGGAGGCCCTGGCCCGCGCGCGATCCGCCGATCTGGCGGAACTGGCGGCGGAGGACCTGCGGCTGGCGGTCCGGGCGCTGGGCCGCATCACCGGTCGGGTCGAGGTGGATGAGCTTCTCGACGTGATCTTTCGCGATTTCTGTATCGGCAAATGATGATGACCAAGGGCTTTGACGTGATCGTGGTCGGCGGCGGCCACGCGGGAACCGAGGCGGCGGCGGCGTCCGCGCGTATGGGCGCGGCGACCCTGCTGCTGACCCACAAGGTGGAAACCATCGGCGAGATGTCGTGCAACCCGGCCATCGGGGGTCTTGCCAAGGGCCACCTGGTGCGGGAGGTGGACGCGCTTGACGGCATCATGGCCAGGGCCATCGACCGGGGCGGCTTGCAGTTCCGCATGCTCAACCGCAGCAAGGGGCCGGCGGTTCGGGGCCCGCGCGCCCAGGCCGACCGCAAGCTCTACCGCCAGGCGGTGCAGGACCTGCTGGCCGAGACTCCGAACCTGACCATCCGCGCCGCCGCCGTGGAGGACCTGGACCTGGACGGTGCCGGCCGGGTGCGCGGCGTGGTGACGGGGGAGGGGGAGGTCATCTCCTGCGGTGCCGTGGTCATCACCACCGGCACCTTCCTGCGCGGCATGATCCATCTTGGCGAGAAGACGTGGCCGGCCGGCCGCGTCGACGAGGCGCCGGCGCTGGGGCTTTCGAAGACGCTCGACCGGGCGGGGCTGGCGCTTGGCCGTTTGAAGACGGGCACGCCGCCGCGCCTGGACGGCAACACCATCGACTGGGCGAGCCTCGACAGCCAGCCGGGCGACGATCCCCCGGTGCCGTTCTCCTATATGACGCGCGCCATCACGCAAGCGCAGATCAACTGCGGCATCACCTACACGAGCCCCGCGGTGCACGCGATCATCCGCGACAACCTGCACCGGGCACCCATGTACTCGGGCCAGATCGAAAGCATCGGCCCGCGCTACTGCCCTTCCATCGAGGACAAGGTCGTGCGGTTCGAGGACCGCGACCGCCACCAGATCTTCCTGGAGCCGGAGGGCTACGACGACCCGACCGTCTATCCCAACGGCATCTCCACCAGCCTGCCCGAGGATGTGCAGGAGCAGGTCGTGCGCCTGATCCCGGGGCTGGAGAAGACACGCATCATCCGTCCCGGCTATGCCATCGAGTACGACTTCGTCGACCCGCGCGAACTGCGGCCGAGCCTTGAAGTCCGCAAGGTGCCGGGCTTGTTCCTCGCCGGGCAGATCAACGGCACGACGGGGTACGAAGAAGCGGCGGGGCAGGGGCTGCTCGCCGGCCTCAACGCCGCGCGGCTGGTCGGTGGATCGGAGGCTTGGGCGCCGGATCGCGCCGACGGGTATCTGGGCGTGATGGTGGACGACTTGGTGACCCTGGGCACCAAGGAACCCTACCGCATGTTCACCAGCCGCGCCGAATACCGGCTGCTGCTGCGCGCCGACAACGCCGACCTGCGGCTGACGCAGGCGGGGATTGACGTTGGCGTGGTGGGGCCGGAGCGGGCGCGCGCGTTCGCGGAGAAGGGTGCCCTGCTGGAAGAGGGCCGGGCACTGATGACCGCGCTTGCCATGACGCCGAAGGAGCTGAACGCGCGCGGCCTGAAGGTGAACCAGGACGGCGCCCGCCGCTCCGCCATGACCCTGCTGGGCTACCCGGAGGTGGACATGGCGCGGCTGCGCGGTCTGTGGCCGGAGCTGACCGGGCTGCGGGCCGACGTCGCCGAGCAGCTGGAGATCGAGGGCCGCTACGCCGGTTACCTGGCGCGCCAGGAGGCTGACATTCGCGCCTTCCGCAAGGACGAGGCCCTGCGGCTGCCCGACGGTCTGGACTACGCCCAGGTGGGCGGCCTCTCCAACGAGGTGCGGCAGAAGCTCGCCGCCGCCAAGCCATCGACCTTGGGTGCTGCGGCGCGGGTGCCGGGGGTGACGCCGGCCGCCTTGACGGCGCTTCTGGGATACGTCAAACGCCGGCGAACGGACGCAGAGGTAGCGCCCGCCGAGTAAGCCGGGCTATAAGAAGGGCTCCCGATGTTTCACGTGAAACACAGGAGCCCTTTTTTACAGCCATGCCTCAGCCTCCCATGACTCCGGCCCAGTTTCAGGCCGCGACCGGTGTTTCACGTGAAACACTGGACCGCCTGACGCTCTACGCCGACCTGCTCGTCAAGTGGCAGAAGAAGATCAACCTCGTCGGGCCGGCTACGATCCCGGATCTGTGGCGCCGGCACATGGTCGACTCCGCGCAGCTTTGGCCGCATCTGCCGGCTAATCTGCCGCGCCTGATCGACATTGGCTCCGGGGCCGGATTCCCGGCATTGGTGCTCGCCATTATGGGCGTGCCGGAGGTGCATGTGATCGAATCCGATCAGCGCAAAAGCACCTTCATGCGGGAAGTGGCCCGCCAGACGGGGGCACCGGTTACCGTGCACACACAGCGAATCGAGCGGGTCAGTGGCCTGACCGCGCCTGTCGTCACGGCCCGCGCTCTTGCCGCACTGCCAAAATTGATGGACCTTGCGGTGCCTCTTCTGGCGAAAAATGGCGAGATGCTGCTTCTGAAGGGTCAAAATATAGACGAAGAATTGACCCAGGCCCGCAAAATCTGGATATTCGAAGACACACGTTCCCCGAGCCAGTCCGACCCATCCGGTGTCGTTTTGCGCCTGCGAGAGGTTCGCCCCAATGAATAGCCTGTCTCCGTCCCGCCGCCCGCGCATCGTCGCGATCGCCAACCAGAAGGGCGGTGTCGGCAAGACGACCACCGCCATCAATCTGGCAACGGCCCTGGCCGCCGCCCGCAAGAAGGTATTGATCATCGACCTGGACCCGCAAGGCAACGCCTCCACGGGTCTGGGCATCGCGCGCGGCAACCGCAAGATTTCCAGCTACCATGTCCTGATGGGCGAGGCCGCGCTGGATCAGGCGGTCATTCAGACCAGTGTGCCCGGGCTGGACCTGGTGCCGTCGGCCGCCGATCTGGCGGGGGCCGAGCTGGAACTGGTGGACGTCTCCCGCCGCGAGGGGAGGCTGCGCGATGCCGTCTCCCACCGCCTGGCGGAGATGGATTACGATTACATCTATGTGGACTGTCCGCCGGCGCTGGGTCTGCTGACGCTGAACGCCCTCGTCGCCGCCGACAGCGTGATCGTGCCGCTGCAATGCGAGTTCTTCGCACTGGAGGGCGTCAGCCACCTGATGAAGACCATCGAACGGGTGAAGAAGGCCTTCAACCCCGACCTGGACATTCAGGGCATCGTGCTGACCATGTTCGACCGCCGCAACAATTTGTCGGACGCGGTGGCGAGCGACGTGCGCGACTACTTCAAGGGCAAGGTCTACGACACGGTGATCCCGCGCAACGTGCGGGTGTCGGAGGCACCGTCCCACGGCAAGCCGGTGCTGCTCTATGATCTCAAGTCCACCGGGGCACAGGCCTATGTGCATCTGGCGGGCGAAGTGTTGAAGCGTGAGAAGCAGGAGGTCCGGGCATGAGCGCTGCACGCCGCGGACTCGGCCGGGGCCTGTCCGCCCTGTTCGGGGATGAGGAAGACACCACCGCTGCCGGGGCCGAGGCCTCGGGCGCCGCGCCCGCCGGCCCCGCCGCTGCGGGCGAGCAGGAACAGAGCGACCGGCTGACGGCCGAGCGGCTGGTGCCCGTGGGGCGCCTGCGCTCCGGCCGGTTCCAGCCGCGCAAGGAATTCGACCAGCAGGCCATCGACGACCTGGCGGAAAGCATCCGGGAAAAGGGCATCATCCAGCCCATCCTGGTGCGGACCCATCCGGACGACCCGAGCCTGTTCGAGATCATCGCCGGCGAGCGCCGGTGGCGCGCGGCGCAGCAGGCGCAACTGCACGACGTTCCCATCCTGGTCAAGGCCTTCACCGACCGCGAGGCGCTGGAAGTCGCGCTGGTGGAAAACCTCCAGCGCCAGGACCTGAGCCCGCTGGAGGAGTCCGAGGGCTATCAACGCCTGATGGACGAATTCCAGCACACCCAGGATGATCTGGCGAAGGCCGTCGGCAAAAGCCGCAGCCACGTCGCCAACATGATGCGTCTGCTGGCGCTGCCCGATCCGGTGAAGGGCATGCTGCGCGAGGGCCGTCTGACGGCCGGCCACGCCCGCGCCCTGCTCAATTCGGAAAACCCGGAGGTCCTGGCGGAGCGGGTTGTCTCCCGCGGCCTGAACGTGCGCCAGACCGAAAAGCTGGCGATGACCGAGGGCAAGAAGCAGCCCCGCAAGAAGACCGCCGCCAAGTCCGCGGAGAAAGACGCCGACACCCTGGCCCTGGAGCGCGACCTGTCGCAGCTTCTGGGCTTGAACGTCTCCATCACCTTCGCCGGCCGCGGCGGCACGCTTGCCATCGAATACGACACGCTGGAACAGCTGGACGATATTCTTCACCGCCTGTCCGACGGCACCCACCGCGCTCCCGGCTCCGACGACGAGGAACCGCTGGCCGAGGGCGAGGACCTGGAGGCCGCCGTGGCCGCCGACCTGGACGGGCAGGTGGAGGAAGAGGACCTCAAGTCCACGGTGTGGGAGCAGGGCCTGGATGCGCTGGGTCCGGCCGATGTGCCCGAAGGAACGGCGGTCGACGATGCGGGCGATGCCGATGCGGGCATGGGCGAAGACAGCACGGCCGCTCATGCCCTGACGGTCGAGGAGGCCGAGGCCGCGCTTGCCGACAGCCTGGACGAGGACAGCATCGACTGGTCGGACGATGCCGTGGGCGACGAGGACGACGGCGACGGCGATTTCGATCCCAATGCCATGAAGGACGTGCTGCGCCAGGAAGGCCTCGACGCGCTCTACGACGAAGAGGCCGACGCGAACGGCGAGGCCGAGGCCGAGGCCGGGTCCGAGGCTGGCGGTGAAGGCGACCCGGCCGACGCGTTCGAGGCCACGCCCGACAAGGACGCGCTGCGGGAGGAGGGCCTGGATGCCCTGTACGGCTCCGAAGACACCGCGTCCGAGGATGACGCGACCGACGAAACCGACCGCGCCTGACGGCCGACGGCCGATGCGCCTGTTGCGCCGACGTGTCGCCGCCGCCGGAGTCCTTCTGGTGGCGGCGATGCCCGTTGCGGCCCAGGAGGCGGGGGGCGGCGAATCGGATTCCCGCGCCCAGGCGCTGGTGGAGGATCTGCGGCGGGCGGTGGTGCAGGCCGAGCGCAGCGGCGCGGCGACGCCCGCATTCATCAAGGAACTGCGCGCCCTTATCGCCCGCTACGACGCCCCCTACGCCCAGCTTGTGGTGCGTGACACCTTTCAGGACGGCGCCTACCGCTCGGACCCGCGGTGGGTGGTCGTGTCGGGGCAGTGGCAGGCGGTTGCCGGCAGCGTCGTCAGTCCGCCCACCGGCCCGGCCCTGGCGCCGCCGGACCGTCCCCCCGATGACGCCGAACGGCTGCAGGAGCAGCTTGGCGCCGTGACCCGGCTGGTCGAGCGCTTGCGTGGCCGCGCGGCCTCCGGCAATGGGGAGGGGGACGGGCCGCCTCCGACCATTCCGCCCCCCGCGCCCCACGGTGGCGGCGCAAAGGGCGCGGCTCCGGCTCTGCTGGCGCTGCCGGTGCATGTCCCGCCGATCTTCCGCCTGACGGCGAGGGTGACGCTGGAGGACGATCCCGAGCGCCACGATGCCGGCCTGTCGGTGCGGGATGGGGCGGGCGAAACGGGCTATCGGGTGCGGCTGGGCTCCTTCGCCTCCCGCTCGCGCGTGGAACTGGAACGCCTCACCGACCGCGGCCCCCGCACGCTGGGCAGCGAGGTCCTGGACGATTCCCTGGCGGGCGGACCGGTTCACAGCATCGCTCTGGAGCGGAACCAGGACGGCCGCCTCATCGTGCGGGTGAACGGCGTCGCGGTGGTCAGCGTGGAAGAACGCCGCGAGCCGGCGCGGCTTGAGCACGTCATGCTTGAGCGCATGGCCGGCCGGCTGATCGTCTCGCAGGTGGAGGTCTGGACCGCGGTGCCTTGAGCAGCGCCGGGCTCCCCCGAAAAAGAGGCCCGGCACCAGGTGCCGGAGCCATTCCGCATTATTGTTGACAGCCCGGCGTGCCACCTCGAAAATACCCCGCAGGATCAACGTCCTGCGGGGTAACGGCTGTGATGGTGAAGGTGCAGAAATCCCGAAACCAGAAGCTCATGGCGGCGGTACCACCAGAAGTTGCTGGGGTTCAGGTCAACTTTTGCCGCAATCCCCGGTGCGCCAACTACGGAGTAGCGCCCCACCCCTTACCCGAGCGTCGAGGTCGGAGAAGGAAGGGCCAGCCGCCCATTGAGCCCACAGTCGGCCAATACACCCTCGGCGGACCTTCGAAGCAAAGGATGCGGTGTGGCCTTTGTGGCTCCTCATTCAATTATTACAGCAATGGCGGCGTTCTGGAAGAAATAAATCGCGCTAAGAACAAAACGGGAATACTTAGCGTGGCGGCATGCACTAAGCGCTGGTGCGAGAACTTCGGTGCGCGGGTCTCTGAATTTCCCGATCTCTACAACGGTTTCGGACACGCCAGCGGGAAGAGCCGCCGGGAACGGTGTCAGTGCCGCGCGTGTGGGACGACGTTTAGCCGGGGCGTTGTCAAGACATACCAGCAGAAGAAGTACGTTAATCCCTTCATCCTGGCCGAAGTCGTGAACGGGTCCTCGGTCCAGGCCATCACCCGGAAAAAGCCAGGGATCACCCCGAGGCTGTTCTACGATCGGCTCAAGTTCATTCATCGCCGGATGCTTGCCTTTGAGGCGCACCGGATCGAGGCCCTCAAGACGCTTCGGACCAGGCACTTCTCGATTGCGACCGACTTCCAGGACTACATCGTCAATTGGCCGACGAAGGACGACCGACGCACTACCCAGCTTACTGCCATCGGCTCCGCCGACAACCTGTCCGGGTTCGTTTTCGCCTTGGATCTCGCCTATGACCCTTCGATCGAGCCCTGGGACAGGTTCAAGGCCGACCTTGAGGCAGGGGACCTGAACAAGCATCCGGCGCACTGGCGCATAAACCGGTTCCGCCTTCCCGAGTTTCTGACGACAGCGGAGGCCGCCCACCAAGCCGCGATCGATGCCGAATATGAGAAGGCCGAGAAGGAAGAGAGAAAAGCGGAGAAGCGTCGCAAGAAGGCCGGCGACGGTGGTGACGCGTCAAGCGGCTCGATCAGTCCTGAGGGTCACCGAAAGACCGCAGAGCGCAGCGAGAAGGCCCGTGTCGCGATACTCAAGCTCATGAGCGAGAGCGCGGCGACAATGAGAGCGCTTGAGGCCGTCCGCCAGATCATCGACACGATGAACCTCCAACGCTTCAACGCAGCCGAGTTCGGGCCGCCGACGAAAGGCGCTCTCGTCGACAAGACCTACACTGCCTTCGGTCATTACGCCTACCTGGACCGCATACTGCCCGACAAGGCCTTCCTGATGCTGTTCATCGACGACGATGGCTCAAGCCGAGCGGCGGCGCTGACCATGCTTGCGCAGCGGTTCAAGGCGCGGCGAGCCAGCCTCTCGGTGGTGAAGATCGCGAAGGAAATGACCAACGATCAGCGAACGGCCGCATCGGCAATGTCGGGCAAGGCATACAAGGCGTTCAGGGATAAGCTGGGGTTGTCGAAAAGCGCCATGAGCCGCCGGCTGTTCGTTTATATGAACGCCACGGAATTCAAAGTTAAGAACAATACGTTCCCCTTCTATCAGCTTCCTGTTAGCACGAAGTACGAGCCCCTGAAGAGTGTAGGTATCGTGCATATGCCCGATTTTTCAGACGAAGACTACGGCCTGGACAAGAACGACGAAATGTTCGTCGAGATCCTTGACCGCCCATCGCTCCATGGGATTGACAGTTTCTTCAGCCTACTTCGTGAGCGGGCAATGTACGCTGGTCGTGGCGTAAGTGCACCCGGCCGGACTTCACAGTGGTACCGGCATCATGCGTACAATCCCGCGTATATGCACATGGTGCTCGATATCATGCGCGTATACTACAACTGGGTTGAGCCTCGGCCGCGCGCCGGGGCGAAATACTACTTCTTTGAAAGTGATGGCGAAAAAAGGACCCCGGCTCAACGACTAGGGATCGCAAAAGCGCCGGTTCGCGTGGAGACAATTCTTGGAAGCGATTGGGAGGCGAAGCTCTGAACGTCTGGAAGCGCGCCCCGCTTCTGTGTCTGGCCGTTCAATTGTGCCGTTGTAATACTTGTTGTTATTTGTACGGAGATTGCGAGCCGGCCTCTTTTGGTTGACGTACTATAATCGCGCTCTAAGCAGCCCATGCCTCGGCCGCCCTGGCCGCTGAAGCAATGACCTGCGACGGGTTCGCAGGCGATGCGCAAGGGCAGTGCGACCTTCGGGCGCTTCATCCAGCAAGGGCTTTGCAGTATGTGACGAGTGCCCGCCTGAGCTGGTGCGGAATGATGGGTTTACCGATGAAGGCGATCGGCTCCACCGCCGAGAGCCTTTCGCGAGTGGCACCATCCAGGTTTCCGCTGATAAAGATGCAGCGAACACCCAGTTCGTCGCGAAGCCACTGCGAGGCGTCGATTCCGGACGAGCCGCGCGCGAGGCGCAAATCCATCAGGGCGATGTCCGGCCGCTCAGCGCGCGCCACGCGCTTGCAGCTTTCAAGGTTGTGCGCCGTGCCGGTGACGCGACACCCCAGCTCCTCCACCTGATCTTGAAGATCCGTCGCGATGAAGAACTCATCCTCGACGATCAGGACGCGCAGCCTCATCGTTCTTCCATCGGCGTCCGGATGAGAACGCGGTGGCCTGGCGCGGCGTCCTCAGTTTCGACCGAGGCGCCGAGTTGGCCGACCAGCCCCTGAACAATGCGCGTGCCGAGACTCGGTTCGGCGCCTGGACGCTTGCCGGCTCCGTCGTCGACCACCTCCAGAACCAGCGCGTCTTCCTCCGACCGGGCGATCACATCAATGCGCCCGCTCTCCAGGTCGGTAAACGCGTGCTTCAGCGCATTCGACACCAACTCATTCACGATCAGCGCGAGCGGGATCGCCTTGTCCGCAGGCAACTGGACATCCGCCGCCTCGCATGCGAGGACGACACCCATCCCGGAGGCGTCGCCCCCACTGAGGTTGGCGCAGAGTTCGCGTAGATATTTCCCGAACGCAACGGTCGCCACTTCGTTCGAGCGGTAGAGCATTTCGTGCACAGAGGTCACCGCCTCCACCCGCGCCGCCGCCTGCTTCAGGCGTTCGCGTCCCTCGCCGGCGCGGCGGGCGTCGATGTTAAGGATGCTCGCTACGAGTTGGAGGCTGTTTTTAATGCGATGGTTAACTTCGGCCAGGAGCGCCTCCTTCTGTGCGAGCAGACGGTCCCGCTCGTCCAGCGCCGCAGCCAACGCCTCCTCCCGCCGCTTCGACTCGCTGACGTCGATGCTCACGACCACGAAGCGCGGCAGGGCCTCACGATGATCGCGCACAAGTTCTCCCTGCGAGGAGAGCCAGCGCGTCGTCCCATCGGGCAGCAGGAGGCGGTGGATGAAGGACACTGCGGTGTGCTCGGGTGCATCCATCACATCGTCGAAGGCGGCGCGCACGGCGGCCTGGTCGTCGGCGTGGATGCGCGCGAAGCAGTTCTCGGCGCTGGCCGTGCCCTCACGTTCGGTAAAGCCCAGCATTCGCGAGAAGGCGCGCGACAGGTAGATCGTGCCGGTTCGTGGGTCGTATTCCCAGAAGGCGAGGTCGTCGAGCTGCTGGGCAGAGCGGAGACGGATCGCCTGGTCGCGCCGGAAAATGACCTCCTCCGTCACGTCGACGACGTGATGGATCAGGGCGACGACCTCGCCCTCGCGTACCACCGGCGTGTTGAGCGGCTTCCAGTAGCGCTCCTCGAAGCCACCTTCGAGGCCGTCGCGAAGCGGGATGTCATATTTCTGCACCGCCATCTCGTGCGGACGGCGCGTGGCGAACGCGGTTTCGAGCGAAAGGCGGAGGTTGCGCACGCCATCGGCCGTCGGATCTTCGGGATTGTCCGGAAAGGCGTCGAACATCCAGACGCCGACGAGATCCTCGCGTCGAGTCCGGGTGAGGTCGAGGTAGCGCTGGTTGACGTCGACGATGATGAAGTCCGGGTCGAGGACCAGATACCTATGGGGTGCGGCCTCAAAAACCGCTCCGCGCCACCAGCCGCCGCCGACCTGATTGTCATCGTCCGCCAAGTCCTGCTCCTCTCCCCGAAGTGGCCCCAAGGCCGCTGAACACATTTCCTGCTGAATAACACTACGCTCCCGGTCGCCTCAGGTTCAGGCGGTTTCGGATACACTGTCGCTGGCGTTCGTAAGGGCTCTGAAGGGCCGTCAGAAAGTTAGCTGGCAACACCTCATAATAGGTGTAGCATCTTTTTGCGCTGGTTTAGCTCAGCGATGAGCCAGAAGCTCCCGATAAGGTAGTTTGGAAATACTCCGACAGAGGCGCCGCGGGTCTTATGGAGAAGCGCCGAAACAGGCAAAAAACAGAGCCCTCTGGTGCGTTTCTGACGCTCCAGAGGGCTTCTCATTTCACCTATGGGCCGAGACTAGACGGTTCTTTTTGATTCAGCAATACACGTATAGCGATGGGGCCCGCCGCGCCAACTTGTTGCCACGCGCATCAACCAACAACAATCCGGAATGGCTCCACCAGGTGCCGGGCCGCAGTCGACCGGAGGTTGGGTTGGGAGTGGTGATCACTCCGCCGGATGCGCGAGCCCCGACGGGTGATGCGCGGACGACCCCGTGGGAACACCCGTATGGTCGGTGCCCAGGTCGTCGCGCCACGGACGCCAGCGTTCCAGGAAGACCAGCCCGCCGGCGATGACGACCGCGAGAATGAGGGCCAGCGCCCAATAGGGCAGGCCGGTCATTTCCGCGATGGTGAGCTTGCCGGGCCCGCCCGAAAGCGCCGGACCCAGCGCCGGTTCGGCATAGCCGTAGGCCATGGCGCCAAAGATGGCACCGGCCAGGATGAACCAGCTGTCCTTGTATCCGGCGCCGATCTGGGCCAGCACCGTGCCGGGGCAGGCGCCCGCGATGGCGATGCCGGCCCCGAAGATCAGGCCGCCGATCAGGTTGTTGAGGTATTCCGTGCCCTTGGGGTGCAGCGGCGCCAGGCCGCTGCCGTTAAGCACGGCCAGCACCACCAGGCCGGTGGCGATGGCGGTGAGGAACATCTTGAGCATGATCCAACTGCGCAGCTGGAACTGCCCGATCATCACGCCGGGCTCGAAGACGCGGCCCTTTTCCAGCGCGATGCCGAAGACCAGGCCCATGGCGAGGCCCAGGATGACGAGCCAGAGAACCGTCATGGCGGAGCCTCCCTAGACCTTGCGGTACATCATGGCGACGGCGATGCCGCCGGCGAACATGGCGGCAATGGTCAGGATCGATCCGACGGCCAACTGCCCGATGCCGGAGATGCCGTGGCCGCTGGTGCAGCCGCCGGCCATGCGGGCGCCGAACAGCATGACGAACCCGCCGGCGAAGGCCATGGCCGCCCGGCCACCGAAGCCCGACACGGGCAGGGCAGCCCGCCACAGCGGCGACATGCGCGGCCGGCGGGTCTTGGCCAGACGGGTGGACAGCAGGGCGCCCAGTGCGATTCCGACGACCAGCGCGCTCTGCCATGCGTACTTGGTCGAGGTCATGTACTTGGCGAAGTAGTCCATTTCCCGCACCGCCGGATCGAACACCGACGCCATGTAGCCGGCGACGGACACGAAGCTGGACGAGGCGCCCAGCGCCGTGTCGGCCAGCAGGAAGGCGGGAATCTGGAGGAGGCCGATCACCACGCCGGCGGCGTAGGGCGACCAGGCCTTGTCGGTGAGCGACAGCATCGCATCCTCCCGAGAACGTCCTATTTATCCGCAAAGTCTAATATTAGGACGGTCGGATACGCAAGGCGTTCAGAGGGAGGACCGGATGCCCGATGGGCGGCGGGACGTCAGCCGTCTGCCTTGACGGGCTTGGCCTTGGCCTTGGCGCCCTCGGCGCCGCCCGCGTCACCGGCGCGCATCTGCACCAGGCGCTCCACCCGGTGCAGATTCTTTTTCGCCACCTGGGCGTTACGGGCGATCTTGTGTTCCTCGAACACGGCAACGGCCTCGCGGTAGGCGGCGGCGGCGGCATTCAGGTCGGCGGGGCTGTTGGTGCGCTTGGACTTGGCGAACAGCGCCGCGCCGATGTTGTTCTGCAGGTTGCCCCAGAAGACGGGCGCCTTGGCCCGGCCGTAGACCTTCGCGACGCCCTGGAACACGCCGACGGCCTGGTCGAGGAATTCGCCCGTGTGCGTGAACTCGCCCAGGGTGGTCAGCAGGCGTCCGACGCTCACCTGCATCTCCGCCCATTTCGCGGGGTGGCTGGCCTTGGTCCAGACCGAGCAGGCCAGCTGGTAGGCCTGCACGGCCTCGCGCAGGTGGGTCGTGCGGTTGTCGATCTGGCCGCGCCGCTGGTAGATCCAGCCGAGCAGCGCCTGGATGGCGGCATATTCCTCGGGCATGGTTTCCCGCGTGATGACGGCGGACGCCGCCTGCGCCATGGTGGCGGCTTCCTCCATGCCGGCGCTGTCGCGGCCCTCGGCGGCAAGGGCGGCAAGCGCGGCCGAAAGGTGGCAGCGGATGCCGGCGACCATGGGCTCGCCCAGAACCTCGGCCCCGCGGCCGAGCGCCCCCCGGTAGCGCTGCACGGCCTGCTCCACGTCGGACATGCTGTTGCGCAAGGTCGGGTGCAGGGCCAGGTTGCCGAGCCACGCCTGCCCGGCGGGCATGCAGCTTTGCGGCAGGCCGTTGCGGGCCAGCACGCGCATGCCGGCGGTGATGGAGGCGCGGAAACTGTCGGCGCGCGCCTTGCGGATGTCGTCGTCGGCGGGGCGGGCGGCGGCCAGCACCAGCATCTCCAGCACGTCCGCCTGTTCGTCGGTGAGGTCGGCCGGCAGGTCCAGGTGTTCGGTCGGCAGCGGCGCGCCGGAGCCGAATTCCATGGGGGCGGGCAGGGTGACGAACCGGATGCGCAGGACGCCGCGCCCGATCTCGCTCCACAGCAGGACTTCCGCGCCGGCCTTGTCCAGGGCGTTGCGGCCGGCCTGGGCAGCGGATGCGATGCGTGCCGGAAGCTCGGTGCCCGAGGCGACCGCACGGGTGTGCAGGTCGACGGTCAGGCTGGTGCGTCCGGCCAAAGCCTGATGCAGGTGTTGCTGCAGGCTGCCGGTCTCGTCGCCGGTCACGGGCGCGATCAGCACGCGCACGGGTCCCGCGGCAACAGTTCGCTTGGGCGCGGCCGGCTGTGCGGAAGTGCGTCCACCGCCCATCAGGCGGCGGAAATTGTCGAACAAGGCCATATGTCCCCCGTCACCGGAATGGCGCGCCGACCCGATCAGGTGGCGGCACGCATACCCCCTACGATGGAACTATGCCACAAAGTTGAATTGGTTCAAGCGATTGCCATCATAGGACAAGGGCCCCGTCCGCGGGTGCCGGTCCGTCCGTTCCGCCGACGACGGGCGCGGGCGGGCGGCGGCGGCGTCCCCGCCTGCCGCCCGTGTCACTCGCACCAGGAGTCGCGGCGCCCGCCGTCATAGGGGCGGGCAAGGCCGGCATCGGTGAGGACGCGGGCGAGGTCGCGGCCGCTGGCGTCTGCGACGCGGGCGAGCACCCGGCCGCCGAACTTGTCCTGTTCAATGCCCGTCAGCATGACCACGCCGCCCACGGTTTCGATGACGTCTTCCAGGGCCGCGCGGGCGGCCTGGGCGCGCTGCTTTTCCTCGTCGCAGCGCCCGCGCAACTCAGGGGCGTCGATGCCCGCCAGCCGCACGATGGTTTCCACGTCCTGCGACAACCAGATGCGCGCCTTCACGCGCAGCGAGTCGCCGTCGATGACGTCGACGACGCGGGCCTCTATGGGCCCGGGCAGAGCATCGGCCCGGACGGCGGCGGCGGGACCGGCGGCCACTGCGGCGGACAGAACAAGGCGGAGAAGGGTCTTGCGACTCACCATGGCTCCTGGCTCCCGAATACTCTCTTTAAGAGAGTTTATCGCGAGTACAATCTTATAGGGAGTCAAAAGTGTAGCCGATTGACGGGAACATTACAAGAACATACCGCCCAATACACCGTTACGACCAGACAACGAAGCCTGCCCGCCCGACGGTCAGAAGTCGGAGACCCGGCCTTTGCGCTCCCAATCCCCATAGCGGGTGGGCTCGGGACCGCGCGGGCCGCCGACCTCGTCCTTCTGCGACGGCGGCATGTCGCGAAGGTTGACCTTCCGCACTCCCGATGCATCTGTCTCGCGGGCCTCGGCGGCCGTCTCGGCCTGGTCGGCGGGGGCAGCGCCGGCTTCCTCGGCGGTGGCGGGATCGATCTTTTGGTCCTTCTCGGACATGGCGGAATCCTTGGTTCTGACGGGTTGCTGCACTGCGGCATGCCTCTTGATCGGCGGCGTGCCGCACACTATTCATGGTATCGGATATAGCGATGGGAGAGTCCCATGAACACCCTTCGCGTCGGTCTTCTGCTCGCCGCCATGACGGCCCTGTTCCTGGTCGTCGGCTGGCTGATCGGCGGCACCGCGGGCATGGCCGTCGCCCTGATGGTCGCGGCCGGCATGAACGCCTTCGCCTACTGGAATTCGGACCGTATGATCCTGCGCATGTACAACGCGCGGGAGGTTGACGCCCACACCGCACCGCAGCTTTACGGCATCGTCGAGCGCCTGGCCCACCGGGCGGAACTGCCCATGCCGCGCGTCTACGTGATCGACAGCGCCCAGCCCAACGCCTTCGCCACCGGCCGCAACCCGCAGAATGCAGCCGTCGCGGCCACCACGGGGCTTCTGCGCCTGCTGAACGCCGAGGAACTGGCGGGCGTCATGGCGCACGAGCTGGCGCACGTGAAGCACCGCGACATCCTGACCGGCACCATAACGGCGACGCTGGCCGGCTCCATCGGCATGCTGGCCAACTTCGCCCTGTTCTTCGGCGCCACGTCCAACGACGAGGAGGGCAACCCGCTTGGGTTCGTCGGGCTTCTGCTCATGTCCATCCTGGCGCCGCTGGCGGCCATGATCGTGCAGATGGGCGTCAGCCGGTCCAACGAGTACGCCGCCGATGCCGCCGGGGCGGAGATCTGCGGCCAGCCCCTGTGGCTGGCCGGGGCGCTGGAAAAGCTGGAGACCGGCACGCGCGCCATCGACAACGTGCGGGCCGAGAACAACCCCGGCACGGCGCATCTGTTCATCGTCAACCCGCTGCACGCCCACGCCGTGGACAGCCTGTTCTCCACCCACCCCAGGACCGCCAACCGCATCGCCCGCCTGCGCCGGATGGCCGGCACCGACGGCCTGGGAACGCTCGCCGCCACCGGTCCCTGGGGCTGACACGCACGCTGTTTCCCTTTCGCAACGAACCGGCGGGCCGGTTGTCCCCCGGTTGTCCCCCGGTTGTCCTTGTGGCACCGGCCCGTTCGGCGTAAAGAGCCTGCATGACCGACCGCCGCCAACCTTCCGACCCCGCGTCCGCCCACGCCCGCAAGGGTGCCGCCAAGCCGCCGCGCCCGCCGCGCGATCCCGTCCTGGCCTCGCGCCATGCCGCCGTGCGCCTGCTTCAGGCGGTGCTCGACGACGGCCGGGCGCTGGATGAGCCCTTCGAGACGGAAACCCGCCTGCTGGAGCCCCGCGACCGGGCCTTCGTGCGCCTGCTGGTGACGACGACGCTGCGGCGCCTGGGCCAGATCGACGGCGTGCTGAAGGCCTTCCTGCAACGGCCCATCGCCCGCCGGCATGGTGCGGTGAAACACGTCCTGCGGCTGGCGGCGGCGCAGATCCTGGTGCTGGAGACGCCGGCGCATGCCGCCGTCGACACCTCGGTGGAACTGACGAAATTCCTCAACGCTCCCGGCCTGACGGGGCTGGTGAACGCCGTCACCCGGCGGCTCGCGCGCGATGGCGCGGCGGTGCTGGCGGACCAGGACGTGCGGCTGAACACGCCTCGCTGGCTGTGGCAGACGTGGCTGGAGGCCTACGGCGACGCCGGCGCCCGGCGCATCGCCGAGGCCCACCTGCATGAGCCGCCGCTCGACATCACCGTCAAGGCCGACGCGGCGGGCTGGGCGGAGCGGCTGGAGGCGGAGGTGCTGCCCACCGGCTCGCTGCGCCGGCGCGGCCCCGGCATGGTCGCAAGCCTGCCCGGCTACGGGGACGGCGCCTGGTGGGTCCAGGACGCCGCCGCCGCCTTGCCGGCCCGCCTGCTGGGCGACGTGGTGGGGAAAACCGTGGTCGACCTGTGCGCCGCACCCGGCGGCAAGACCGCCCAGTTGGCCGCCGCCGGGGCGCATGTAATCGCCGTCGACCGCTCGGGCGCCCGCCTGGCGCGCCTGCATGACAACATGGCGCGCCTCGGGCTGGCCGAGCGGGTGACGGTCGTGGAGGCCGACGCCACCGTCTGGCGGCCGGATACACCCGTGGACGCCGTGCTGCTGGACGCGCCCTGTACCGCCACCGGAACGATCCGCCGCCACCCGGAGGCCCTGCGCCTCAAGAAGGCCGCCGACGCCGAGGCGCTGACGGCGCTTCAGGACGCGCTGCTGGCGGCGTCGGCGGAGATGGTGAAGCCTGACGGCACCGTGGTGTACTGCGTCTGCTCCCTGCAGCCCGAGGAAGGGGCGCCGCGCCTGGCGGCGGCGGTCGGGCTGACGGTCGATCCCGTCCGGCCGGAGGAGATCGGCGGCCTGGCGGACTGCGTCACCGCCGAGGGATACCTTCGCACCCTGCCGTTCCACTTGGCCGAGGTCGGCGGCATGGACGGCTTTTTCGCCGCCCGCCTGAGGCGGACCTGACGCCGGGGCCGCTCATTGGACGTACGATCATCCCCGACCAAGGTAGCGGGCGTTGCCGCATGGGTTGACGCACGGATGCGGACGTGCGCCGTAGCTTCGCCTTGTGGGGCATTGCTGCCGAAGTCATACTGAAATACCGTTAAGTCCTTGTTCCGCGATACCGCCGCAGCAGGGAGTCGGGATAAATGCTCAAAGACGGATTCTTGAAATCTCTTCTTGACGACTTTGGCGGAAAGGTCGAATTCGACACGCCGCCGCCCGCTCGGGCGGATGACGATGCCGACGGCGACGGCTGGAGCGTATACTTCGACGTGCGCGGCGGTGAAAACCACGGCGCCGGCAGCAGCGGGTTCGCGCTGACCGCCTCGCTGGAGACGCCGGGCGCCGACACCTCCGTTTCGGTCACCGGAACCGTCGAAGACGTCGACGCCTGGTGGGCCTGAGGCTCAGTCCACGGACAGGCCGAGGACGTCGAACATGGAATACTTGCCGGGGGCGCGGCCGTCGCACCACAGGGCGGCGCGCACCGCGCCCTTGGCGAAGACGGCGCGGTCGCTGGCCTTGTGGGTCAGCTCCACCCGCTCGCCGTCGGCGGCGAAGACCACCGTGTGATCGCCCACCACATCGCCGCCCCGCAGGGTGGCGAAGCCGATGTCGCCGGCCTTGCGCGGCCCGGTGTGGCCTTCGCGCGCCCATACCGCCGCCTCGTCCAGCGCCACGCCGCGCCCGGCCGCCGCCGCGCGGCCCAGGCCGAGCGCCGTGCCCGAGGGCGCGTCCACCTTGTGGCGATGGTGCATCTCGACGATTTCGACATCGTAATCAATCCCCAGCGTGGCGGCGACCTTCTGGGTCAGGGCGAACAGCAGGTTGACGCCCACGCTCATGTTGGGCGCGAGCACGATGGGGGTCTTCTCGCCCAGCCGCCCGATCTCGGCCTCCTGCTCGGCCGACAGGCCGGTGGTGCCGATGATGAGCGCCGTGCCGGTTTCGGCGGCGAGGTCGGCGTGGCGCATGGTGGGCTCGGGCCGGGTGAAATCGATCACCGCGTCAGCGGCCTGGAACAGGGCCTTGGGATCATCGGTGACGGTGACGCCGGCGTCGTCGGCGCCGACCAGCGCGCCCAGGTCGCGACCGATGGCGGGGCTGCCTTCGGGCTCGGTGCCGCCGGCAAGCTCTGCGCCGTCGGTCTTCAGCACCTCGCGCACCAGCATCTGCCCCATGCGGCCGGCGCAGCCGACGATCCCGATCTTCATGGCCTGTCTCCGTAGTCGTGTTGCCCGTGGTGCCAGCGTTATAGCAACAGCGGCGCGTGCTTGACACCCGCCGCGATGCCGCGCACTGTTTGCGGCATGAGCACGCACGCGACCCATACCGCCCGATGCACGGGCCGTTGGTGGCGCCCCGACTGACGGGGCGGCCCACCACTCGCGCGCAAGCACGACACGCCGCCTCGGGGACGAGGCGGCTGTTTCTTTTTCCGAAGCATCACGCGGGCCCTGCCTGGGCCGTCTCTCCCCGGATCGAGATTTTCGACCACTGAGAGAGACGCCGAGCCATGACCGAGCCTTCGCCCACCCCCTACCGCACCGCCGGCGGCATCGCCGTGCGCCGCGCCGTGACGCCGCTGCCCTATGCCGGCGCCACCGAACCGCTCGCCGAGGCCCTGGACCGCCGGCCGGGGGTTCTGCTGGCGTCGTCCTACGAGTTCCCCGGCCGCTACAGCCGCTTCGACCTGGGTTTCCGCGACCCGCCGCTGGTGCTGACGGCGCGGGGACGGGAGGTTGGCGTGCGCGCCCTGAACGACCGGGGCCGCGTGCTGCTGCCGGCGGTGGCCGCCGCCTTCGACGCCCACGCCCAGCTCGGGCGCGCGGCGGCCGACGGCGACTGCGTCACGGCCACCGCCGCCGCGCCGCCGGAGCGCTTTGCCGAGGAGGAGCGCAGCCGCCAGCCCTCGGCCTTTTCGGCCGTTCGGGCGCTGACGGATCTGCTCGGCAGCCCCGACGACCCGCTGCTCGGCCTCTACGGCGCGTTTGGCTATGACATCGCGCTGGCCTTCGAGCGCATCCCCCACCGCCTGCCGCGCCCGGCCGATCACCGCGACATGGTGCTCTACCTGCCCGATTCGGTGATCTGGGTGGACCACGCGGCGCGGCGGGCGATCCGCGTCGACTACGATTTTACCGCCGCCGACGGTACGGCGACCGACGGCCTGCCGCGCGCGGTGGCCGACGATCCCTTCGTCGCCGCGCCCGACCGCGCCGTGGAGGACGACATGGCAAAGGGCATCTACGCCGGGATCGTTTCGGATGCGATACCGCGGTTTGCGCGTGGAGAGATGTTCGAATGCGTCCCCGGCCGCGTCTTCCGCCGTCCGGCCGCCACGGCGCCGTCGGTGCTGTTCCACCGGCTCAAGCGGCGCAATCCGGCGCCTTACGGCTTTCTCATGAACCTGGGCGGCGGCGAACACCTGGTGGGGGCGAGTCCCGAGATGTACGTGCGCGTCACCGGCGGCCGGGTGGAGACCTGCCCCATCTCGGGCACCATCAAGCGCGGCGCCGATGCGCTGGAGGATGCCGAGAATGTCCGCACCCTGCTCAACTCCGCCAAGGACGAGGCGGAGCTGACCATGTGCACCGACGTCGACCGCAACGACAAGGCGCGCGTCTGCGACCCCGCCAGCATCCGCATTATCGGGCGGCGGCAGGTCGAGATGTACTCGCGCCTCATCCACACCGTCGACCATGTGGAGGGCCGCCTGCGCCCCGGCTATGACGCCCTGGACGCCTTCCTGACCCACTGCTGGGCGGTCACCGTCACCGGCGCGCCCAAGCGGGCGGCCATGGCCCATATCGAGACCGTGGAGCAGAGCCCGCGCGCCTGGTACGGCGGCGCGGTCGGCATGGTCGGCTTCAACGGCGACATGAACACCGGCCTGACGCTGCGCACCATCCGGCTCAAGGATGGCGTGGCCGAGGTGCGCGCCGGCGCCACGCTGTTGTTCGACAGCGATCCGGCGGCGGAAGAGGCGGAAACGGTGCTCAAGGCGAGCGCGCTTCTCGACGTGCTGGACCGCGACGACACGGCCGCCGCCGCGCCGCCCATCGCGCCCGCGACGCCGGGGGCCGGCGTGCGCGTGCTGCTGGTCGACCACGAGGACAGCTTCGTCCACACGCTGGCGGGCTATCTGCGGGCGGCGGGGGCGGAGGCCGTCACGCACCGCGCGGGCTTCGACCCGGCGCTGCTCGACGACATCGCGCCCGACCTGGTGGTGCTGTCGCCAGGGCCGGGGCGGCCGGCGGACTTCGATGTGTCGGGGACGCTGTCGGCGGCCCTGGCGCGCGGGCTGCCGGTGTTCGGCGTCTGCCTGGGCCTGCAGGGCATCGTGGAGCATTTCGGCGGCACCCTCGGGCAACTGCCGACGCCCGTGCACGGCAAGCCCTCGACCGTGCGGCTGAAGGCCGGCGATCCGCTGTTCGCGGGGCTGCCGGAGACGGTGACCGTGGGGCGGTACCATTCCCTGTACGCCGCGGCGCTGCCCGAGGCGCTGGAGGCCACGGCGCGCAGCGACGACGGCATCGTCATGGCGGTGCGGCACCGCACCCTGCCGGTCTGCGCCTTGCAGTTTCACCCCGAAAGCCTGCTGACCGGCCGGGGCGGCGCCGGGGCGGCCATGATCGCCAACCTGTTCCGGGCGCTGGAAAAGGGGCGCCGGGAAGCCGCGTAGGGCTCAGGCGAGGCCGGTGCCGGCCCATCCGGCCACACCGGCCAGCCGCCGCATGCGGTGCGGGTTCATGCCGCCGAGCGCCAGCACCGGCACCGGGGCTTCGCGCGTCCACAGACTCGCCCGCCAGGGGCCGAGGGTGGCGGCGCCGGGATGGCTGGACGTCGGGAACACCGGCGACAGCAGGGCGACATCGGCCTTCAGGCGGGCGGCCACGGCCAAGGCGCCCCGGTCGTGGGCGGCGACGGCGAGCAGGCCCCCCGTCCGCCGCCGCCACGCAAGGGCGGGGGAGAGGACGCCGTGGCGGGCCAGGCCCTCGGGCAGGTGCAGGCCGTCTGCTCCCAGTCGTGCGGCCAGGCGCCAGTCGCCGGCCACCAGAAGCGTGATCCCGCGCCGCCGGCAGACGGCGGCGAGGCGCACGCCCAGGGCTTCGCGGTTCGGCGCGTCGTAGTGGCGGAAGACGATGGCCGCACCGCGCGGCAGCGCCGCCGCCGCCGCCGCCGGGTCGGGCATGCGGCGCGTGTCGGTGACGGTCAGGGTGGGGGCGCGGCGCGTCTTTGCGCCGGCGCTGCGGCTTGCTAAGGTGCGGGTCTTCATGCCCCTGATCCTAGCCACGGACCCGATCCCGCGCCATGACCGCTGACGATTTCGATTCCGCCGCCGCCCTTTCCGAGGTGAAGGAGGCCATCGCCAAGGCCGAAAGCGACGCCGCCCGCCCCGAGGGCGCGGTGACGCTCGTGGCCGTCTCCAAGGTGCACGGGGCGGATCGCATCGTGCCGGTGCTTCAGGCCGGCCACCGCGTCTTCGGCGAGAACCGCGTGCAGGAGGCGCAGGGCAAGTGGCCGGCCCTGAAGGAGCGGTTTCCCGACGTGGAACTGCACCTGATCGGCCCGTTGCAGTCCAACAAGGCGGGCGACGCCGTGGCGCTGTTCGATGTGATCGAGAGCGTCGACCGCGAGAAGATCGCCAAAGTGCTCGCCGCCGAGATGGACAAGCAGGGCCGCCGCGTCCCCGTTCTGGTGCAGATCAACACCGGCAAGGAGCCCCAGAAGGCCGGCATCGACCCCGAGGACGCCGACGCCTTCATCGCCCGCTGCCGGGACGAGTTCGGCCTGGAGGTGCGCGGCGTCATGTGCATTCCGCCGGTGGACGAGGAACCGGCCCTGCATTTCGCCCTGCTGCGCGAGATCGCCCGCCGCAACGGCCTGCCGGTCCTGTCCATGGGCATGAGCGACGACTACCCGACGGCGATCGCGCTGGGCGCGACCCATGTTCGCGTCGGCACCGCGGTATTCGGGCACCGTCCGACGAAAGGGTAGGAGCGGGGCGGGCAGGGGAGGCCGTCGCGGCCGCCGCATCAGGGCGTCGGTGGATGATCGTCGGCCAGGCACTTGTCGTGATCGGACAGGATCTCGATCACGCGGCACCGGTCGACCGTTCCGCATTCGCAATGCTCCGTCATGCGCTCCAGTTCGGCTTCCAGAAGCTTGAGCCGCTGGATGCGGTGGCGCACCGACTCCAGGTTCCGGCGGGCGATGCGATCGGCCTCGGCGCAGGATGCCGCCGGCGTTTCCGTCAGCCCCAGCAGGTCGCGGATGTCGTCGAGCGGGAATCCCAGGTCGCGCGCATGGCGGATGAAGGTCAGGCGCTCGGCGTGGCGGTCGGTGTAGACCCGGTGGTTGCCGGCCGTGCGCGCCGGCGGCGGCATGAGGCCCACCTGCTCGTAATAGCGGATGGTCGGAACCTTGCAGCCGCTGGCCCGCGCCAGCCGGCCGATGGAGAACGTGGGATCGGACATGGTCGCATTTTCCGCTTGAAGCTATAGCGACTAGAGAATTTAGGGTGCGGGCTATGAAGATCAAACCCGTGAACCCGTGAGGAACCGACCATGGCCGGTCAATGCTGCGGCACCAACGCCCGTTTCGACGGCACGTCGCGCGCCTATCGCCGCGTGTTGTGGGCCGTCATCGCCATCAACGCCACCATGTTCGTCGTCGAAATGGCGGCCGGCCTGGCGGCCCGGTCCCAGGCGTTGCAGGCCGACGCGCTGGATTTCCTGGGCGATTCGGCGACCTACGGCATCAGCCTCGCCGTCATCGGCATGGCGGCGACCGTGCGGGCCAAGGCGGCGCTGGTGAAGGGCATCAGCCTGTCGATCATTGGCCTTTGGGTACTGGGCAGCACCCTCTATCGCGTCACGGTGCTGGGCACCCCGGAGGCGCCGGTGATGGGCGCCATCGGCTTCCTGTCCCTGGTGGCCAACCTGGGCAGCGTGCTTCTGCTGATGCGCTGGCGCAACGGCGACGCCAACGTGCGCTCGGTGTGGCTGTGCAGCCGCAACGACGCCATCGGCAACGTGGCCGTGATGCTGGCCGCCAGCGGCGTCTGGGCCACCGGCACCGGCTGGCCGGACGTGATCGTCGCGGCGATCATGGCGGGGCTGTTCCTGTGGTCGTCGGTCCAGATCATCGGCCAGGCCCGCCGTGAACTGGCGGATGCCGCCACGGCCTCGGCGCCGGCGGAATAGCCCCGCCGGATCAGCGCCGCCGTCCGGCCGCGCGGGCCACCTGCATCAGCGCGCGGGCGCACATTTCCTCGGCCGGCAGCCCGGTGGACTTGCAGTCGATTTCCGCCTCCAGCAGCAGGTCCAGGGCCTGCCCGATCAGCGGCACGGTCCAGCGCCGCATCTGGCCCTGGAAGCGGTTGGCGACCTTGAAGAACACCGGCGGGCGGAGCGACTTCATGGCCGCCTCGGGGCTCTTGCCGGCCTCCACGGCGCCGACCGCCAGGTGCAGGCGCTGGAAATGGCGCTGCACCATGCGCAGGATCTGCACCGGGTTGGTGCCTTCGCGGAACAGGCGGTCGAGCATGCGCTGGGTGCCGGCGATGTCGCCGTCGGCGACGGCATTGCTCAGGTCGTCCAGGCCGAGCGACGCCGAGTCGCCGACACAGGCCGCCGCGTCCTCCAGCGTCACCTCGCCGCCGGCCGCACCCTTGTAGAGCACCAGCTTTTCCAGCTCGGCGCGGGTGAGCTGCCGGTCGCCCCCCAGGTGCGAGAGCAGGAAGGCCATGGCGTCGGGCGAGGTCCGCAGGCCCGCCGCCCCCAGGGTGTCGCGCACCACCGTTTCCAGCCCGGCGCCCTCGTCGGCGTAGCAGGGCAGGGCCGCGGCGATGTCGGCGCCCTCGCACAGCTTGCGCAGCGACGACGACTTGCCCAGGTCGCCGGCCTGGAGGATGACCAGCGAATCTCCCTTGGGGTCCTCGATGAACGGCTTCACGCGGGCGGTGACGGCGTCGGCGGCGTCGCGCAGGCGCACGACGCGCCGGCCGCCGGTCAACGCCATGGCGGCGGCCTCGTCGACCAGGCGCGACGGGTCTTCCTTGAGCGTCGCGGCGGTCAGGTCGGCGACGCGGAAGGGGTCGGACGGGTCATCGACGACGGCGCGGGTCAGCTTGTCCACGCGCTCGCGCACAAGGCCGGTGTCCGGGCCGTAGACCAGCACCACCCGGACCTTGGGATCGGGCCGGGCGACGAAGGCCTCGATGCGCCCGCCGCTGAGCTTCACGCCTCCCCCTGCTCCACGAAGTACGTGGACAGGCGGTTGACGATCTGGCGGGCGACGTCCTCGGCGGCCCGGCGCTCGGCATCCTCGCGCGAGACGATGGCGGCGTACTGGTCGTCCAGGATGTTGTAGCTGGCGATGGACCGCGCCGTCTTCTGCAGCACCCGCTCGCCGTCGCGCGTCAGTTCGTAGTCGACGGTGTAGAAGACGTTGGCGCGGGTTGCGGTGGCGTCCTTGCGGATGCCGACCTCCGTGCTGGTCAGGTCGGCCGAGAAGCTGAGGTTGTAGACCTTGGGCACGTTCCGCCCCGCCGCCGCCACCTGGCGCTCGATCTCGGTGCGCATGATCTGGCCGATGCGGTCGCCCGCGATGCCGACGCGGATCGCCGCCAACTGGCGCGACGCCATGCCGTTGCGGGCGCCGCCCCCGTACATGGGCTGGTAGCCGCAGGCCGCGGTGGCGAGCGCCAGGCCCGCCGCCCCGGCGCCGCGCAGCAGGGCGCGGCGCGTGGTCAGGACTCGGCCGCTCATTTCGCCGCCACCACGTTGACGATCTTGCCGGGCACGACGATCACCTTGCGCGGCGGCTTGCCGCCCAGTTGTGCCTGCACGTTGGGCAGGTCGAGCGCCAGCTTTTCGGCCTCGTCCTTGGGGCAGTCCTTCGGCACCTCGATGGTGCCGCGCAGCTTGCCGTTGACCTGCACGGCCAGCGTGACGGTGTCGTCCACCAGCATGGACGGGTCGGCCTTGGGCCAGGGCGTTTCCGCCAGGATGGTGTCGTGGCCCAGGCGCTGCCAGATCTCCTCGGCGATGTGCGGCGTCAGCGGGTTGAGCAGCCGCACCACCGTTTCCAGACCGAACCGGACGGCGGCGGGGTCGGCCTTGCCGTCCTTGACCGCATCGGCGACGGCGTTGGTCAGTTCGCGCACGCGGGCGACGACGGTGTTGAAGCGAAGGGCCTCCAGGTCGGCCGTCACGCCGTCGATGGTCTTGTGGGCGGCCTTGACCAGCGCCAGCGACTCGTCGGCCGCTCCCTCGGGCGAGGGGCCGCCGGGCACGGCCGGCCCCAGGTCCAACTCGGACGCCACGGCCAGGCGCCACAGGCGGTTGAGGTAGCGCCAGGCGCCCTCGATGCCGGCGTCCGACCAGTCCAGGTCGCGGTCCGGCGGGCTGTCGGACAGCATGAACAGGCGTGCGGCGTCGGCGCCGTAGGTGTCGATGATGTGGGTCGGATCGACGGTGTTCTTCTTCGATTTGGACATCTTCTCCGACCGGCCCACGGTGATGGGCGCACCGTCGGAGAGGCGCTTGGCCGTGCCGTCGGGGGTTTTTTCCACATCGCCCGGCTCGACCCACTTGCCGTTCGGGTCCTTGTAGGTCTCGTGGTTGATCATGCCCTGGGTGAACAGGCCGGCGAAGGGTTCCGCCGCCGACAGATAGCCGCAATCGCGCAGCGCGCGCGTGAAGAAGCGCGAGTACAGCAGGTGCAGCACCGCGTGCTCGATGCCGCCGATGTACTGGTCGACGGGCAGCCAGTGGTCCGCGCGCTCCTTCGAGAAGCCGAGCGCGTCGTTGGTCGGGTCGGCGAATCGGGCGAAGTACCACGACGACTCGAAGAAGGTGTCGAAGGTGTCCGTCTCGCGTCGGGCCGCCTTGCCGCAGGCGGGGCAGTCCACGTGCTTCCAGGTCGGGTGATGGTCCAGCGGGTTGCCCGGCTTGTCGAAGGAGACATCCTCGGGCAGTTCCACGGGCAGCTGGTCCTCGGGCACGGGCACGGCGCCGCAGCTCTCGCAGTGGATGATGGGGATGGGGCAGCCCCAGTAGCGCTGGCGGGAAACGCCCCAGTCGCGCAGGCGGAACTGGATGGTGCCGGTGCCCTTGTCCAGCGTCTCCAGCTTCTCGATGGCGGCGCGCTTGGCGGCGTCCGTCTCCATGCCGTCCAGGAAGCCCGAGTTCACGGCGATGCCGGGGTCGGTGTAGGCCTCGGTGGCGTGCACCGCCATCTCGCGCGAAAAGGTCTCGACATCGGCATCGGCGGGCGCGACGACGGCCTTGACCGGCAGGTCGTACTTGCGCGCGAAGTCCATGTCGCGCTGGTCGTGGCCGGGGCAGGCGAAGATGGCGCCGGTGCCGTACTGCATGAGCACGAAATTCGCCACCCACACCGGCAGCTCCCACGACGGGTCCAGCGGGTGGCGCACCGTCAGGCCGGTGTCGTAGCCCTTCTTCTCGGCCGTCTCGATGGCCTCTTCCGAGGTGCCGATGCGGTCGCATTCGGCAATGAAGTCCTTGAGCTTCGGGTCACGCTCGGCCAGCGCCGCCGTCAGCGGGTGGTGCGGCGACAGGGCGACGAAGCTGGCGCCGAACAGCGTGTCGGGCCGGGTGGTGAACACCTCGACGTGCGGCAGGTCGTAGGCCAGCTTGCCCGCCGGCTGCGCCACGATGTCGAACCTGACCCGCGCGCCTTCCGACTTGCCGATCCAGTTGTGCTGCATGGTCCGGACCTTCTCCGGCCAGCGCGGCAGGTCGTCCAGCGCGGCCAGAAGGTCGTCGGCGTAGTGGGTGATCTTGAGGAACCACTGGTTCAGCTCGCGGCGTTCCACGGGCGCGCCCGAGCGCCAGCCCTTGCCGTCGATCACCTGCTCGTTGGCGAGCACCGTGTTTTCCACCGGGTCCCAGTTCACCCAGCTTTTCTTGCGGTAGGCGAGGCCGGCCTTCAGGAAATCCAGGAACATCTTCTGCTCGTGCCGGTAGTATTCCGGCTCGCAGGTGGAGATTTCCCGGCTCCAGTCGATGGACAGGCCCATGGGCTTGAACTGGTCGCGCATGGCCTTGATGTTCTCGCGCGTCCACTTGCCCGGATGCACGCCGCGCTCGATGGCGGCGTTTTCCGCCGGCAGGCCGAAGGCGTCCCAGCCCATGGGGTGCAGCACCGCATGGCCCTGGGCGCGCTTGGCGCGGGCCACCACGTCGCCCAGCGTGTAGTTGCGCACGTGCCCCATGTGGATTCGCCCCGACGGATACGGGAACATCTCCAGTACGTAGTACTTGGCCTTGTCCGGGTCCTCGGTGGCGGTGAAGCAGCCGCGGTCGTCCCAGACCTTCTGCCACTTTTCCTCGGTTTCCTTGACGGTGTAGCGGTCGTCGGGACGCGACATCGTGGCAACTTCCTGCTTGCGTCTGTGGGGAACGTGTGGGGCGCGGAAAAACCGGCGCGGCCGGCGCCGGTCAGCCTTCGTTGGAGGCCATGCGCAGTTCGCGGGCGCGCATCAGAACGGCGTCTTCAAGCTCGGTGGCGACGCCCGGCGCGACCGGCGCGTCCACCCAGCCGCCGCCCTGCGGGTCGCGGACCTGGCGGAAGACGGTGACCTTCAGGCCGTCGGCGCGCAGCTCGCGGCCCAGGATGTAGGCATTGGCCTTGAAGCGCTCGCCGGGGGTGGCGGGGTCGGCGTACCAGTCGGTGATGATGACGCCGCCGAACGGATCGGCGCTGACCAGCGGCATGAACGACACGGTGTCCAGGGTCGCGCGCCACAGCCAGGCATTGACGCCGATGCCGGTGCCGCCGCCGTTGGCACCCTTGTCGCCGCCGAACAGCAGCCCGCCCTCACCGAAGACAGTGTCCCGGTTCTCCAGGTCCTCGCGGGCCGTGGTCATCTCGTACACGCCGCCGGGATTCTTGCGGACCTTTTTGTCCTGGGGGAACACCGCCTCGGTCTGGCTGCAGGCGGCGAGCGCCACCACGGCGGCCAGCGACACCAGGGCGCTGCGGACGGCGGGGGTGCGGCGGCGGGCGCTGAACGTGGTCTTCATGAACTCTCTCTCATCATGCGACAGGCGGTGCGCGACGGCGGCCGGCCCCGATTGCGGGTCCGGCGACCGCGTCGGCCACCTTTATATATATACCGCGCGCGCGGCAAGGGCGCGAGAGCCGACTGGCCGGTTAGGTTGTTGCAGGTCTGCCACAGTGTGCAGAAAAGAACACGTTTCTCCGGATCGGCGAATTGACCTTTCTCATACCTCGTGGCTAATTGTCCACCGTAGCCGCTGAGGAGAAACCTCCATGGGGGTCCCCCGGCGGACAATTCAGTTTCGGCTTTGCAAACTCGATTTGCGAGAGAAGAGGAAGACATCATGAAGAAGGTCCTGCTTGGCACCTCCGCGCTGATCGCCGCGGCTGCCATCTCCGCTCCGGCCATGGCCCAGGAGCAGATCCAGCTCGGCATCGGCGGTAAGATGGAGCAGTACTTCGGCGTCACGTCGTTCGACGACACCGCCGGTACTGACCTGAACACCACCGGCATCGACACCGACACCGAGGTGTACTTCACCGGCGCCACCACCCTGGACAACGGCCTGACCGTCGGTGCCGTGATCCAGCTCGAGGCTGAGGTTGTTCAGGGCGCCGCTGTCGCTGACGAGCAGTATGCCTACATCGAAGGTGCCTTCGGTCGCATCACCGCCGGTGAAGTGAACGGCGTCGGTGGCCGTCTGGCCCACGTCGCTCCGGCCTTCGGTCTCGCCAAGGGTGACGTCGAGGACTGGACCGGTCAGGCTCCGGGCATGGGCCGCTTCAATAGCAACGAGACCACCTGGTCCGCTGACGATGCGTCGATCAGCTACGTCACGCCGTCTCTGGCCGGCTTCTCGGCTGGTGTGACCTACACCCCGACCCCGGGCTCGGCCCTGCTGAACAACAACGTTCAGACCAGCGCCACCACCCGCGAGACGCACGACGGCCTCCAGGCCGCCATCGCCTACAACGGCGAGTTCTCCGGCGTCGGCATCGGCGCGGACGTTGCCTACGAGCAGCAGACTGCCGATGACGTCGTGGGTGGCCAGGACTTCGAGGACCTGAAGCGCTGGCGCGCCGGCCTCGTGCTGAGCTACGCCGGCTTCCAGTTCGGCGGTTCCTACCTGGAAACCGACAACCTGACGGGTGCCAACACCGGCACCATCGGTGGCGTGGCTCTGACCAGCTACGACGAGGACGCTTACGCCTGGGACATCGGCGCGGGCTACACCGTCGGTCCGTACGGCGTGTCGCTGACCTACAGCGCCACGAATGCCGAGCTGGCTGGCTCCGCTGTTGGCGCCACCGCGTCGGCTGATAGCGACTACCAGCAGCTGAACCTGAACGGCACCTACGACCTGGGTCCGGGCATCACGCTCGCCGGCTCGGTCTTCTGGGCCGAGAGCGAGACCGAAGCCACCACCACCGTCGGCGGCGTCACCACCACCGCCAGCACCGACACTGACGGCACTGGCGCCGTGGTCGGTCTGCAGCTGTCCTTCTAATCGAAGGCTGCTACAGTACGGTCAAGGGAAGGGAGCGGCATTCGCCGCTCCCTTTTCCTTTCCGGCATGACGGAAACGGGCGCCTCTGACGGAGGCGCCCGTTTTTCGTTCCCTGGGGGCGTGGCTTTCCCGTGGCGATCCCGTTTGCCCGACGCGCGGGCGGCAGCCGGCTGCCGAAGGCAAAGGACGTCCCCGGCCCTGGGGCCGCCGCGCCGCCGGGGGCGGCGGCCCCAGGGCTCCGCTTCCTGCGCGCGGCACGCGCCCAGGCCGGTGATTCGTTGGCGCCTCGGGAAATCTCGATCACCGTTGCGGGCGGCCTCCTCGGTCTCGTTCCGAAAAAACGGATGGGTTTGAAGGCCGTGTCTTGCAAGCGGGTACGGGCAGCGGCCCGCGCGGCCCCGGCCGCACCCTTTCGCACGAAAAAGGCCGGCACCCCTTTGGGCACCGGCCTTCGCCGCGTCTTGACGGTGCAATGGTCAGAGGATGAACTTGCTCAGGTCGCCCTTCTCGGCCAGTCCGCCGACACGCTCGTGCACCAGGTCGGGCGTGATGGGTACGGTTTCACCGGTGCGGTCGGAGGCCGTGAAGCTGATCTCTTCCAGCAGGCGCTCCATCACCGTGTGCAGGCGGCGGGCGCCGATGTTTTCCACCGACTTGTTGATGTCGGCGGCCAGCCCCGCGATGGCGTCGATGGCGTCGTCGTGGAAATCCAGCGTCAGCCCTTCGGTCTCCATCAGCGCCTTGTACTGCTTGATGAGGCTGGCCTCGGGCTCGGTCAGGATGCGCTTGAAGTCGTCCTTGGTCAGCGCCTTCAGCTCCACGCGGATGGGCAGCCGGCCCTGAAGCTCGGGCAGCAGGTCCGACGGCTTGGCAAGGTGGAACGCGCCCGAGGCGATGAACAGGATGTGGTCGGTCTTCACGGTGCCGTGCTTGGTGGCGACTGTCGTGCCCTCGATCAGCGGCAGCAGGTCGCGCTGCACGCCCTCGCGCGAGACGTCGCCGCCGCGGGCGTCGGAGCGCGTGGTGATCTTGTCGATCTCGTCCAGGAAGACGATGCCGTTGTTCTGCACCGATTCGATGGCCTCGCGCGTGACCTCTTCCTCGTCCAGAAGCTTGTCGCTTTCCTCGCGCACCAGCACGTCATAGCTGTCGCGTACGTGCATCTTGCGCGGCTTCTGGCGGCCGCCGAAGGCCTTGCCGAACAGGTCGTTGAGGTTGAGCATCCCCATCTGGGCGCCCGGCATGCCGGGGATGTCCATGGTGGGCAGCTGGCCGGCACCGGTGTCCTGCACCATGACCTCGATCTCGCGGTCGTTCAGCTCGCCCTCGCGCAGCATCTTGCGGAACTTCTGCCGCGTCTCCTTGCTGGCGTTCTGGCCGACCAGCGCGTCGATGACCCGTTCCTCGGCGTTCAGTTCGGCCTTGGCGGTGACGGACTTGCGCATGCGGTCGCGGGTGTCGTTGATGGCGATTTCCACCAGGTCGCGGACGATGCTTTCCACGTCGCGGCCCACATAGCCCACCTCGGTGAACTTGGTCGCCTCCACCTTCAGGAAGGGCGCCTGCGCCAGCTTGGCGAGCCGTCGCGCGATTTCCGTCTTGCCGACGCCGGTCGGCCCGATCATCAGGATGTTCTTGGGCAGCACTTCCTCGCGCAGGCCCTCGGGCAACTGCTGACGGCGCCAGCGGTTGCGCAGCGCGATGGCGACGGCGCGCTTGGCCTCGCCCTGGCCGACGATGAAACGGTCCAGCTCCGAAACAATTTCGCGGGGGGAGAAACTGGTCATAGCGCTTCCACCGTCAGGTTGTCGTTGGTGTAGATGCAGATGTCGCCGGCGATCTTCATGGCCTTGCGGGCGATGTCCTCGGCCTCCATCCCGTCCACGTCGACCAGCGCGCGGGCGGCCGACAGGGCAAACGCGCCGCCCGAGCCGATGCCGATCAGCCCGTCCTCGGGCTCCAGCACGTCGCCGTTGCCCGTCAGCACCAGCGAGACATCGGCGTCGGCGACGGCCATCATGGCCTCCAGCCGGCGCAGATAGCGGTCGGTGCGCCAGTCCTTGGCAAGCTCCACGCAGGCGCGCGTAAGCTGGCCGGGATGCTGCTCCAGCTTGGCTTCCAGGCGTTCGAACAGGGTGAAGGCGTCGGCCGTGGCGCCGGCGAATCCCGCGATGACACTGCCGTCGCCCAAACGCCGGACCTTGCGCGCGTTGGCCTTCATGACCGTGTTGCCGAAGGAAACCTGCCCGTCGCCGGCAATGACGACGCGGCCGTTCTTGCGCACGGACAAAATGGTGGTGCCGTGCCAGATGATGTCGGAAGAATCTTGGCTCATGGAACCCGCTGCGGTTGGTGGGTCCGAACGGCCGCCCGGACGGGGGCCGTGGCTAGGAATGAGCCGGAAGATGGGAAGATGCGGGCCCGCGGTCAACCCTGCCGAGGCGTCACTGCAATCATAACATTCAAATCACGGCCACGCGCTTTTCGGTTGCCACGCCCCGAAAGCAAAGGTATTCCTATGGGTTAAGAGATACGTATTCCGTGTATCACGCGGCGCCCGCGCGGCTCCGCTGATCCTGGTGGGGAGCAACGGTGGCGAGAGCATCCAGCAGCGGCGGCATCAGCCCGGCAAACCTGCGCGAGATGATCACGATGGTCGTCAAGGCGGCGCGAGAGGCCGGACAGACCGAATGCGTGACGCATCTTCTGCAAGCGCGCGAGTCCGTGACGCCTGACTCCGCGACTGGTTCCAAGACGGCGCACCGCTGACCGGCTGCACCTGTCCGCGAGGCGTCCGGCGCGGGACCCCATGCCCAGAGGATGATGATCATCCCCGATCCCGGCCGATCTGCCCGTCACCCGCCGTGGCCTTGACGCCGGGTGCGGCGGAAACCGATCAGTCGCGGCGGCCGACGGCCTTCAGCATCTTCAGAATGGCTTCGCGCTGCTCGTCGCTGGGCAGGCGCCAGTAGGCGTGGACCAGTTCCAGCGTCTCGTTCTTCTTCATGGGGTCCTGCTCGAACGGCGCCTGCGGCATTTCCGCCAGGCCGGCCATGGCAGGCAGGTTCTGGGTGGGGCGCTTGCCGGTGACCTGGTCGTCGATGTCCTCGAAGAAGTACTGGATCGGCACGCCCATGACGCGCGCGATGTCGTACAGGCGCGAGGCCGAGACACGGTTGGAGCCGCGTTCGTACTTCTGGATCTGCTGGAACGTCACGCCGACGGCAGCGGCGAGCTGTTCCTGGCTGAGGCCCAGAAGGGTCCGGCGAAGCCGCAGGCGGCTGCCTACGTGCACATCGACCGGGTCGGGCCCATATTCCTTGGCCGTAATGGGCTGCCGGCGTTTTTCAAAAGGCTTTTGGTTCTGCGTCACAGCGATACACCGTTGTAAATCATGAGGTCCGATCTATGCTAACCGGAGCGCTGTCAAGATATCGCGCCCCGGTTTGCGGCTCCAGTTGTTTCACAACCGCACCAACGCTCAAGACGTGCAGTTTTCAAGTCTGAACCGCCGTCTAATGCATTCAAAGTCATGAAGGATACCCTCGCGACATGCGTAAAGCGTCCGTCGATCGTGTCACCAAGGAAACCGAAATCAGTGTCAGCCTGAACCTGGACGGGACCGGGCAGTACGACGTGTCCACCGGAATCGGCTTCCTCGACCACATGCTTGAGCAATTCTCGCGCCACAGTCTCATCGACCTCACCGTGCGCGCCAAGGGCGACATCCACATCGACTTCCATCACACGGTGGAGGACACGGGGCTGGCCATCGGCATGGCGTTGACCAAGGCGCTCGGTGATCGCAAGGGAATCCGCCGTTACGGGAGCCAGGTGATCGTCATGGACGAGACCTCCACCGAGGTCTCGCTTGACCTGTCGAACCGCCCCTACCTTGTGTGGAAGGTGGCCTTCACGCGCGACAAACTGGGCGACTTCGACACGGAACTGTTCAAGGAATGGTACGCCGCGCTGGCCCAGACGGGGGGCATCACGTTGCATGTTGCAAACCGTTATGGCGAGAACAACCACCATATCATTGAAACTTGCTACAAGGCCCTGGCCCGCGCCCTGCGCCAGGCGGTGGAAATCGACCCACGGGCCGTGGACGCCGTGCCGTCCACCAAGGGCGTGCTGGGCGGCTCGCTCTGACGGCCTGCCACCGTCGACCAGTCTGACAGGGAAAACGCCGCACCGGGGCTCCGGCGCGGCGGTTTTTTCATCTTGTCACACGGTAGTGCGGTGTGACGTCGCGGTGACCGGCGCTCAGGCGGCCGAGGCGGCCGAGGCCGGCTGGCTGACCGGCACCAGCGCCCGCGCCGGTCCCTGCCAGGTGACCGAGGCGAAGGTGCCGCAGGCCGGGCAGGTGGGCGCCCACTGCGGCGGCACATGGCTGCATCTCTCGCACTGCCAGTGCGGCGGCACGGCGGAGCGGTCGCCGCTGGCGGCGTTGTCGGCGGCGCGCTTCAGCCAGTCCAGGGCGGCCTTCGTGTCGTTCATCTCGCCCTCTTCCACGCGCGCCATCAGGCGGGCGAAGCGGGGTCCGACGGGCTCTTCCGCCAGCGGCTTGAGCTTGGCGCGGGCCTGGCCCCACAGTTCGGCGTCCAGGGCGGCCTCGGCCGACAGCAGGCGGCTTTCCCGCGCCTCGGGGTTGACCTGCGCCAGCGCGTCGGCCCGCTTGGACCGCTTGAGCGCCCCCTCCTCCTCGAACAGCGCCAGATAGGCCGCGCCCAGGTCGGGGTGCGGGCTGCGCTTCCAGGTGGTCTCGATGACGTGGGCGGCCTTGCGCTCCTTGTTGTCCTGCTTGTAGGCGCGGGCCAGCAGCATGGCGGCGGGCACGAAGCCGGGGTCCCTCTCGTGGGCCTGCTTGGCGAGCTTTACGCCTTCCCACAGGGCGCCGTTGGCCAGGGCCCCTTCGGCGCGGGCGATGAGGAGGGTGGCGCGCAGGGTGTTCAGGCGCTCGCCGGTGAAGATGCCCGCCTTGGCGCCGGCGTCCAGCGTGCCCTGGGCGGCCTCGTACTCGCCGTTGCCGGCCTGCAGGTTGAACAGGGTTTCGCCGGCCCAGGCGGGGCGGCCCTTGGCGAAGGCGCGCTCGGCGTAGTCGCGCGCCCGCACGCGGTCGCCCGACGCCAGCGCCTGGTCCATCAGGCCGCGCAGGGCGGGCAGTTCGGTGTCGGAGTCGTCGAGCAGCGCCTCGAAGCGCTTGCGGGCATCGTCGCCGTCGCCGGACAGCAGGGCCGCCTGGGCGGCCAGGAGGCGCGTCGCCTGCGGCGCGTCGAGCAGCTTTTCCGCATCGCCGGCGTAGGAGCGCGCCCGGCGGGCGTCGCCGGCGGCGACGGCGGCATAGCCGCTGCCCAGCGCCGACAGGCCGCGCTTGCGGCGCTTTTCGCGCACGCTTTCGCGCACCACGCCGGGAATGGCGCCGATGCCGCGCAGGATGCGCAGGATGGCCCAGATGATCGCCACCACCACAAGGACGGCCAGCAGCAGGATGGGCACCGAGGTGTCCACCCGCCAGCCCTGCCAGACCAGGGTCACGTCGCCCGGGCGTTCCGCCAGCCAGACGGCGCCGGCGACGATCAGGGCGACGAGAACGATATAGCCGAGAACCCGTAGCATCGGATCAGCCCCCCGTGCCGGTTGCGCCGCTGGTGCCGGTGGCCGCGCCCTGCCCCGCCGCGCCGCCGCCGGCATCGGTGCCTGCGCCGGTGTCGGACGGGTCGGTGCCGCGCTCGGTGGCGGCGAAGCGCGCCAGCGCCTCTGCCGTCAGGTCGGAGACGACGTCTTCGGCGCCCAGACGGGCCTGGGCGGCGTCGATCCAGCCTTGCGCGGCGGCGGCGGCCTCGCCTTCCAGCTTGGACAGCTCGTTCAGGGCGGCCTGAAGGTTGCCGGCGTTGAGCGCGCTGTCGGCGCGGGCGACCACGGCGGGCGCGCTGTCGCCCACGGCCTCGCCGTCGGTGCGGCGCACGGTGACCAGACCCATGACCCGCTGGACGGTCTTCTGCACCCAGGCCGGCGCGTCGTCGGGGGCGGCGGCGGCACGGATGATGTCGGCGCTCAGGCGGTCGAACCGCTCGGCCAGCATCTCGCGCGTCGGGATGCCGTCCTCGGCATGGGCGGTCAGCACGCCGTCGTCGGGCAGCGAGACCTTGGGCATCTCGTCGGCGATGGCGCGCACGGTGCGCAGCTCGGCCTCATAGGGATTGCCCTGGTCGATGGCCTGGCGCAGTTGCGCGGTGGTCAGCACGAAGGCCAGCGCCGTGTCCTGGCGCGAGGCCATCTGCTGCGCCATGCCCTGCACCCGGTCGAGCCGTTCCTGCATGGCGAGCACCGTGGAGGCATCGGCGGTGCCGCGGCGGATCTCCCCAAGCTCCTGGCGCAGGGCCTGGACCTCCTGCCCGGCGGCCTCGCCGGCGGCGGCCACCTGCTCCAGCGCCTGCGGGTCCAGGTTGGACAGCACCTGAAGCTGGCTTTCCATGTCAGCCAGGCGCCGCGTCACGTCGGGCGGCAGTTCCGCGGCGGCCGCAGGGCGGTCGGCGACCTCGGACAGGCGGTTCTGCATGTTGCCGATCTGGCTGGAAAGGTCCGACAGGCGGGCCTGCAGGTCGGTGACCTGGCCGCGCAGGGCCTCGTTCTCCGCCTGCACCTCGGTCAGGCGCTGGTCGGCCTGCGGGTACGGCGGCAGGAAGCCGTGGTAGGCGGCGGGAATGTTGTCGCGCCAGTAGGGCATGGAACCGTAGGCAACGGCCAGCGCGACGATCACCACGCCGACGCCGATGGCCGTGTTGCGCACGGGGTGCCCCTGCTTCTTCGCCGGCTGGCCGCCGCCCTGGCCCGACCCGTTGGGGCCGCCATTGGTGCGGCCCGGGCCGCCCGGCCCCGAGGTCGAGGGTGAGGACGTCGCCGCCGAGGTGCTGGTGGAGCCGCCGCCTGCCGTCGCGGTCGAGGACTTCGTGCTGGCCGTGGCCGGCGGCACGCTGCCGACGCCGCCCGCGGCGGTGGCGTCCTTGTCGGAACCGGGCCTGCCCTTCTCCTGGGCCTTGCCGTTGTCCGTGTCGGCGTCCCTGCCGCCGCCCTTGGCCGTGCCGGAGCCGCCCTTGCCTTTTCCGGAGCCGCCCGGCGCGTTGCCGCTGGCGGGCGAGGCGGCGTCCGCCTTGCCCTTGCCGGTGTCGGAGGCCCCGCCCTTTCCGGCGGGCTTGCCCGTGTCCTTGTCCTCGGTCTCCTTGGCGTCCTTTTCCGGACGGTCGGTCATGACGATGTCTCCCTCGGCATCAGCGAACACGCCGGCGGCCCGGTCGGCGTCGAACAGCGCCAGGAGCGAATCCTGGTTGGGTTCGGCGGCCGTCCGGACGCGGGCGAAGGGGATTTGGCGCAGATCGTCTGCCACGGCCTGCGACAGGCAGTACGCCACGATGTCCGCGCAAGCGTCCGCCACTTTCGCCTTGCGTGCAAGGTCCACGAAGATTTTCGCGGTACGCGGTGAATAGAACAACGCGGCGTGGACACTCTTGGTGGCAAGAAGGTCTGCAGTTTCGCGCGACAGCGCAACGGCTTGGCGGGTTTCGTACAGGCGCTGGCGGCGGACCGAGAAGCCCTCCTCCTCCAGCAGGCCCGACAGATCGCCGGCCACATGCGTGCCGGCGGCATGGACCAGCACGCCGTCTTCCGGCCGCGCCTTGGCGCGCACCAGGGCGGCCAGCGCGGTCACGTCGCCGTCGGCGCTGCGCACCTGGGAAAAGCCGCGCTCCCGCGCCGTGGCGGCGGAGGCCTCGCCGACGCAATAGGCCGGCAGGCCGAAGGCTTCCGGGTGGTCGCGCTCCAGCGTCTCGGCCAGCGAGCGGGCGCCGTTGGCCGAGGTGATGAGGAAGCCCTGCGCGTCGGTGGTGTCGGCATTGGCGGCGGGAATGATGGAAATGCTGAACAGCGGCTCGATCACCGGCTCGACTCCCCGGTCGCGCATCAGGTCGGCGGTCGTCCGGGCGTCGGCGAGGGGGCGGGTGATCAGGACACGCATCAGCGGCTTTTCCACCTCATTCCGTGGACATGATGAAGTATTCGGGGCCGCACTGGGCCTTCAGCTCCTTCCCCGCGTCATCGGCCAACGCATGCGCCTCCGAAACGGGTCCCTCGCGGAAGGTTTCCAGCAGCCCCGTGCCGTCGGGGCGCACCACCAGGCCGTCGAAGCGAATGGTATCGGGACCGGTGAAGCGGCACCATCCGCCGATGGGCGTGCGGCACGAGCCGTCCAGCCTGCGCAGGAAGGCGCGCTCGGCCGTCACGCAGATGTACGTCTCCTGGTGATTCAGCGCCTCCACCAGGGCGATGGACTCGGCGTCCCCTTCCCGGCAGGTGATGCCGATGGCGCCCTGCCCCACGGCGGGCAGCATCTCCGTCGGCTCCAGCGCCGCCGTCGCCTTTTCGGCCATGCCCAGGCGGTTGAGGCCGGCCATGGCGAGCATGGTGGCGTCGACCTGGCCCTCGTGCAGCTTGCGCAGGCGGCTCTGGACGTTGCCGCGGAAGTTCACCACCTGGATGTCCGGCCGCCGCGCCTTGATCTGCGCCCCGCGGCGCAGGGACGCGGTGCCGACGACGGCGCCCTGCTTCAGCTCGGCGATGGACTTGGCGGTCAGGCACATGAAGGCGTCGCGCACGTCCTCGCGCGGCAGCAGGGCCGGCAGGACGATGCCGTCGAGGATGTTGGTCTCGACGTCCTTCATGCTGTGGACGGCGATCTCGATGTCGCCGCGCAGCATGGCGTCGTCCAGTTCCTTGGTGAACAAGGCCTTGCCGCCGATCTCGGACAGCGGGCGGTCGAGGATCTTGTCGCCCGTCGTCTTGACGTCGATGATCTCCAGCCGGCCGGGGTCGGCCAGTTCGGGGTGGGCGGCGATGAGGCGGTCGCGCACCTCGTGGGCCTGCGCCATGGCGAGCGGAGAGCCGCGGGTGCCGATGCGAATCGTGCGATGCGTGGTCATGACCAGGATTTGTAAGGGCTGACCCCGATGGTGAAAAGGGATAAATAGGCGGTCATGATCGTACTCGGACTCGAAACAAGCTGCGATGAGACGGCCGCCGCCCTTGTCGACGGCGACCGCAACATCCTGGCCGAAGTGGTGCTTTCCCAATTCGAGGAGCACCGCCCCTACGGCGGCGTCGTGCCGGAAATCGCCGCGCGCGGCCACCTGGACCACATCGACCGCCTGACGGCCGAGGTGATGAAACGGGCCGCCCTGCCCTTCGACGCCATCGACGGCGTGGCGGCCACCACGGGGCCGGGGCTGATCGGCGGGGTGATCGTCGGCGTGATGACGGCCAAGGCCATCGCCGCCGTCCACCGCAAGCCCTTCCTGGCGGTCAACCACCTGGAGGGCCACGCCCTGACCGCAAGGCTGACCGACGACGTCGCCTTCCCCTACCTGCTGCTGCTGGTCTCGGGCGGGCACTGCCAGATTCTGGCGGTGGAGGGTGTCGGGCAATACCGCCGTCTCGGCACCACCATCGACGACGCGGCCGGGGAGGCCTTCGACAAGGTGGCGAAGATGCTGGGGCTCGGCTATCCCGGCGGCCCGGCGGTGCAGGCGGCGGCGAAGGCCGGCGATGCGGCGCGCTTCCCCTTCCCGCGCCCCATGAAAGGGCGGCCGGGCTGCGACTTTTCGTTCTCCGGGCTCAAGACCTCGGTGCGGCAGATGGTGGAAAAGCTGCCGCCTGGGCCGCTTTCCGACCACGACAAGGCGGACCTGGCGGCGGGATTCCAGGCGGCCGTGGTGGACTCCATCGCCGACCGGGTGAAGCGCGCGCTGCGCGACTTCCGGGGATCGGCCTTCGTGGTGGCCGGCGGCGTGGCCGCCAACAGCGCCCTGCGGGCCCGCCTGACGGCGTTGTCGGCCGAGGCCGGCCTGCCTTTCATCGCGCCGCCGCTGCGCCTGTGCACCGACAACGCGGCGATGATCGCCTGGGCGGGACTGGAGCACCTGCGCCTGGGCCGCACCGACCCGCTGGACACACGGCCCCGCCCGCGATGGCCGCTCGATCCCGAGGCGCCCAAGAGCCGCGGCGCGGGGGCTGTGAAGGCCTGACCGGCTCTCGCCCCGCCCCGCCTCGCCTCGCCTACGCCACGTCCTTCAGCTTGCCGATGAAGGTGCCGACGCTGTCGGACATGGTGCCGGCGTGGTCGGACAGCGTGTGGGCGGCGGCGTCCACCTCGCCCACGGCCGTCTCGGCGCCGGCGGCGGCGGTGTCGACGCGGTCCACCACCGTGTGGACCTCGCGGGCGTGCTGGGTGGCCTGCAGGGCGTTGCGGACGATCTCGTCGGTGGCGGCGCACTGTTCCACCACGGCGCCGGCGATGGCGGTGGAGATTTCCGTCAGGTCGGTGATGATGCCGCCGACCTCCTGCATGGCATCGGCGGATTCGGTCACGGCCGAGCGCACGCTGCCGATCAGCCCGCTGATCTCGCCGGTTGCCTGGCTGGTCTGGTTTGCGAGCACCTTGACCTCGTTGGCGACGACGGCGAATCCCTTGCCGGCGTCGCCGGCGCGGGCGGCCTCGATGGTGGCGTTCAGCGCCAGCAGGTTGGTCTGGCTGGCGATGGACTCGATCAGGCTGATGATCTGGCCGATGTCGTTGGCGGCCGTCTGAAGGCGGTCGACAACGGCGCGGGCGTCGCCCAGCTTCCGGTCGGCGGCCTGGCTGCGGCCGGAGATGTCCTGGACCTGGCGCTCGATCTCGCGGATGGAGGCCGAAAGTTCCTCGGCGGCGGCCGAGACCGCCTCCACGTTCTCGCTGGCCTTTTCGGCGGCGCTGCGGGCGTTGGCGGCTTCGCCGCGGACGGTCTGCGTTGCGCCGGTCATGGTTCTTGCCGAGGCTCCCAGTTGGGTGGCGGCGGCGGACAAGCCGCCGACAATGCCGCCCACGGTGCCCTGGAAGTCGTTGCTGTGGCCTTCCACGGCCCGGTTGGTGCGGGTCCTTTCGATTTCGAAATAGACTTCCAGGCTCATGGTCAGGTCGAGGAACAGTGCGGCGTGCGCGGCTTTCATGGCGCGCACGGCAAGCTTGGGCTTGCGCTTGTAGAAGGTGATGACGTGTTCCGTCAGCGCGTCGAGGAAAAAGCTGTAGCCGGCGAGGTAGAGGCGCGGGGGGATGCCGTGCTTGGCGTGGGCGCCGCCGATGCGCCGGCAGTTGTTCTCGTACTCGGCATTCCACCGGCCGGCGAACAGGAAGTCCATCCAGTGGCGGCGCTGCGCCGCCTTCACGTGGTCCAGCGTCCTGTGGTCGCGGAAGGGCTCCGCCATGCCGGGCGTGGCGAGGATGAAGGCGTAGAAGGCGTCGATCACCTCGTCGACATGGGCCGCCAGCACCGGGCGGGCGAGCGCGAGGTCGGCATGGGTGTCGTCGGTGATGCGCAAGGCGGACAGGGTCTGCGGTTCCATGACTTTTCTCCCCGGTTTGGCGTCCTCTTGACGGGACTGTGGGCACCGGGCCTTTCCTGGAGTGGCCGGCGCATGGCCATTGAGGACCAAAAAAGCGCCGGATAAACGCGAATAGTCAGGGGTGATACACGCCTCGGCTGCCTACATGAATTCCTTCTAAGGTACATATACCTTTTCGCGGCGCAGCATTTCCCCGCTGGAATTAGGGTTTTGCAAGGTTTTGCGGCGGAACAGCGCGAAAAGACGTGGCACCAGCAAAGGTTTGCGGCGGTTTTGGTTAATAGTCCGAATGGTATACTTTATAACTTTCGGACACCAAAGGTGAGGCGGCGTCGCCGGTCACAGCCGGTCGGCGGCCGGATCGTGCGCCTTGTGGCGCGCCCGCGCGATGTCGGGGCTGCGCACGGCGTAGCAGTAGGCGCAGCCGTGGGGGCAGGTGTCATAGCCGCCGATGTCGCGGCTGGCGGCGCAGGCGCAGGTCTTGCGGTGCGGCCGGCCAAGCGCCTTGAGCGGCCGTCCCGCCACGTCGGACAGGCGCGCAGCGTCGACGCAGGCGGCCTCCCCCACTCCGGCGGCCGACAGCGCCAGGTCCCGCAGGTGCGGCTGGCCGCACAGCGCCAGCGCCAGGCCGTGGCTCCGCGCCGGGGCGGCCAGACCCTCCAGCACCGCGCGCTTTTCCGCGTCGTCGGGATCGTGCCAGCCAAAGCCGTGGGCGGCGGCGGCGCGGTCCATGTTGCGGGCGGTCTTGCGATAGACCTGGGCGATGCTGACGACGCATTCATCCGTCGCGCCCGCCAGGGCCTCCGCCAGCCGTGCGAAGGTTTCGGCGTGCCACGCTGGCGGGGTGAGGCTGGTGAACAGCACGGGGTCATACCGCCACACCGCCACCCGCGGCCCGAATCGCGCCCGCACCGCATGCAGGGCGTCCACCGCGCGTTCCGGCGCGACCACGGCCCTGTCGATGGCGCGGGGATAGCCCAGGATGGTGTGGTGGACCAGGAAGGGAAAGCCGCGCGCCGCCACCTCGTCGAGCACCGGCAGGAAGGGGATGACGTTGCGCGTCCAGAACACGAAGCCGTCCACCGCATCCGGCGTCAGCGGAAGGGTGGAGACCTGGGCGGCGTTGTAGGGGTTGGGCACGCGCACGAACCCGGCCTCCAGGCGCCGGCGGAACCAGTCGCCGTAGAAGGCCGGGATGTCGGTGCGGTAGCTGGCCGAGATGATCACCGGTCGCGGGCGAGGCCCTTGAGGCTGAGGAGATCGGCGCCGACCGCCTGCTTGATGGCCTCCAGCGCCCGTTCCAGTTCCTCCGCCCGGTCGCGCAGGTCCTTCAGCTCGTCCAGTTCCTGGCGGCTGGGCGGATTGCGGCTCTGCGCCATGGCGAGCGCCACGCCGATGTGCTTGGCGCGGTAGTGGCTGATCTGGCGGGCGATGTCCACCAGCTCGCGCGGGTCGATCTCGCCCACATAGCGGCGGTAGAGGGGGCGCGCCTCGTCGGCCAGCACGCTGTCCATGTGGCGCAGGAACTGGGACGCCGTGACGTAGCCGCTGTCCAGCAGCGCTTCCAGCGCCGGCGCCGCCGGCCGGCGGCCGGCGCGGGTGCCGCGGATGTCCTCGTCGTCCATGCCTGCCCTTGTCCTTGCGTGGGGGTCCAGTATGGCGGCTCGGACGGGCTTGCGCAACGGCGCCGCCCGGCGCTTCGGTGTTCGTCGAAGAAGCGAAGGATTCTGCCGAGTCGCGCCGAACTTTCGGCGGCGTATTGCCCCATCCTTGTCACAGAATCGCCGGCCTGGGAAAGGTAGTCTGGTGCGGCTTTCAATCCATGGCAGGAGGCTTTGGCAAATGCGGTCGTTGATTCGCAGGGATCACCACTCCAACACCGGCTCCCAGTCCGGCGCCGAGGAGCCGCGGTCGTCGTCCGCGTCCCCGGCCCAGCCGGCGGGGCCGGGCAGCAACCCCTATCCGCCGCGGCCCGGCGGCCCCACCGTCGGCGGCAAGCCGGTCGAGGGATCGGCGCGCCCGTCGTGGCTGCAGCCCGAGGGCGGCCCTGAGCCGTCGTCATCCTCTCCGGCCGGGCAGTCCACCGGCGAACAGGCCCCGGCACCGGCGTCCACCCCCGCCGCGCCGCCGGCGGAGGACCGGCGCTCGACGGAGAACACCCTCATCGTCGGGCCCAATATAAAGCTGAAGGGCGAAATCGCGGCCTGCGACACGCTGGTGGTGGAAGGCACCATCGAGGCCGAGATGGACAGCCACCACATCGCCATCGCCAAGGGCGGCGTGTTCAGCGGCAAGGTCACGGTGGACACCGCCGAGGTCGCCGGGTCCTTCGACGGCAACCTGACGGTGCGCGACCGCCTGCTGGTGCGCAGCACGGGCCGCATTTCGGGCACGGTCCGCTACGGCGCGCTGGAGGTGGAGAACGGCGGCCGCCTGGCCGGCACCCTCGACCTGCTGGATGACGGCGACCGCAAGCCCGCGACGGCGGGTGGCGGCGCGTCGTCGTCCTCGTCCTCGTCGCCGGTGTCGCCGCTCAAGACGACCGAGCCCAAGGCCAAGCCCGACGACAAGGAAAGCACGCCCCCGGCCGCCACCGGCACCTGATCCCGACCGGCGCAAGACCGAGGCGAGAGAGGAGAGCGGATGCCGGCGCGGCGTCCGCTCTTTCCTTTTTGTGCGGAGAGAGCGCGTCGCGCGCGTGCATCAGCGGTCGGCGCATGTTTCGCGGGACCACCCGGACACCAAGGGCACCAGGAGGCCGTGCAAGCCGTGAGGCGACGGACCGTACCGGCCACCGCGCCGGTCGTTGCGAATTCACAACAAAAAGCCCGGCCGCCGCATCGGGGGCCGGGCCTTTCGCATCTGGCGTGTGACGCAGGCGTCAGGCGGTCTGTTCGCCGTCCTCGCCCTGATCGCCCTCGCCTTCCTGCTGGGCCTTCTGGGCGGCGGCCACGCGCTCGCGGTAGAGCTGCACGAAGTCGATGGGCTGCAGCATCAGCGGCGGGAAGCCGCCGTCGCGCGTCACCTCGGAGATCAGGTTGCGGGCGAACGGGAACATCAGGCGCGGGGCCTCGATCAGCAGCATGGGCTGGACGTGTTCCTTCGGCGCCGTGCACTGCACGACGGCACCGTAGACCAGCTCCATCACGAAGCCCGGCTTGCCCTCGACGGTGGCCTTGATGTCGAAATGGGTGGTCACCTCGAAGTGGTTGCCGCCCAGGTGGCGGGCCTGCACGTCGACGCTGATGGGAATTTCCGGCGCCTTCTTCATCTCGCTGAAGATCTGCGGCGCGCCCGGCACCTCGAAGGACAGGTCCTTGATGTACTGCCCGGCGATGGACAGGCCCGGACGCTGGTCCTGCTGCTGCTGGTCGCCGGCCGCGCCGGCGGCGCCATTTTCCTCTGCCATGAAACTCGGTCTCCCTGAGGTCGATATGTTGCCGAAGGCCTAGCACGCCCTGCCAGCACAGGCAACGGGGTAGGCCGGCACCGTCAGGAGCGGGGCGGACCGGGGCGCGGCGGCATGTCCTCGGGCGGTGCGTCGTCGCCGTCGTCGCGGTGGCCGACCGCGCCCTCGGGCCGGTCGGGGGTGACGTCGCGGTAGTCGCCGTCGATCTCCGCCCCGCTGCCCGGCGTGCCCGGCCCGTCGGCACCGAAGGCCCCGCCGCCCGACTGGCGGTGGTGGTGATGCCCGGCGGCGTCGGTGTAGGTGGCGCTGTAGTGCATCTTGCCGCGCTTGACCAGCGCCGGGACGATGGTCCGGCGCAGCGCGTCGCGGAACGGCGGCAGGAACAGCAGCAGGCCGAAGGCGTCGGTGACGAACCCCGGCGTGAGCAGCAGCGCGCCGGCGAACAGCAGGCAGGCGCCGTCGAACACCTCGCGCAGGGGCATCTCGCCCCGGTTCAGGCTGTCCTGGGCGCGGCGCATGACGGCCAGGCCCTGCTGCTTCAGCAGGGCCGTGCCCGCCACGGCGGTCAGGATGACGATGCCCAGAGTCGGCCACAGGCCGATCAGCCCGCCGACCTGGATGAAGACGCCGATCTCGATGACGGGAACGGCGATGAAAAGCACCAGAAGAATGAGTGGCATGCTTGCCCTGCGTCCCTTCGCGGCTTATGTACGGAGGGACCGCTTGCCCCGCCGCAAACATCGGACTGTCGCGGACGACTTTGCTTTGTTATCCCGGCCCGTCCCATGTAGCGTAGGGAAGCACTTGGGTCCAGCCCCGACGATGGAGCGGCAACGGACATATGAGCCAGGGTATTCAGTTCGTCGACATCATTTTCCTCGCGCTTGTCGCGGGGTTCCTCATTCTGCGCCTGCGCAGCGTACTCGGTCGCCGCACCGGCGACGAGGAATCACGCCGTCGCCGCGCCGAAGAACGCATGGGCATGAGCCGCCGCGAATCGCCCGCCGAGGAACGCGGCAACGTCATAGAGTTGCCCGGCCGCGGCCAGCAGGCGCCCCAGCCCGAGGACCTGGACCTGGGGTCCTACGAAGGGACACCGCAGGAGGAGGGCATCCGCGCCATCCACGCCCGCGACCCGTCGTTCGAGCCCAACGGCTTCCTGCGCGGTGCCCGTGCCGCCTTCGAAATGATCGTCGAGGCCTATGCCAAGGGCGACAAGGAGACCCTGCAGCCGCTGCTGGCCGACGAGGTCTACCAGGGGTTCGCCGGGGCCATCGACCAGCGCGCCGCCGCCGGCGAGACCATGGAGACGCGAATCCTCGGCATCACCAAGCTGGAGATCCGCGAGGCTGCCATGCGCGGCAACGACGCCATGGTCACCGTGCTGTTCCAGTCGGAACAGCTGAACATGGTGCTGGACGCCGACGGCAACGTCATCGAGGGCGACGAGAAGCACCCGACGGACGTGACCGACGTGTGGACGTTCGCCCGCGACGTCACCAGCGGCGATCCCAACTGGAAGCTGGTCGCCACCACCGCGCCGGAGTGATCCGGCCGGCGGAGCGGCGGACCGCCTTCGCCCCATCCTCTTTTCTCCATCGGCCGCGGCCCTGGCCGCGGCCGTTCGTCTGAGCGGATTTCCCAGAATGCGCCATCCCGCCGCCGCCCTGCCCTTCCGGCTGTCTTCCGCCGTCCGGCGGGCGGCGGCCGTTGCCGGACTTGCCGCCGCCCTCGCCGCCTGCGGGGAGCGTCCCGCCCCCGAACCCACCGCCGAGGGTCCGCCGACGGCGGTGCTGACGCGGGTGTCCTTCGAGGCCCTGCCCGGCTTCGGCGCCGACCCGGTGGCCGAGGCGCTGCCGGCGCTGGACCGGAGTTGCGAGCGCATGGCCGCCCGCAACGCCTGGCCCGACAGCGCGCCCTCGGGCCTTGCCGAGCCCTCCAGGGGCCTGTGGCCGGGCGCCGATGCCTGGCGCGCCGCCTGCGCCGCCCTGCTGGCCGTGCCCAAGGGCGACGACGCGGCCCTGCGCCGGGTGCTGATGGACGAATTCGCGCCCTACGCCGTCGCCGATCCGGCCAGGAAGCCGGACGATGAGGGCCCGGCCACACCGGGCACCTTCACCGGTTATTACGAAGCCGAATTGAAGGCGGCGCGGGAGCAGGGCGGCCCCTATCAGACCCCGGTGTACGGCGTGCCCCAGGACCTGGTGACCATCAATCCGGCGGCCTTCGATGACAGCCTGCCGTCGACGCGCCTGGTGGGCCGGGTGGAGGATGGCCGACTGGTGCGCTACTGGACCCGCGCCGAGATCGAAACCGGCGCCCTGGAAGGCCGGGCGCCCGTGCTGCTGTGGGCGGAAAGCCCGGTGGACCTGCACGTCCTGCACATCCAGGGCTCGGGCCGCGTCGCCCTGGCCGACGGATCGACCACGCGCATCGGCTATGCCGGCAACAACGGCTGGGGCTTCGTCGGCATCGGCCGGGTGATGCTCGACCGCGGGCTGGTGGAACCGGGCAAGGCCTCCATGCAGGACATCCGCGCCTGGCTCAAGGCCAACCCCGACCAGGCGGATTCGGTGATGCAGGCCAACCCGCGCTATATCTTCTTCCGCGAGATCACCGGCGCCGGCCCCATCGGCGCCCAGGGCGTGCCGCTGACCCCGCGTCGCTCCATGGCCGTGGACCCGCGCTTCATCGCCTACGGCACGCCGCTGTGGCTGGACACGGTCGACCCCGACGGCCGGCTGCTGCAACGCCTCATGGTCGCCCAGGACACCGGCTCGGCCATCAGGGGCCAGGTGCGCGGCGACTTCTTCTGGGGCACCGGCGAAGCTGCGCTGGAGCACGCCGGCCGCATGAAGAGCACCGGCCGCTACTACGTGCTGCTGCCCAAGGCGACGGGGACGGGGGCCTGAGGGCGGTCCCGGCCGGCCGCGGCGGGACGTGAGCAGGCCGTTGCGGTTTTCATTCAGAAAAAGAAAGCGGGGGCTCCGGGGCTTCCGCCTGCGGGCGGGTTCGGGCGGCTGCCCAAGCGCTTGGCGCTTATCTCCCTCACGCCGCCGGCTCCGCCTCGCGCGCCGGCGCAAGCGGGCGCGGTCCGCCGCCGGTGACGCGGGCGAGGAACGACAGGATGTGCGGCGCCGCGGCTTCGATGCGCTCGACGCTGTCGTGGTCGCAGCGGGTGTAGACGATGAGGCTCACGTCTTCATCGGTGCGGCGGTTGGCGTGGATGGCGTAGGCGTCGGAGACGGGCACCACGCGGTCTGTTTCGCCGTGCAGCAGCAGCACCGGCGCCTGGGCGCGGCGGATGGTGTTGCGCGGGGCGATGTCGCGGAAACGCCAGCCGATGCGCCATTCCACGTAGCGGTTCACCAGCCAGCCGATGGGACGGTAGGGCACGCGCACGCGCTCCATGAAGCGGCGCATGATGGTTTCCGGGTCGGCGAAGGCGGAGATGGCGACGACGCCCGCCAGGTCCGAACGGCGCGAGGCCAGCAGGAGGGAGGCGCACGCGCCCAGGCTGTGGCCCAGGATGGCGATGCGGTCGCGGTCGATCTCCGGCTCGGTCCGCAGCCAGTCCACCGCCGCCGCCAGGTCCTCGGCGAATCGGGGCATGCTGGCGAAGGTGTCCCGATCGCTGCCGCCGTGGCAGCGGCTGTCGACCATCAGCAGGGCATAGCCCGCCCGGTGCAGGGGCGCCACCACGGGCAGAAGCTGGGCGCTGTTCGACCCCCAGCCGTGCAGCACCGCCAGGGCCGGGGCCGGACGCGCCACGCCGTCGGGGGCAGGAATGTACCAGGCGGCGAGGCGCTTGCCGTTGACCGCCGTCAGCTCCACCGAGGCGTAGGCCATGCCCAGGTCCGACGGCAGGGTGTCGGGTGCGACGCGCTCGGGGCGAAAGCCCACGTCGATGAGCACCAGCCCCGCCACGGCCAGCGCCAGAAGGCTGCCGACGACGGCCAGGCATCCGATCAGCCAAGGGTCCATGGCGGCCTCCGTATCACGCGGGTCAGGCGGCGCCGGCCGCGCGGGGCGGGGCGTCCAGCAGCGCCGTCACGCGATCCCTCAGGGCGTGCAGGCGGCGGTCGGGGATGCCCATCTCGTCCAGGTGCTCGACGGTGGACATCAGGTATTCGGCGCAGGAGCCCAGGCCGCCTTCGGCGTGGGCGATGACGCGGGCCGCCTCCTCCAGGGCCAGCTTGCCGGCGTAGCGCGGCGCGCGGTGATTGATGGTGAAGGCGATGGCGCGCAGCGGACCGGCATCGGTCCGCACCGTCGTCCAGCGCGGGGTGTAGCCGTCGGAGACCATCTCGCGGCGCCAGACGATGTCCAGTTCCTCCCACGCCTGGGCGGCGCTGATGCGGAAGGCGACGCCGCGGCACGAGCCGCCGTTGTCCAGGCCCAGCACCAGCCCCGGATTGTCCGGCGAGCCCCGGCCGAGCGGCGTCCACAGGCAGAAGCGGCGATGCCAGCCGGGCAGCGTGCCCAGGCGCCGCTCGGCGTGGTGGAAGGCCGGATTCCACATGAGCGACCCGTAGCCGAACACCCACACGTCGTCGGCCGGTGCGCCGCGTCCGCCCAGCATGGCGGCGATGGAGGCGTGGCGTTCCTCCTCGGTCGTCACGTGGATGGAGACGCCGCTGCGCTCCAGCATGTCCTGCAGGACCCCGTCGCGGATGCTTTCCCGGGTCAGGCTCACCGATGATCCCCTGTCGTCATATCCGTATTTCCCTTAAACATAAGGTTCCTGCGCGGCCGGCGAAATGGGGCAGGCGCCGCCTCTCCGACGGGAGAAGTGGCCCTATGCGAAGGGGGAAACCCCGTGCTTAAGTCGGATGCACCCTCACCTGGACCGGAACGCGAAACCCTTGACCACCGCCGCAAACGGCCACGAGACACTGTCCCTGCGCGGGGTGATCGCGCGGGTGTTCCTGCCTTTTGCGCTTGGGTATTTCCTGAGCTACCTGTTTCGCTCGGTCAATGCCGTCATCGCGCCCTACCTGCGCGCCGACGTGGGGCTGACGGCCGGCGACCTGGGACTTCTGACCAGCGCCTACTTCCTGGCCTTCGCGGCGGCCCAGTTGCCCATCGGCCTGGCGCTGGACCGCCTGGGGCCGCGCAAGGTGGAAGGGGTGCTGCTGATCTTCGCCGCCATCGGCGCCGGGCTGTTCGCGGTGGCCGACAGCGTCGGCGCCCTGGTGGCGGCCCGTGCGCTGATCGGGCTGGGCGTCGCGGCCTGCCTGATGGCGGCGCTGAAGGCCATGACCCAGTGGTTCCCGCTGGACAAGCTGCCGGTCGTCAACGGCATCGTCGTCGCCTCGGGCGGCGTCGGCGCGCTGGCGGCGACCGCGCCCACCGAATGGGCGGTGGAGGCCATCGGCTGGCGGCCCGTGTTCGGCGTTCTGGCGCTGGCGACCATCGCCGCCGCCGTCATCCTGTGGGCGTTCGTTCCGGATCGGAAACGACCCGCCGACGTGCCTGAGGAAACGCTGCCCCAGGCGCTGGGCAAGCTGGGGGTGATCTTCAAGAGCCGCGCCTTCTGGCGGGTGGCCCCGGCGGTGGCCATGAACCAGGGCGGCTTCATGGCGATCCAGGGCCTGTGGGCGGGACCGTGGCTGCGCGACGTTGCCGGGCTTCCCAAGGGCGAGGCGGCGACCGTGCTTCTGTTCATCGCGGTCGCCATGGTCTGCGGCCAGATCGGCATCGGCCTGATCGCCGAGCGCCTGGGCCGCTTCGGCGTGAGCACGCTGACGGTGGTGGCGGTGTGCATGGCGGGCTTCATCGGAACGGAGGTGCTGGTGGCCGTCGGCTGGACGGCGGCTCCGCTGCCGCTGTGGATGGCCTTCGGGTTCCTCGGCACCGTGGGCATCCTCTGCTATGCCGTGCTGTCGCGCCAGTTCTCGCCGGCGCTGGCGGGCCGCAGCAACACCAGCGTCAACCTGACCATGTTCATCGCCGCCTTCGCCTTCCAGTGGGGCATGGGCGCCGTCATCGACCTGTGGCCGGCGGATGCGGAGGGCCGCTATCCGGCCGAGGCGTACGGCGCGGCCATCGGCGCGGTGGTGGTTCTTCAGGTGGCGGCCTGGGTCTGGCTGATCCTGCCCCGCCGGCAATCCTGAGCCGCGCATACGGGATCGTCGCGAAAGTTTATTTTTTCCAATGGCATCGGCCTATCGCGGTTGTTACTCTTCTGCACCCGGCCGGGGCCGGGAGCTTGCTTGAGAGACGACCCAGCCAAGAGGCATGATCCACCATGAAACGACGTGATTTCCTGACCGGCGCCGCCGTCGCCGGCGTGGCCGCCACCGGCGCCGGAACCCTGGCCGCTCCGGCCTATGCCCAGGGCAAGCAGGAATGGAAGCTCGTGACCACCTGGCCGCGCAACGCGCCGGGCGTGGGGGTGAATGCCCAGCGCTTCGCCGACTACGTCACCGCCATGAGCGACGGCCGCCTGTCGGTGCGCCTGTTCTCGGCCGGCGAACTGGTGCCGCCGCTGGAGGCCCTGGACGCGGTGCAGAGCGACACCGCCCAGATGGCGCACTCCACGCCCTACTATTGGGTCGGCAAGACGCCGACGCTGAACTTCTTCTCCACCATCCCCTTCGGCCTGATGGCGTGGGAACTGTCCGGCTGGCTGTACTTCGGCGGCGGCCAGGAGCTGTGGGACGAGGTCTACGCGCCGTTCGGCGTCAAGCCCTTCTACGCCGGCAACTCGGGCGTCCAGGCCGGCGGCTGGTTCAAGAAGGAAATCAACACGCTGGACGACATCAAGGGCCTGAAGATGCGCATTGCCGGCCTGGGCGGCGAAGCCATGCGGCGCCTGGGTGCTGCGGTGACCCTCACCCCGCCGGGCGAGATCATGCCGTCGCTGATGTCGGGCGCGGTGGACGCCGCCGAGTGGGTGAGCCCATGGCTCGACATTTCCTTCGGGCTTCAGAAGGCGGCCAAGTACTACTACATGCCCGCCTTCCACGAGCCCGGCCCGGCCCTTGAGGTGACGGTCAACAAGGAGCGCTACGAGACCCTGGACGACGACCTGAAGGCGATCATCCAGCGCGCGGCGCAAGCGTCGGCGGGCGAAAGCCTGGCCGACTTCACCTATCACAACATCGACGTCTTCGACCGCATGAAGAAGGAATACCCCGAGGTCGAGGTCCGGACCTTCAACGACGAGATCCTCCAGGCGCTCGCCGGCGCCACCAAGGAGATCCTGACCGACCTGCGCGCGCGCGACGAACTGACGGCGCGGGTGCACGACAGCTACATGGACTTCAACCGCAAGGCCCAGAACTACCAGAACCGCGCCGACCTGCCGGTGCTGCAGATGCGGCGGTTCCTGACCGACATGGGCTGACGCCGCAGCGGCCTTCCATGACGACGTGATGATGGGGGTGCGGGGACCGGCGGGTTCCCGCACCCCGTTTCTTTCGAAGGAGGACCACGCCTTTCGAGCCCTCAACGCCGGCCGGGGCGCCGGGCGTTGAGCGGGCAACGACAACGGAGGTGGAGCCCCATGAGCATTACCCAGCGCGAGGAACGGCGCGTCCTTGGCAACGACGAGTTCGACGTCGTGCGCGCCACCCATTATCCGCACATCTGCGACCTGGACCAGAAGACGCTCAAGGACCGGCAGCAGCGCCTGCGGGCGCTGCGCGACAAGGCCCGCACCCAGGGCCGCCAGCAGCGCCGGCAGGCCCGCGGCAAGGGCAAGGAGCCGCCCTCCGAGCGCGGCTTCACGCTGAAGGAACAGGCGTTCGTCGGCGCCATGAAGCGCGTGAACCGCGAACTCAGCCGCTTCCACCGGGCGGAGCGCAGGGAGAGCCAGCGCGAGATCATGCTGCGGGCGCTGGAGCAGAAGCGGGCGGCGCGCAAACGCAACCATCCGTCGGCCGGCCGCACGCCCGAGACCGGCATGTCGGCAACGCCCGCCGACCCCAAGCAGGTGGACATCGCCCCCAGCCCGCTGCCGCCGGCCAACACGCCGGAGTGACGGCCCGCAGCGCCGCTTCGGAGTGCGAGGGGAAGGCACGGCCTGCCCCTCGCACTCCCCGCGTGACCGGCGACGAACAGGCCGAGGAGGCTTGCGCGGACGCGCCTGAGCGGCCGGCAGAGGACGTGGATTCCTGCTTTCGCAGGTATGACGTGTTGCAAATCGGATATTTGGCCGCGGTCCCAGCGAAAGCTGGAACCCATGCACACCTTCAGCCGCCCTTGCGACGGTGCCGAATGGCGGATCGGCGAAACGGCGCGCCGGCCTAGAATCCCGTGCGCCCGGTGAACGGCCTTCCCGTCACCAGGCTGACGAGGTGGGCACCCAGCGCCAGCATCACCAGCAGCGACAGCGCCATGACCAGCCGCGCCGGGAAGCGCCACGGCTTGCCCGGAACATAGGGGCGGCGGTCGAGCCAGACGGAGAGGCCGAACAGAACCGCCGAGACGCCGAAGGCGGTCGCCGTGGTGGGCAGGTCCATGCGGCCGTCAGCTGCCCAACTGGTCGAGGCGGCGCTCCACCTCGGCCCGGTCGGGGGAGTCTTCGGGCAGCGCGTCGCGCAGGCGGGTCCAGTAATCGCGGGCCTGATCGGTCTCGCCGGTGGTGGCGGCGTTCTCGCCCAGCAGCTTGAGCGCCGCCACATCGGCGGGCTCCACCGCCAGAATGGCGCGCAGCGTGTCGTAGAAGGCGGCATCCGGGCGCGTCAGGCCCTCCACCTGGGCCGTCGAGGCCTGCGCGTTGGCAAGGCCGCGCAGGGCATCCAGGTTGTCGGGGTCCTGCTTCACGGCAGCCTGATAGGCGTCGACGGCGTCCTGGGGCTGCTGGAGCACCAGATAGGCGCGGCCGAGGCGCAGCCATCCGTCCACGTCCTCGGGGTTCTCCTCCAGCCGCTCGGCGAGGCCCGAGACCATGCCCTGGATCATCTCCTGCTCCTCGCCCGTGAACCCGCCGCCGCGCTCGCCGCGCTCGGCGTCGGCCTGGGCGCGCATTTCCGCACCCGGATCAGCGTCGTCCGCACCGGCGTCCGGCGCCTCGGCGCGCGGTCCAGGCGCGGTGTCGCCGTCGCCCTGCCCTTCCGGAAGGGCGACGGCCTCGGTGCCCTGGCCGGGCAGGTCGAGCGGATGGACCGTGCCGACGCCGACGGGCGGAATGCTGTTCTGCATGGCCGTCTGCCGGATGGCGTCCTGGATCATGGGCATCCACGGCGCGTCGGCCGGGCTCTCGGCCTCCAGGTCGCGCCAGATGGCGATGGCCGTGCGCGGCTCGCCCTGCTGCAACTGGAACAGGCCCATGTAATAGCGCGAGCGCGGGTCCTGGCGGCTCCTGGACAGCGCGTTGCGGAAGGCGACGGCGGCCTGCGGCGTGACCGTGCCCTGCTGCGAGGCCACATGCGCCTCGCCCAGCGCGGCCCAGGTGTCGGGATCGGTCTGGCCGCGCTCCACGGCCTGGCGGTAGGCGCTCAGGGCGGCGTCGTAGCGGCCGAGCGCGGCGTAGGAGCGGCCCAGCATGGCCCAACCCTGCGGGTTGTCGGGCTCGGCCTCCAGGCGCTCGGCCAGTTGCTCGGTCAGCTGGACCATCTCGTCGGCGGCCTGCTGGTCCATGTCCATGCGCTGGGCCGAGCGCTCGGCGTACGGCTGGTCGGGCATGCCGGGCGTGCCCAGGGAGATGTACATGGCCAGCGCCCCCGCCGGCACGATGATGACTGAGGCGATGCCGGCCATCCGCGCCCACCCGGTCAGGGGCTGCGGCCCGGCGGCCTGCGCGGCCTTGCGGTCCTTCGCCTTCTTGTTCTTGGCGGTGACCGGCGCCTTTTCCACCGGCGCGGCGGCAAGGATGCGGCGTTCGATCTCCAGGCGGGCGGCGGCGGCTTCCTCGTCGCTGAGCAGGCCGCGCTCGCGGTCGCGGTCCACTTCCTTCAGCTGGTCCTTGTAGACGGCAAGGTCATAGGTCGCCTGGTCCACCGGACCCTGGGTCCGGCGCAGCAGCGGCATGACGAGCAGGAGGATGACGGCGCCGGTGATGAGCGCGAGGGCAATCCAGAAGGCGATCACGATAGGGGCTCGGCTCTAGCTCTTGGAGGAGGTGTCGGTGTCGGTGTCGTCGCGCAGCAGCGCATCCAGGCGGGCGCGTTCCTCGGCGCTGAGGCTGGCGGGACGCACGGTTTCCGCCGGCACGCCGCCGGTGCGGTTGCGGTAGTAGGCATAGCCCGCGCCGGCCGCCAGCAGCAGGAAGATCGCCGGCCCGAACCACAGCGCGTAGGTCGACGCCTTGAAGGGCGGCTCCAGCAGCACGTAGTCGCCGTAGCGGTCGACCATGAACTGCATGATCTCTTCGTTGCTGTCGCCGGCGACGATGCGGTCGCGCACGATCAGGCGCATGTCGCGCGCCAGTTCCGCGTTGGACTCGTCGATGTTCTCGTTCTGGCAGACGACGCAGCGCAGACCTTGCGAAACCTCGCGGGCGCGCTGTTCCAGCGCGGGATCGCCCAGCATTTCGTCGGGTTGCACGGCCCCCGCCGGAAGCGCGACGGCGACGGACAGGGCGGCGGCGGCGGCCAGGGTGCGGAGGCGGTTCATGCTCATGACGTGCGCAGCTTCTCGATCAAAGGCTTGAGCGTCTTTTCCCACACCTCGGCGTTGACGGGGCCGATGTGCTTGTAGCGGATGACCCCCTGCTTATCGACGACGAAGGTTTCCGGCGCGCCGGTGACGCCGAAGTCCACCGCGATCTTGCTGTCCGGGTCCAGGCCGACGCGGTCGTAGGGATCGCCGTACTTCTGCAGCCAGCGCATGCCGTCGCGCGGGTCCTTTTCGCGCCAGTCGATGCCGTGGATGGGCACGAAGCCGCTTTCCTTGATCTGCATCAGGAACGGGTGCTCCACCTGGCAGGCGACGCACCACGACCCGAAGATGTTGACCAGGCTGACCTCGCCCTTCAGGTCCGCCGACGTGAGAGGCATGCCGCGGCCGGGAAGGGGCTCCAGCGCGAACTCGGGCACCGGACGGTTGATGAGCACACTGGGCAGCTCGGCGGGGTTTTCGCCCAGCTGCTTGACGAAGAACCCGATCAGCACCAGGAACACCAGGGTCGGCGCGATGAAGATCAGCCGCTTGCCCCAGCCGGAGTCCTTGGGCCCCTGCTGGGGCGCGTCGGCGGTCTGCGTGTTGGTCTCGGACATGGTCTGTCGGTCCTAAGCGGTCGTTCAGGCGCTGGCCGGCTTGGCCCCGGCGGCGGCGGCGGCCACCTTGCGGCGCGTCGGCGCGCCCACGCGGTGGCGGCGGTCGGACAGCGAGACGAAGCCGCCAAGCGCCATCAGCAGCGAGCCGTACCACAGGAAGGGCACCAGCGGCTCGAAGTAGATGCGGGTGACGAAGCCCGGCCCGTCCTCGTTGGGGTCGCCCACCACGGCGTAGAGGTCGGCCCAGCCGTTGGTGTGAATGGCGGCCTCTGTCGTGGGCATGGGCGGGCTGGTGTACTCGCGCTTCTCGGGGTCGAGCTGGGCGATGGGTTCGCCGTCCTTGGTGACGCCGAAGTGCCCCTTGACGGCAGAGTAGTTGGGGCCCTCCACGCGCTCGGCGCCCTGGAACGTGAACTCGTAGCCGGCCACCGTGATGGTCTGGCCCGGCACCATGACCTGCACGCTTTCCTGCTTGTAGGCCGAGGCGGCGGTGACGCCGGCGACGATGAACGCCATGCCCGCGTGGGCCAGCGTCATGCCGAAGGCGGCGCGCGGCAGGCGGGCGAAGCGGCGGCCCGATTCGGCCAGCGGCGCCCGGAACAGCTTCACGCGCTCGGCCAGTTCCACGCATGTCGCCACCAGCAGCCATACGGCCAGGCCGAAGCCGAAGGCGGCCAGCACGTCGTCCAGCGCGCCGCCGGCCAGCACCCAGGCCAAGCCGAAGGCCAGCAGCGCGGCACCGGCGGCGGCCTTGAGGCGGCCCAGCGCGCCCATGATGTCGCCCCGCTTCCAGCTCAGCATGGGGCCGAAGCCCATGGCGATGACCAGCGGGATCATCAGCGGCACGAAGACGGCGTTGAAGAACGGCGGGCCGACGGTGACCTTGCCGAGATTCAGCGCATCGGCGAACACCGGATACAGCGTGCCCAGCAGCACGGTCGCCGTGGCGGTCGCCATCAGCAGGTTGTTGAGCAGCAGCGAGCCTTCCCGCGAGATGGGGGCGAACAGGCCGCCGCCCTTCAGGTCCGGCGCGCGCAGGGCGTACAGCAGCAGCGCCCCGCCCAGGGACACGCCCATGAGCAGCAGAATGAACATGCCGCGCGTCGGGTCGCTGGCAAAGGCGTGCACGCTGGTGATGATGCCCGAGCGCACCAGGAAGGTGCCCAGCAGCGACAGGCCGAAGGTCAGGATGGCGAGCAGGATGGTCCAGCTTTTCAGCGCGTCGCGCTTTTCCACCACGACGGCGGAATGCAGCAGCGCCGTGCCGGCCAGCCAGGGCATGAACGAGGCGTTCTCCACCGGGTCCCAGTACCACCAGCCGCCCCAGCCGAGTTCATAGTACGCCCACCACGACCCCAGCGCGATGCCGAGCGTCAGGAACGTCCAGGCCAGCAGCGTCCAGGGGCGCACCCAGCGCGCCCAGGCGGCGTCGACCTTGCCCTCGATCAGGGCGGCGACGGCGAAGGAAAACGCCATGGAGAAGCCGACATAGCCCAGGTACAGCATGGGCGGGTGGAAGGCGAGGCCGGGGTCCTGCAGCAGCGGGTTCAGGCCGTTGCCGTTGATCGGCGCCGGGTCCAGGCGCAGGAACGGATTGGAGGTGAGCAGGATGAACAGCAGAAAGCCGCCGGTAATCATGCCCTGCACCGCGAGCGTGCGGGCGCGCAGGGCGGGCGGCAGATTGCGGCCGAAGAAGGCCACCGCCACCGAATAGGTCACCAGGATGGTGATCCACAGCAGCAGCGAGCCCTCGTGGTTCCCCCACACGCCACTGATCTTGTAGAGCATCGGCTTGTCGGTGTGGGAGTTCTGGGCCACGTTGATGACCGAGAAGTCGCTGACGACGTAGGAATAGGTCAGCGCGCCGAAGGACGTGCCCACAAGCAGGAACATGGCGATGGACGCCGGCCGGGCCAGGTCCATCATCACCGCGTCGCCGCGCTGGGCGCCGATCAGGGGCACGCTGGACTGCACCAGCGACACCATGAACGCCAGCACCAGGGCGTAATGGCCGAGTTCAGCGATCATCGCTTCGCATCCCGTGTCCGTTAAGGCCGCGCGCCGCCCGGTTCAGGGGGCGGTCGCGCCGGCAAGCATTGCGTCAGTTGGTGGCCTGGGCCGGCTCGACGCCCTCGGCGGTCTTGCCCAGCTTCTTTTTCCATTCCGGGTCGCTTTCGGCCAGGGCGTCGGCGACTTCCGGCGGCATGTAGTTCTCGTCGTGCTTGGCGAGCACTTCCTGGGCGACGAAGACGCCGTCGGCGCCGATGGTGCCCTCGGCCACCACGCCCTGCCCCTCGCGGAACAGGTCGGGCAGGATGCCGCTGAAGACCACCGGGGTGGAGGCGGCGTAGTCGGTGACGTTGAAGCGCACCATCTCGCCGGACTTCTTCACCGTGCCTTCCTCGACCATGCCGCCCAGGCGGAACCGCTGGTCGGCCTCGACCGTCTTCTCCTGAAGGTCGGACGGACTGTAGAAGAACACCAGGTTGTCCTGGAAGGCGGTCAGCACCAGGCCGGCGGCAGCGAACAGCATCGCCATGCCGGCCCCGATCAGATACATGCGGCGCTTCTTGCGGGTCATCGGCTCTCTCCTGCGGCGCCGGCGGGCGCCTTCTCGGTCTCGCGCGCCTGGGGCAGGCCCTGGCTTTGTGCCTGGGCGGCCGGGGCCGCGCCGCGCTTGCCGCGCGGGCGGCGGCCGCGGGCGGCCTGCAGGGCCTCCAGGCGGCGTTCACTGGTCTTCAGCAGGCGCCAGGTCAGGGCGAAGACGAGCGCGAGAAGGCCGAAGGTGATGATGTAGGACGGCCAGACGAAGCCGGCATACCCGCCCATGTCCAGGAACTCTTGCACGTTTCCAACTCGCTTCTTGTCTGTCTCGTCAGCCCGTCGAGCCTTGGTGCGGGGCGCCTTCAGCCGTGCACCTGGCTCATGGATATGGCGCGCACCTTGGCCTCGGCGATCTCGCCGCGCATGCGCAGAAGCGCCACCGTGATGTAGTAGGCCTTGAAGGCGAACGCCATGAGGAACAGCGGGGTCAGCATGGCGGGATCGATGGCCGGGCCGTCCATGCGCGCCACGCTGGCCGGCTGGTGGAGGGTGTTCCACCAGTCCACGGAAAACTTGATGATCGGCACGTTCACCACGCCCACCAGCGCCAGCACCGCCGCGGCCTTGTAGCCGCGCTGCGGGTCGTCGAAGGCGTTCATCAGCGCCATGTGGCCGAGGTAGAGGAAGAACAGGACCAGCATGCTTGTCAGGCGCGCGTCCCACACCCACCAGGTGCCCCACATGGGCTTGCCCCACAGCGCGCCGGTGACCAGCGCAATGAAGGTGAAGGACGCCCCGACAGGGGCCGAGGCCTTGGCGAACAGGTCGGAAACCGGGTGTTTCCAGATCAGCGCCACGGCGCTCGCCACCGCAATGGCGGTGTAGACGAACAGCGCCATCCAGGCCGCCGGCACATGCACATACATGATGCGCACGGTGGACCCCTGCTGATAGTCCTCGGGCGAGGCGACCAGCGAGAAGTACAGCCCGGCCAGCGTGAGGATCACCGTCAGCCCGGCCGCCCACGGCAGGATGGCGTTGGCCAGCTTGAGAAATCGGTTGGGATTGGCGAAGCGATGCATGGTGCTCTCTGTCATGCGTCACGCGGCCCTGCGGCCTGCGTGAGGGGGTGCCGCGTGTCCAGTCTCTCGGCCCGGCGTGAGCCGTACATTAGAAGATGACGCCTGAATGTCACCTTAACCATTGTCAATTCGGCGCACACCCGTCAATTCACCGAACCGTGTCCGCGCGCCCGTGCCGGGCCTATTCCACCGCCTGGCGCAGCGCCGCCGCCGTGGCCCAGGGGCAGAGCGCGGCGGCGCCCAGAAGGAAGCCGCCCAGGATCAGCAACTGCGCCTTGAACGGCAGGTCCATGATGGCGGCGTCGACGGCGGACACCCCGAAGACCAGGACCGGGATATAGAGCGGCAGAACCAGGAGCGAAAGGAGAACACCGCCCCGCCTCGCGCCCAGCACAAGCGCGGCGCCCACGGCGCCGATGAGCGACAAGGTAGGCGTCCCCAGCGCGAAGGCAACCACCAGAACGCCGAATCCGCCGGTGTTCATGTTCAGCAGCACCGCCAGCAGGGGGGCCGCGGCCAGCAGCGGCAGGCCGGTGGTCAGCCAGTGGGCGGCGACCTTGCCCAGCACCAGGACCGACAGCGGCTGCGGACTGCGGGTGATGAGGTCCAGGCTGCCGTCCTCGTAATCCGTCTGGAACAGGCGGTCGAGCGACAGCATGGAGGCCAGCAGGGCCGTCACCCACAGCACGCCGGCGGCGACCCGTTCCAGGATGCCGGGTTCCGGCCCAATGCCGAAGGGAAACAGCACGACGGTCAGCACGAAGAAGGTGACCACCATCATGCTGTCGGAGCCCTGCCGCAGGGCCAGCCTCAGGTCGCGGCGGACGACGGCGAGGAAACCGCTCACGGGCGTACCCCCTCGGTCCACGGTTCGTCCTCGGCGACGGCCATTTCCGCATCCAGGCCCGACAGCGCGGGATCGACGGCGAATTCATCCATCTGAAGCACCTTGGCACCCGGCAGCGCGACATCGGTGTGGGTGGACAGGACCACCATGCCGCCGCGCGCCCGGTGCTCGGCCAGCAGGTGCTCCACGGTGGCGACGGTGGCGCGGTCGAGCGCGGTGGTGGGCTCGTCCAGCAGCCACAGCGGCGCCGGGGCGGCCAGCAGGCGCGACAGGTTCACGCGGCGCTTCTGCCCGGCCGACAGCCAGCGGCCCGGAACCTCCAGCAGGTGGCCGATGGAAAAGGCGTCCAGGGCCTTCTGCACGGTCTCGCGCGAGCCGTCGCCGGCCCACAGGCGCGACCAGAAGGCGACGTTCTCGTGCACGGTGAGGACGGGCTTGATGGCGTCGTGGTGACCGATGTAGCGGCTGCGGCCGCCGTGCGCCTCGGGGTCGTCGGCGACAGGTTCGCCGCCCCAGGTCAACTGCCCGGCCGAGGGGCGCAACAGGCCCGCCATCATGCGCAGCAGGCTGGATTTGCCGCTGCCGTTGGGGCCGAGCAGCAGCAGCGCCTCGCCGGGGCCCAGCGAGAAGGTCAGGTCCGCGAAAACGATGCGCTCGCCACGGATGCAGACGAGGTTTTCGCCCGCGAATTCCGCTGCGTCAAAGGCTTGGTCGGTCATGGGGCGGGAGGATAGGCGACGAGAGGCGGCTTGTCCCGCCGAAAGTTGAGGCTGCGCGAGCGGCCGGCGCCGGAGGGGGAGGAGGGGAGGCGCCGGCCGCCACGCTACGGCTCCGGCCGGGTCGAGGGGCGTGCCCGGCCGGGAGAAGAGGTCCGGGGGAATGGACCTGACGTTACGATGGCCTGCGAATGTGGCGCAATTGCGATGGGATGGTGGCGGGAGGGAGGTATTTTGCGGGTGGTGGCGGCCTGCTGACTCTCCGGCGAAGGTGCGCTACACGGACGGGGGCAGCAGGAGGGTCCAATGCCGCTTCAGAACCGCGTAACCCCGGAGGGGGAGATCATCCGTCATTCGGCGCGGGGAATGTTTATGGGCAACCGGGGCATTCTTCATGATGACCATCAACGGCTTGGCCGGGCGCGTTGGCGCACCAAGAGCTGGGTGACGTGCGCCCTGTCCTTCAACGGGATCAAGCGTCAGTTGATGGCGCCCGGCCGGTATACCGAGCTGTTTTTTCTCGATGAAGCCGTTGCCCTCTGCGCAGGCCACCGCCCTTGCGCCCGCTGTCGGCGGGCGGACGCGCTCCAATTCCGAAGTCTGTGGACAGAGCGCGTCGATCCCGCCGTAAGGGGGCTGAAGGCCCTTGATGACAGCCTGCACGGTCAGCGGGTCGAGCGGTACGAACACCGGCAGGTGCGGCACGTGGCCGACCTGGACAGCCTGCCGGACGGGGCCTTCATTGCGCTGCAGGGGCGCCAGGAGCCGATGCTCGTTCTCGGGGATATGCTGCTGCCTTACGCCATCAGTTCCTACGATCCGCCGGAGCCGCGGCCTAGCGGGATGACAGTCGAGGTACTGACACCGCGCGGAACAGTGGGCGTCCTCGCGGCAGGCTACCGTCCGCGCCTGCATTCTTCGGCGGAAGGCATGACGTCGGAGGCGGTCTGCACCCCTGGCTAGCCCGCCTTCCTGTCATGCTCCTAGAACTTGCGCAGAACCGCATTGATCCGCGTCTGGTATCCGGGGCCCTGGGCCTTGAAATGCTCCACGATGTCGGTGTCCAGGCGCAGCGAGACCGGCGTCTTCGGGCGCCGCTCCACATAATCCGCGTCCTGCCGCCACTCCCTGGACCGGATCGTAGGCGCGTCCGGATCGTCGGCCACGGCGCGCGCGATATCCTCTTCGGACTGCGCAATGCACCCCACCGCCATTGACGCCCGCCCCCGCCTCGGCTACCTCCATCGCGGGCCGGCCTTCCACCCGCCGGTGTCTTCAACAGCCAGACGGACCACACCGCATCATGAAGCGCATCTTTTCGGGCGTTCAGCCCACCGGCAATCTGCATCTCGGCAACTACCTGGGGGCCATCCGCAACTGGGTGCGGCTGCAGAACGAGTACGAGTGCATCTTCTGCGTCGTCGACATGCATGCCATCACCGTCTGGCAGGACCCGCACGAGCTGAAGAAGGCCACCCGCGAGGTGACGGCCAGCTTCATCGCCGCCGGCATCGATCCGGAAAAGCACGTGCTGTTCAACCAGTCGGCCGTGCCGGCGCACGCGCAACTGGCCTGGGTGTTCAATTGCGTCGCCCGCATCGGCTGGCTGAACCGCATGACCCAGTTCAAGGAAAAGGCCGGCAAGCACCGCGAGAACGCGAGTGTGGGCCTTTACGCCTATCCCAACCTCATGGCGGCCGACATCCTGGCCTACAAGGCCACCCACGTGCCCGTCGGCGAGGACCAGAAGCAGCACCTGGAACTGTCGCGCGACATCGCCCAGAAGTTCAACAACGACTTCGAGGCGGACGTCTTCCCTCTGCCGGAACCCCTGATCTTCGGCTCCGCCACCCGTGTCATGTCCTTGCGCGACGGCACCAAGAAGATGTCCAAGTCGGCGGAAAGCGACTTCTCGCGCATCAACATGACCGACAGCGCCGACACCATCGCCCAGAAGATCCGCAAGGCCAAGACCGACCCCGAGCCCCTGCCGGAAAGCCTGGAAGGCCTGGAGAGCCGGCCGGAGGCCGCCAACCTGGTGGGCATCTATGCGGCGCTGCGCGACATCGACCGCGACCAGGCCATCGCCGAAGTGGGCGGCAAGCCCTTCAGCGAGTTCAAGGGCATCCTGACCGAGGTCGCGGTGGAGCATCTGGCGCCCATCAACGCCCGCATGCGCGAACTGCTGGACGACCCCGCCCAGATCGACGCCGTGCTGCACCGGGGCATGGAGCGCGCCCGCGCCATCTCGGAGCCCATCATCGACGAGGTTTACGAGAAGGTCGGCTTCCTCAAGCCGTAAGGCTGAATCCCAACAATCCCTCTGGCGTGGCGGGCGCGGAAACCCTATGACTCAAGGGACCGACCGCCACCGCCCGACGGAGCCCATGCCCCGCCGCCTCGCCGCCTTACGCCGCTTGAGCCCCCTGCGCGCCGCCGCCACGGCGGCCTGCGTGGCGCTGTCGCTGTGGCTGGGGGCCATGGCGGCCAAGGCGGTGGAGCAGCCGCTGGTGGCCGACCTGTCCAAGCATCTGGTCGCCATCACCACCGGATTTGCCGGCACCGACGTGCTGCTGTTCGGCGCCACCGACGCCCCCGGCGACGTGGTGCTGGTGGTGCGCGGACCCGAGCAGGAGGTTGTCGTCCGCCGCAAGGACAAGCTGGCGGGCGTCATCTGGGCCAACGTGGAATCGGTCACCTTCGAGGGCGTGCCCAGCTTCTACAAGATCGCCGCGAGCCGTCCGCTGCTCGAATTCCTGCCGCCGGAGTTGCGCGAGCGCCATCGTATCGGCTTCCAGCACCTGGACTTCCGCGCACCGGGCGCCGAGGGCATGGCACCCGCCGCCCGCGAGGCCTTCCGCGAGGCGCTGGTGCGGCTGAAGGTGGACACGGGCCTCTATCAGCAGCGCGACGGCGGCGTGCGCACGCTGGCCAACCGCCTGTTCCGGTCGGAACTGTACTTCCCGTCCAACGTGCCCACCGGAACCTACATGGTGGAGGTCTACCTGGTGCGCGACGGCGAGGTCATCTCGGCCGAGATCACCCCGCTTGTCATCAGCAAGGTGGGCATCGGGGCTGAAATCTTCCATTTCGCCTATACGCAGTCCGTCCTATATGGATTCGCTGCCATTCTTGTGGCGGTGGCGGCGGGCTGGCTGGCCGGGCTGGTCTTCCGCAAGACTTGAGCCTCTGATCAAGGGTTTTCACGATGTCCGACGCCTTCACCACCGACGGCGCCCCCACGGGCGGGGCCGCATCCCTGGTCGGAAACAAGGGGGGGCGGCCGCGCACCTTCCTGGTGGTCGTCGACGAGTCCGAGGAAATGGGCGCGGCCCTGCTCTACGCCTCGGCCCGGGCGCGGGCGACCGGTGGCGTGGTGGCGCTGCTGAAGGTGGTCGAGCCGCCGGAGTTCGCCCACTTCGCCGCCATCGGCGAGCGCATGGCCGACGAGAACCGCGAGGCCGCCGAGCAGACGCTGCAACGGTTTGCGGCCGAAACCGTCAAGATGTCCGGCCGGCCGCCGGTCCTCTACCTGCGCGAGGGCCAGCCGGAGGACGAGGTGCGCGACCTGCTGGAGACCGACGGCGACATCTCCGTCCTGGTGCTGGCGACAGGCACGGGCGCCGAGGGGCCGGGGCCGCTGGTGTCCGCGCTGACGGGCAAGGCGGCAGGCCGCATCCGCGTGCCGGTGACCATCGTTCCGGGCAACCTGACCGAGGACGAGATCCTGCGGCTGGCCTGATGCCGGGGCGTGACCAGCGTCTTGACCGGCGCGGCGCTTCGGACCATTTATTGCCCTAGCGCAGATGTCAGACATTCGACGCGCGCGCCGTTCCGGCCCGCCGGAGCGCCGGCCGCGCCGTCGCCGTACCAGAGGGATGCCCCACGATGTTCATCCAGACCGAGCCGACTCCCAACCCCGCGACGCTGAAGTTCCTGCCCGGCCGTCAGGTGATGCCGGCGGGCACGGCCGATTTCACGTCGCCCGAGGAGGCCGATCCGTCGCCGCTGGCCACCCGCCTGTTCGGCATCGAGGGCGTGACGGGCGTGTTCCTGGGGGCAGACTTCGTGACCGTCACCAAGGAGGAAGGCCGCGACTGGCAGGTCATGAAGCCCATGGTCCTGGGCGCCATCATGGAGCATTTCACCAGCGGCCAGCCGGTCATCCGCGAGGGCGCCATGCAGGCTGACGCCGCCGCCGACGAGGAAGATGACGAGATCGTCGCCCAGATCAAGGAACTGATCGACCAGCGTGTCCGCCCGGTGGTGGCCCGCGACGGCGGCGACATCGTCTACCGCGGCTTCAAGGACGGCGTGGTCTATCTGCACATGCAGGGCTCGTGCTCGGGCTGTCCCAGCTCCACCATGACGCTGAAGAACGGCATCGAGAACATGCTGCGCCACTTCGTGCCCGAAGTGCGGCTGGTGGAAGCCGTCAACGGCTGATCTTCCAGGCCATCGACGACCGACAGAGGGCCGCGCCCGGCCGGGCGCGGCCCTCTGTCTTGCGGCACATCGCCGCCGCGTCACGGAACGGCAACAAAATCTTGACTTCTCCGTCAGGATTACCCAAAAGGATTGCACATATGCGTTCGATCGCGCATGCGTGCCGGGCCTTCGGGAGCCAGCCAGGACCGTGACCGGGTGGGGCGCCTTGCCGAACCGAACATCAATGAAACCGCCGCCGGGGGTTCCCGGCGGCGGTTTTCTTTCACGGGAGACCGCTTTCGAGGCTACACCTGCCGGAAGCCTTCCCCGCGGCCGCCTTCCGCCACGGCGGCGACGATGGCGTCGGCGTCCAGCCCGTAGGTGTGGTGCAGGTCCGCGATGCTGCCAGACTGGCCGAAGTGCTCCACCCCCAGCGCCTGCACACGGTGGCCGCGCACCCCGCCGAGCCACGAGAGCGTCGCCGGATGGCCGTCGATGATGGTCACCAGCAGGGCGTCGCGGGGCACGCTCGCCATCAGGCGTTCCACATGCGACGGCTTGGCGCGGCCCTCTCCCTCGCGGCGGCGGGTGCGCTGCGCGGCACGCCAGCCGGCGTCCAGGCGGTCGGCGGAGGTGACCGAGAGAACCCCGACGCCGCCCGGCGTGGTGGTCATGCGGCCGGCGGCCTCCAGCACGTTGGGCGCCACCGCCCCCTGATAGGCCAGCACGACCGACGTCGCCGGCGTCGGCTCGCGCAGCCAGTAGCCGCCGGCGACGATCTGGTCGCGCAATGATTTGTCCAGCGTGCGGCTCGGCTGCTCGATGCCGCGGGTGGACAGGCGGAGATAGACGCTGCCGCCCTTTTCGTCGCGCAGCCAGTCGTGTTCCGGCGCGGGGTCCGACCCGTCGCGCTGGATGTAGTCCAGACTCCAGGCCAGGATGGCTTCCAGTTCGTCCACCCAGGCCGGTTCGAAGGCCGCAAGGCCATCCTGCGCCATGCCGATGAGCGGCGTGCCGACGGACTGGTGCGCCCCGCCTTCGGGCGCCAGCGTGATGCCCGAGGGCGTGCCGGCCAGGATGAAGCGGGCGTCCTGGTAGCAGGCGTAGTTCAGGGCGTCCAGCCCGCGCATGACGAAGGGATCATACAGCGTGCCGACGGGCAGCAGGCGTTCGCCGAACAGGTCGTGCGACAGCCCGGCGGCCGAGAGCATCAGGAACAGGTTCATCTCGGCGATGCCCAGCTCGACATGTCGGCCCTCGGGCGAAAGCTGCCACTTCTGCATGCTGGGCACCTTCTCGGCCTTGAAGGTGTCCTCCTGCGGCAGGCGGGAGAACAGGCCGGTGCGGTTGATCCAGCCCGTCAGCCCGGTGTTGGAGGCCACATCGGGCGAGGTGGTGAGGATGCGCGTGGCGTAGTCGTCCTTCGACCGGCCCAGTTCGTCCATCAACGTGCCGAAGCCGGCCTGCGTGGACATGGTGTCCGCCGGCCGCCACGTCAGTCGTTCCGGAACCGCAACACGCGGCGCGGAGAGGCGTCGGCGGCCCTTGGCGTTGAAGGGCACGGCATCCAGGAAGGCCCTGATGTCGTCGGCCGGCGTCTCCAGTCCCTCGAAGGGGGTCCATTCCTCGCCGTCGCGGATGCGGTGGGCCTGCTTGAAGGCCGCCATCTGCTCGGGCGTCATGATGCCGCCGTGGTTGTCCTTGTGGCCGGCCAGCGGCGTTCCGAAGCCCTTGACCGTGTAGCAGATGAAGACCACCGGCCGGTCGGTCGGCGCGTTTTCGAAGGCCTCCAGCAGGGCCGGCAGGTCATGGCCGCCCAGGTTGGTCATCAGCGCCTGCAACTCGTGGTCGGAGTGCGATTCGATGAAGGCCTGCAGCGGCCCCTGGTCGCCCAGTTCGTCCAGCAGGCGCTTGCGCCAGGCCGCACCACCCTGGAAGGTGAGCGCGGAATAGAGCTGGTTGGGACAGGCGTCGATCCACTCCCGCAGGCGGTCGCCGCCGGGCCGGGCGAAGGCGTCCCGCAGGCGGTGGCCGTATTTGACCGTCACCACGTCCCACCCGAAGGCGCGGAAGACGCCGTCGAAGCGGGCATAGAGGCCCTCGCGCACCACGGCATCAAGGCTTTGCCGGTTGTAGTCGATGATCCACCAGCAGTTCCGCAGGTGGTTCTTCCAGCCCTCCAGAAGGGCCTCGTAGATGTTGCCCTCGTCCAGTTCGGCGTCGCCCACCAGCGCGATCATGCGGCCCGTGGGCCACTCCTGCTTCCAGCCCTTGCCGTCCAGGTAGTCCTGCACGATGGAGGCGAACACCGTCTGCGCCGCGCCCAGCCCGACCGAGCCGGTGGAGATGTCCACGTCGTCGGCGTCCTTGGTGCGCGACGGGTAGGATTGCGCGCCGCCCAGGCTGCGGAAATCCTTCATCTTGTCCACCGACTGGTGACCCAGCAGGTACTGGATGGCATGGAAGACCGGCGAGGCATGCGGCTTGACCGCCACGCGGTCCTCGGGCCGCAGCAGGTGGAAGTACAGCGCCGTCATCAGCGTGACCATCGAGGCGCAGGACGCCTGGTGCCCGCCCACCTTGAGGCCGTCGTGCTTGGGCCGCAGGTGGTTGGCGTTGTGGATCATCCAGTGCGACAGCCACAGCACCTTGCGCTCCAGGGCCGACAGCATGGCGAGGCGGTCAGCGTCGACGGTCGGCGGCGGGGCGGCGGCGCCGGTGGCGGCGGCGGAACGGTCTTCGGGCATGGAAAGGGGGTCCTTTTGGCCTGGGATAGCCCTCTTATGTCGTTGGAGAGCCGGCCGCCTTCAACCCGAGCCGTTGCGGGACGGCCGGTGCTGGGGCATGGTTGAGGGATGAACCGAGATCGGGGTCTGCCCCGATGGGCAAGCAGGAAACCGTCAGCGTCGAGGAGTACAAACGCCGCGCCGCCGAGTTGCTCGACCAGATGATGAGCGGCGTGGTGTCGCACGTCACCGTAACCGATGACGGCCGCGTGGTGGCGGAAATGGATGGCCGTCGGCCGCCGCTTGCGGAAGGGCGCCGAAGCATTTTCGGCTGCATGGCAGGCACCGTACATATTCCGCCCGGCGTCGATCTGACGGAGCCTTTTGGCGATTGAGCCTTGGTGAGTTGGTGCTGCCGTGGTTCGAAACAGTTCTTACCGTGACTGGTTCTCACCTGGCTTCCCTCACGCCACGTATCCCCATCGAATCGTCCTTTCTGCCGGGCGAATTTCATAAGGACCCCGCCGACCGGATCATCGTCGCCACGGCGCGCATGCTCGACCTGACCGTCATCACGCGGGACCGGAAGATCCTCGGCTATGCCGACCAGGGATTCGTGCGGGCCGTCGCCTGCTAATCCTCCACCACCACGAACACCCCCGGCAGGTCCGGACCGGCTGGCAGAAGACCGGCCGGACGGCGGCCGGAGGCGTGGTCGGCCGGGGTGAACAGGGCGCCCTCCAGGTAGTCCCTCCGCGTCGGCGCCGCTCCGGTATCGAAACGCTCCACCGTCACCGGGCCGCCGAGGCCGCGATCCTCCACCGACGCATTCAGGGCGGTGGCGATGCCGTAGACCAGGAAGGCGTCGCGGGCCGGCGCTCCGCGCGGCAGGCCGCGGGCGTCGGCATCGGCGTGCAGGGCGACCACGTCCACCGCGCCGGCCAGGGCGGGATGGTCGATCTCCGTCAGGTCGTCGCGCCAGTGGGAGCACACCAGCCGCCCCTCCAGCCGGAACACCGCGAGGCAGACGTTGTCCAGCGATTCGGCGGTGATGCGCGCCGGCCCGAGCGGCAGGCCGATGGCGGCGAAATCGCGCTTCAGGCGGTGAAGCTCGGCCTCGGGCAGGCGGTGGCGGGCGGGCCGCGCCGGGCGAACGGGCGCGGCCGACGGCGCGGGGGCCGCAGCCTCCGTCCTTGCGCTTCTGTCTTCCGTCCGCCGTGCCATGATGTGCGTCCCGCACCCCGGTTGCCGTCATGGGCCGCCAAAGCAAGGGACAGGCCAGAGCCGGGCGAGCGGCCGTTGCTTGTGCGGCGCGGCACGCCGGGGAGCGGCGGTGGCCTGTCAAGAGGCGGGATTGCCGGGGCGGCGGCAAGTTTTTCCCCTTCCCCGGCGGGATGTTCCGGTAGGCTTCCGCCCATGCCGCACGATCACCATGACACTCCCGGCACGGCACCACCCGATCGTTCGCCGTCGCCGCTTGCCGAGCCGGCCTACCGGCGCCTGTTCGCCGCCCAGGTGGCGTCGCTTGTGGGGACGGGGCTGACGACCGTGGCACTGGCGCTGCTGGCCCACGACATGGCCGGCGGCGACGCCGGGGCCGTGCTGGGCACCGTGCTGGCCCTGAAGATGGTGGCCTATGTGCTGGTGGCGCCGGTCTTCGGCGGCGTGGCGCACCGGCTGCCGCGCAAGGCGACGCTGATCGCGCTGGACGTGGTGCGGGCGGCCATCGTCGCCGCCCTGCCCTTCGTCACCGATCTGTGGCAGGTCTATGCCCTGATCGTGGCGCTCAACGTGGCGGCGGCAGGCTTCACGCCGACCTTCCAGGCGACCATCCCCGACGTGCTGCCCGACGAGGCCCGGTACACCCGCGCCCTGTCGCTGTCGCGCCTGGCCTACGACCTGGAAAGCCTGGCGAGCCCGACGCTCGCCGCGCTGGCCCTGACGGTGATGACCTACAACGGCCTGTTCCTGGCCGACGCGGCGACGTTCCTGGTTTCGGGCCTGCTGGTCGCCGGCGTCGTCCTGCCCCCGCCGCGGCCGGCGGAGCGCACCCGCGGCGTCGCCGCCAACCTGACCTTCGGCCTGCGCGGCTACCTCAAGACGCCGCGCCTGCGGGGGCTGCTGGCGCTGTTGCTGGCATCCTCGGCGGCGGGGGCCATGGTGATCGTCAACACGGTGGTCTACGTGCAGGAGCGCCTGGGCCTGAGCGAGACCCACACCGCCTGGACGGTGGCGGCGGCGGGCGGCGGCTCCATGCTGGCGGCGCTGATGCTGCCCCGTCTGCTGTCGAAAGTGCGGGACCGGGCGCTGATGCTGGGCGGCGCGGCCCTGCTGCTGGCGGTTCTGGCGGTGACGGCGTGGCGACTGCCCGCCTGGCCGGGGCTGGTGATCCACTGGGCGCTGCTGGGACTGGGCACCGGTCTGATCCAGACGCCCGCCGGCCGGCTGGTGCGGCAGAGCTGCACCGCCGGCGACCGCCCCGCATTCTTCGCCGCGCAGTTCGCCCTGTCGCACGCGGCGTGGCTGGTGGCCTATCCGGTGGCCGGGCTGGTGGGGGCGGCCTATGGCCTGAGCGCCGCGCTATGGGCGCTGGCGGGCCTGGTGGCGCTGGGACTAAGCACGGCGGCATGGCTGTGGCCGGCGCGGGATGCCGCGGTGCTGGAGCACGTCCACGACCCCGTCGACCACGAGCACCTGCACACCCACGGCCCTCACCACGAGCACGACCACGAGGGCTGGGAAGGCCCGGAGCCGCACCGCCATCCCCACCGGCACGCGCCGGTCCGGCACCGCCACGCCTTCGTCATCGACCTGCACCACCCCGACTGGCCGAATCGGGGGTAGTGCAACGGTCTCGTGGGCAGGCGTCAGACGCCGCAGGCCTTGGAGATGGCCTCGTGGGCGGCGGTGAAGCCGCTAAGCGAATAGGTGTCGGTGGTCTCGGTGCCGCGCTCGCTGGTGCCTTCCACCGTCAGGGCGCGGCCGGCGCGCATGCGCTGGACCATTTCCTTGTCGGTGGCCGTGTCGCGGGCCCAGGCGCGTCCGCCGTGGGTGAACAGGCTGTACTCGCGGCCGTCGATGCTGGCGGTGACGTCGCTTTCGTCCTTGTAGTCGTAGCCGGCGACCACGCTGACCACGTCCGAGGTGCCGTCGGCCGGACGGTGGGTGACCAGCACGAAGATGTCGCCGCGCTTGTCGTAGTCGCCCTCCGCCTTCTTGGGCTGGCTGGCCATGTAGCACACCTTGTTGCCGTCCTCGGTGTAGGTGTAGGCGGTCCAGTCGGTGTAGGAGCCCAGGATCTCGGGTTCTGCGTCCTGGGCCAGCGCGGGGGCCGGCGCCACGGCGGCAGCCAGCGTTGCCGCGCACAGGGCGGCCATGGTCAACAGTCCCGGGCGGATGGCGCGTCGCATGATGATCGTCTCTCCGTTGTCGTAACCGGCGGTCGGGAACCTGGAAGGCCGACGCGGATGTGGGATGGTCGGCCGCGCGACACAAGCCTACGACGCGCGGCCGATTTCGTCAGTGCGTTTGCACGTCCCGGTAGGGGCAACGCCTGACGCCTTGATACCGTGCCGACCTCTTGCTGTCTAAGCCCGGCGGCGGGGTGGCTTTCCGGCACCGGCGGTGGCGGCTTCCTCCACCTCCGCCAGGGGCGGCTGTTGGCGGAACGGGTCCATGGAGCGGAACACCGGACCGCCGTGCACATGCTCCGGCAGGTCCTCGGTGGGGCCGCCCGGGCGCACGGGCCGGTCGGCGAAGCGTCCGCGGCTCAAGAGCCGGTCATACATCACCAGGACCCCGGCGATCCCCACGTTCAAACAGAATTTGGACGGAATCTTGACGATGAAGTCGCATCGCTCCTGCATCTCGGGCGACAGGCTGCCGGCCTCGGGCCCCAGGATGTACGCCGCCTGGATGGGGTGGCGGAAGCTGGGCAGGGCGATGGCGTCGTCGGTCAGTTCCACCCCCACCAGGCGGCAGGTGCGGGGCAGCATCAGGTCGTCGGCGCTGTCGAACTCGTAGTACGGCAGCGCGCCCAGCGCGTCGGAGGTATCGACGCGGTGCAGCTTGCGTCGCTCGTACTGGGCGTCGACGGTGAACACGAAGCTGGCGTCGAAGGCATGGGCGGAACGGAACAGGTTGCCCACGTTGAAGGGCTTGTTGATGCGCTCGACGCCGATGCCGAAATAGCCGCGCATGACGGTCTTCTCTCTCTGTGATCGCACTGTTCAGGGGTGTTATAACGCGGCAAACTTAAGGAATTGCACAAACCAATCAAGCAGGAGGTGGTTTCATGCGGGCTGTCGTGGTCAACGAGTGGACCGCGCCCGAGGCGCTGACGGTGGGCGACATGGACGCGCCGCCGATGATCGAGAACGGCGTGCGTATCGCCGTCCACTGCGCCGGGGTGAACTTCGCCGACGGCCTGATGGTGCAGGGCAAGTATCAGGAAAGACCGCCGTTCCCCTTCGCGCCGGGGCTTGAGGTGTCCGGCGAGGTGACCGAGGTGGCGCCCGGCGTCTCCCATGTGTCCGTCGGCGACCGGGTGATGGCGGTGGTCGACCGCGGCGGATTCGCCGAAGAGGTCGTGGCCCATGCGCCCGACGTCATCCGCATCCCCGACGACATGGACTTCGCCACCGCCGCCGCCTTCCCCGTGGCCTACGGCACCAGCGAGTTCGCGCTGGCCGACCGCGCCAAGCTGAAGAAGGGCGAGGTGCTGGTGGTCCACGGCGCGGCGGGCGGCGTCGGGCTGACGGCGGTGGAGTGCGGCAAGGCGCTGGGGGCGACCGTCATCGCCACCGCCGGCGGGCCGGAGAAACTGGCCGTGGCGAAGGAACACGGCGCCGACCACGGCATCGACTACAAGACCGAAAGCATCAAGGACCGGGTGCGCGAGCTGACCGGCGGACGCGGCGCGGACGTGATCTACGACCCCGTCGGCGGCGACGTGTTCGAACAGTCCCTGCGCGCCACCGCGCCCGACGGCCGCCTGATCGTGATCGGTTTCGCAGGCGGAACGGTTCAGCAGATTCCGGCGAACATTCTTCTGGTGAAGAACGTGGACGTCATCGGCTTCTACTGGGGCGCCTACCGCAAGCTGGGGCCGGAGCGCATCCACCGCAGCTTCGCCCAATGCCTGCGCTGGTACGAGGACGGCCTGCTCAAGCCGCGCGTCAGCCACCGCTTCCCGCTGGAGGAGGCCGGCAAGGCCATCCTGGCGCTGAAGGACCGCAGCGTGACCGGCAAGGCGATCGTTACGGTGCGGTAATCACCACGGCGGAGCGAGGGACCCTCATGCGACAGCACCAGACCGTCCTGGAGATCGCCACGCGCGGCACCGGCTTCGTGGAGATCACGCGGCAGGTCGATGGCGCGCTGGCCGAGGCCGGCATGGATCAGGGGCTGGTGACGCTGTTCATCCAGCACACCAGCGCCAGCCTGACGATCCAGGAGAACGCCGACCCCGACGTCATGCGCGACATGACCGACGCGCTGGAGCGCCTGGCCCCGCGCGACCCCTCGCTCTACCGCCACACGACGGAGGGGCCGGACGACATGCCGGCCCACATCCGAAGCGCGTTGACCGATGTCTCCCTGACCATCCCCGTCCGCGACGGCCGCCTGGCGCTGGGCACCTGGCAGGGCGTCTACGTCTGCGAACACCGCGCACAACCGCATCGCCGGCGCGTGGTGGTGCATGTGCTGGGGGAGTAGCGCCGGCTTCCGCGCGCGCCCGCGCCACGCTACACTGTGGCATGGCAAGGAGGCGACGCGATGACGGACGAACCCGAACGGCTCCCCAACCCGCACGCCGGGGACATCCTGCTTCACGAGTTCCTGAAGCCGCTCGGCATGAGCCAGTTGGCGCTGTCCCGCGCCATCGGAATCCCGTGCCGGCGGCTGAACAAGATCGTGAAGGGAACGCGGCCGCTGCGGGCGGATGAGGACCTGCGACTCTCGCGCTATTTCGGTGTCTCCGACGGCCTCTTCCTCCGTCTTCAGAACGACTACGATCTCATGGAGCGTCGTCGCCAGATCGCCGACCAGCTCGATCGCATCACCCCGCGCGCGGCCTGATCCCGGTGCCAAGGAAACGGGGACTCGCCACGGCTGTATCATTCCGGTAGAACCGGAATCACGCGGCGGCCGGTGGGCGGGGCGTCGCAGGCTGAGAGAGCGCGCGGCGGACCGTGTCGAACCGGAAGACTTCCCATACCCGGACCCTGAAGGCGATCATCTTCGATCTCGACGGCACCATCGCCGAGACCGAGGACGCGCACCGTGCCGCCTTCAACCGCGCCTTCGCCGCCGCGGGGCTTGACTGGTCGTGGGACCCGCACACCTGGTCGGGGCTGCTGGAGATCGCCGGCGGCCGCAACCGGCTGCACGCCTGGCTCGCCGACAACCGGCCGGAGCTGCTGCAAGGGCCCCAGGCGACCCACCTGCTCGACACCCTGCACGGCGCCAAGGACCGCCTGTACCGCGAAATCCTGGAGGCCGGGGAAATCCCCCTGCGGCCCGGCATCCGGGCCCTGATCGACGAGGCGCGGGCGGACGGCGTGAAGATCGCCATCGCCACCACCTCGCGCCGGGCCATCGCCCGGCGGGTGATCGAGTGCTGCCTGGGCGAGGGCGCGCTGGCCTGGTTCGACGCCTTCCTGGGGCACGAGGACGCCACCTACCGCAAGCCCCACCCCGACATCTACCGCCGCGCCGCCGCCCGCCTGCGCCTGCGCCCGCGCGACTGCCTGGCGCTGGAGGACAGCGCCATCGGTGTCGCCAGTGCGGTGGCGGCCGGTGTGCCGGTGGTGGCGACGGTCAACGCCTACTCCGGCGACCGGCCGTTCGAGGGCGCGCTGGCGGTGCTGTCGGACCTGGGCGCCGAGGCCGCGCCCTTCCGCCGCATGGCGGGGCCGGCCGAGCCCGCGCAGACCCCGGCGCGGGCCGGGCTGGCGCTTCTGTCGGCGTGGCACGAGGCCGCCGTGGCGCCGGGACGGGACGGCTCGGCGGACCGGCGGCGGCGGGCCGCGGACGGCGCCAGGCGGCTGTCCGACAACCTTTTGGCAACCTCCTTCCGGCCATAATCCCACCCTCGACCATCGGCCCTTGGCGAACGACCGATGGACGGATGCCCTACGCCTTCGGTACAAGAAGGGGTCGGATCGCGTGGGGAATGAGGGACTTGCCGGTTCATTTCATCAGCTTCCGGTGGTGCCGGACGGCATCTTGGCGCGTCGCGGCGGGGCTCTGGCTGGGCCTCGGCGCGGCGGCGGCCGTGCCCGCGCCGGCGCCCGCCCAGCAGCCGGACGCGGCGGCCGAGGCCACCGGCGCCGCCACACCGCCGCCGCCGACGGAGATGGGCGCCGCCGCCGCGCCGGCGCTCGCCCAGCCCACGGACCAGGACCCGCGCCCGCCCGCCGTGCCCTCCACGCCCGATGCGGCGCAGGCCGTCGCCCAGGGCCGCACCTGCCTGGAGGAAGCCCGCCGCCAGGAACAGGCGCTCGACATTCCCGAAGGCCTGCTGACCGCCATCGCCCTGGCCGAATCCGGCCGCTGGGACTCCGAGGCCGGCGCCCTGCGCGCCTGGCCGTGGACCCTGAACGTCGACGGCACGGGGCTCTACTTCGACAGCATGGCCGAGGCCCGCGCCGCCGCCGTGGACGCCCTGCGCCAGGGCATCCGGCAGGTGGACATGGGCTGCATGCAGGTCTCCATGGCCTGGCACGCCCGCGCCTTCGAGACGGTGACCGAGGCCCTGACCCCCATCGACAACGTGGCGTACGGCGCCCTGTACCTGCGCCAGCTCTACGACCGGCACGGCGAGTGGGGAGAGGCGGTGCGCCGCTACCACTCGGGCGATGCGGCGCGGGGCGAGGCGTACCTGCGCCGGGTGCTCGACCTGTGGCAGGGCGGGGCGGCAACGCAGGCGGACCTGCCCGGCCGCATGGTCACCGCCGACCGCCGCGACAGCCCGCACCACAAGGCCGCCGACCGCCTGAAGGCGGGCGACCATGCACAGGCGCTGGCACTCTACCGCGGCATCCTGGAGCGCAACCCCGACGACCGCACGGCGCTGGCCGGCACGGCGCTGGCGCTGGAAAACCTGGACCGCCCGCGCGAGGCCGCCGCCGCCTGGACCGACTACCTGCGGCGCGAGCCGGAAAGCCGGCAGGCGGCCGACCGCCTGGGGATGCTGGCGCGTGCCGGCCTGCCCGCCGCCGAGGCCCGCGGCGTTCTGTCGCGGGCGCTGGCCGTGGCGCCGCGCGCGGTGGTGCTGCTGGATGCCCTGGCGCGGCTGGAACTGGCCGCCGGCGACGCCGCGTCCGCCGCCGGGCTTCTGGGCCGCGCCGCCACGCTGGCGCCCGACGACGCCGGCGCCCAGTACAACGCCGCCGTGACGCTGGACCGCGCCGGCCACATGCGCGAGGCCGCCGGCTTCTACGAGGCCGCCCTGCGCGCCGCCCGCAAGAACCCCGCCGCCGCCGCGTCGCTGCCGCTGGACCAGGCGCGCGACCGCCTGGGCTGGCTGCGCGGACGGCTGTGAGCCGTCGTCACCCGCCCCGCCCCCGCCCCGCCCCGCCCCGCAACCGCAACCGCACTGACGCCAACCGGATGGACCATCGATGAGCGAGCAAGAGCTGGACATCACCGACCTCCTCGCCTTCACCCACCAGCAGGGCGGGTCGGACCTGCACCTGACCAGCCAGCGCGAGCCCATGCTGCGCCTGTCGGGCGAGCTGCGGCCGGTCAAGACGGGGCCGCTGGAGCCCGACACGGTCAAGCGCATGCTGACCAACATCATGTCCGATGAGCTGCGCGCCGAGTACGAGCGCGAGCAGGAATGCGACTTCGCCATCAGCTTCGGCCGCGACTCGCGCTTCCGCGTCAATGCGTTCACCACCATCACCGGGCCGGCGGCGGTGTTCCGCACCATCCCGACCAAGATCCCCAGCCTCGCGGATCTCAACGCGCCGGACATCTTCAAGAATTTCGCCGACAAGGAGAAGGGCCTGGTTCTGGTCACCGGCCCCACGGGCTCGGGCAAGTCGACCACGCTGGCGGCGATGATCGACCACATCAACGAGACCCAGAACAAGCACATCCTCACCATCGAAGACCCGGTGGAGTTCGTCCACGACAACAAGCTGTCGCTCATCAACCACCGCGAGGTGGGCAAGCACACCAAATCCTTCGCCCGCGCGCTGAAATCCGCCCTGCGCGAGGACCCCGACGTGATCCTGGTGGGCGAGATGCGCGACCACGAGACCATCAGCCTGGCCCTGACGGCGGCCGAGACCGGCCACCTGGTCATGGGCACCCTGCACACCAGCAGCGCCGCCAAGACCATCGACCGCATCATCGACGTCTTCCCCGGCGACGATAAGGAAATGGTGCGCGCCATGCTGGCGGGTTCGCTTCAGGCCGTCATCAGCCAGAAACTGATGAAGAAGATTGGCGGCGGGCGCGTCGCGGCGCACGACATCCTGGTCGGCACCGACGCCGTGCGGAACCTGATCCGCGAGAACAAGGTGCCGCAGATCTTCTCCATGATGCAGGTGGGCCAGCGCTACGGCATGCAGACGCTGAAGGACAGCGTGCAGGCGCTGGTCGATCAGGGCGTGGTGGACGAATCCGAGATGAAGGCCTTCGCCAAGGGCGACGAGGAATACCAGGCCCAGCGCGCCGCTCAGGCCGCCGCCGGCAAGGGCGGCGGCGGTTCCTCCGCCCGGCCGGAGCCCGCCCGGCGCCCGGCGGCGGCGCAGCAGCAGCCCGCCCCGCCCGCCTCCGAGCCCCCGCCGCCGCGCGCGCCCGAGCCGGCGGCCGCCGAGGCCTCGTCCGGCGGCGGGCGCGGCAAGCGCGGCATCCGGTCCTTCTTCGGGTAAGGGAGGGACCAAGCGATGATGCTCGACTACCTGCACGCCTGGCTGACGGACCTGTCCGGCCCCAAGGGATCGGACCTCTACATCACCGTCGGCGCCCCGCCCATCCTGCGCGGCGACGACTTCACGCCGCTGATCGACGATCCGCTCCAGGCCGGGCACGTCCAGGCCATCGTCGACGAATTCCTGACCGACGAGCAGCGCGCCGTGTTCGAGCGCGAGCGCGAGTTCAACATGAGCTACATGATGGAGGGCGTGGGCCGCTTCCGCGTCAACATCTTCATGCAGCGCGGCCTGCCGGGCTTCGTCATCCGCAAGATCACCACGGAAATCCCCACGCTCGCCGACCTGCACCTGCCCGACCAGCTGTACGGGCTGGCGGAGGCCAAGCGCGGGCTGGTCATCATGGTGGGCGGCACGGGCTCGGGCAAGTCGACCACGCTGGCGGCCATGATCGGCCACCGCAACCACAGCGCGCCGGGGCACATCATCACCATCGAGGACCCGGTGGAATACGTGCACGAGCACGCCCGCTGCATCGTCACCCAGCGCGAGGTGGGGGTGGACACGGCCAGCTTCGAATCGGCGCTCAAGAACGCGCTGCGCCAGAAGCCCGACCTGATCCTGCTGGGCGAGATCCGCGACGCCACCACCATGGAATACGCCATCAACATCGCGGAAACGGGCCACCTGTGTCTGGCGACCCTGCACGCCAACAACGCCAACCAGGCGCTGGACCGGGTGTTGAGCTTCTTCCCGCAGGAAATGCACCGCCAGGTGCTGCTGAACCTGTCCATGAACCTCAAGGCGCTGCTGTCGCAACGGCTGGTGCGCACGACGCAGGGCGGGCGGCGCGCGGCGCTGGAAATCCTGCTGAACGAGGGGCTGGTGACCGACCTCATCCGCAAGGGCGAGGTCAAGGACCTGAAGAAGGTCATGGCCGAGAACCGGGCGCTGGGGATGCTGACCTTCGACCAGTCGCTGCTGGACCTGGTGGGCGCCGGCGTCATCGACGAGGACACCGCCATCGCCGAGGCCGACACCCCCGCCGACCTCAAGATCGCCCTGCGCGAGCAGAAGATGGGCGGCGAGGCCGGGCTGACGGGCGTGGACACCTCGCGCCTGTCGCTCTAGCGGCCGGCGGGGTCATGGACGCACGCCGGCGCCGCCGCCAGGCCGGGCGGACGAACACGCACACGGCCGTGCTGGTCCTCATCGTCGGGCTGCTGATGGTGGCCGTCGCGTGGAGCGGCCAGGACCTCTACCGCGCCGCCCAGGCCTTCATGACCCGCCAGGACATCGAGTCGGTGCGGAGCATGGTGCTGCGCTACCACCACCGCTGGAACGCCCTGCCCGGCGACGACCCCCGCGCCGCCGCCCGCTGGGGCCTGCCGCCGCCGCTGACCCCGGCGGCGGGCGGCGCCTCGCGCGACACCACCGGCAACGGCCGCATCGACGGCCCGGTGCTGGCCCTGGTGGACGTGCGCACCGAAGGCCACATGGCCTGGCGCCACCTGGAGGCCGGCGGCAGCGGCTGGGACGGTGCCTGGGGCCGGGTGGGCTTCGCGCGGACGCCGGTCAACCGCTACGGCGGGCTGATGGCGCTGACCTCCGGCGCCTTCGGGCTTGACGGCGCCGCGCTCTGCCTGACCAGCGTGCCGGCCGAGGCCGCCCGCCGCCTGGACGCCCGGCTGGACGACGGCGCGGCGGAAACGGGCCGCGTGCGCGCCGGCGCCCCCGACGCAAACGGAACATTAAGGCGTGCCGCCCTACCTTTGGGGGAAGACCGGGCGACCGTGCTGTGCGTCGGCGTCGCCCCCTCGGGCGCCTAGCTCAAACCCCTCGGGCGCCTAGCTCAATCCCTCGGGCGCCTAGCCCAAAGGTCATATGAGGTATGCCACGGCTCAAAATGTCTTCAATTTGAGTTATCTTACCCCTATCTATCGCGTGCCATTTGCGTGATCGGGGCCGTCGCCCATGGGCAGGCGCGCGCGAAGGCAAGCGGCATTTGCCAAACCGTCCCTCTGGTGAGGGGGACGCCGGGGCGGTGGCCCGTCGCCGGCGGTGTGGGAACAGAAGGAGAGGTTCCGTGCTCAAGACTTTCCGCGAGCGCCTGGCGCTGAAGCGTGACCGCCAGTCGCAGAAGGGTTTCACCCTGATCGAGCTGTCGATCGTGCTGGTCATCATCGGCCTGCTGATCGGCGGCGTCATCAAGGGCCAGGACCTGATCGACAGCACCAAGTCGACGAAGCTGGCGACCGAGTTCGACAGCTACGTTTCGGCCTTCCAGTCCTACCGCGAACGCTTCCGCGCAGCGCCGGGTGACGATAACGTCGACCGCTTCGGCACGACGGAGACCGGCAACGGCAACGGCGTGATTAACGGGGGCTGGGGCGGTGGCGCAGGCACCGAGAGCCGAAACTCTTGGACGCACCTTCGCGCCGCCGGGTTCATTCCCTTCTCGCCGGGCATCTCCGCCGCGAACCCGATGCCGGACGACGATGCGGTTCCCGTGAACACCTTCGGCGGCGACGTGCAGATTATCCAGGCGGCCGGCAACGCAATTGGCCTCCAGGTGACGGTGACGGGCCTCCTGTGCATGGATGCCATTCCCGGCAAGGCGGCGGCGACGCTGGATGCCAAACTGGACGATGGCACGGCCAACGGCGGTCGCATCCGCGCCAGCATCGACGCCGGTGCAGGTCCGGCTGCCCCCGCGGGCGCGGCCTACCCCAGCGAAATCGACCATGTGGTGTGCATGGAACTGCGTTGATCCGACGCAGCGGTTTCAGGACAGGGCGCCGGCAGGCGCCCTGTCTTTCCCGTGGCGGGACGGCCGTCACCGGAAAGACAGGGCAGAGGGAGCGACGGGCATGACTGCGGCCGGGGCGCAGCGCGGTTTCAGCCTTTTCGAAATGGCGATCGTCATCACGATCGTCGGCCTTCTGCTCGCCCTCAGCGCCGAATTCATGGGCGGCTACACCGAACGCCAGCAATACAAGGCCGCCAGCGACAAGCTCTCGGCCATCGAGCAGGCGCTGGTGCGCTACCTGTCGGTGACCGGGCACCTGCCCTGCCCCGACACCGACCTCGTGGACGGCGACAGGGACGGCAATGAAGACCGCGCAACCGCATCGAGTTGTGATGCGAGCGTGGGCACAGTCCCTTGGATCGAACTGGGCATCACGCCGGAAACCGCCACCGACGTTCGCGGGAACCTGATCGGCTATGCCGTAATGGATGATCTGGCCGACAGCGGCACTAATTGGCGAACCAGAATAACCGCGCATGCAGACGTTGCGGGTCTTGGATTCGAGGTGCAGGAGTCCGGCACGCCCATAATGAGACCGAACGCCGCCACCATGCCAACTGGCGCCGCCTTCGTCCTGATGGCGAACAGTTGGTACGACGATCCGACGACCGGCGCCGACGACACGTTGGCCGACACGCTCAACGGCGCCGGCGACAAGATCAACCTCCACGCCTCGGCCATCAGCGAACTGGTCCGCCGCCCCACTGTGGCGGAAATGGCGCAGAAGGTCGATCTGCCATGAACGACCCCGAGAAAGGCGCCGCGCTGCCAATTATCGCCGTCATCATGGCTGGCATCGGCCTGACGGTCGCTGCCACCACCATCTTCTCCAATGAGGAGGCCCAGACGCGCCAGGAAACCGCCGCGACGCCGGAGCTTGAACGGATCGCGGACCTCCTGGTTTCCTATTACGAGACAACCGGTGGTCTTCCGTGTCCTGCGGACGGAACGGGCACCAGCGGCTCGCCCGATTGCAGCACGATGACTGCGGCCGAAGATGCGGTGGTGCCCTGGTCTGAACTCGGTTTGCCGGACGCGCTTGACCCGTGGGGCCAAAAGATCAGCTACCGCCCGCACCCGGACTTGGCGCAGGAACCGCTTCCGGCGGACCCGGTGGCAGACCGGTTCACGGTCGATGATCCAATGGAGGTCTGCACCAACTATGGCGGCTCCTGCTCCTTGGCCCCCGACGGTGGCAACGATGTAGCTTTCGTGATTTTCAGCCACGGGCGCCCGCGCGACGCATCAGACGATGGCGGCACAGTGTACGGCAATGGAGCCCTCGGCCCCGCCGGCCAGCGGGCGGACGACCCGGCGAATGACGCGGAAGTGGCGAATATCACCACCAATCCGGCGACCGATGCCGAATATTACGCTCTTGGACGGACGGCGCCGTACTTAATGGGTGGCGACCCGACCGACGATGATCCGGCCGCCGCCTTCGAACAGATTCTGAAGTGGGAGACGGTCGCTAACCTTGGCGCTAACCCCCCGGACGACGGGGGCGGCGGCGGCGAGCCGTCCGATGGCACCGACGACTACGACCTGGACCTGAACAAGGATTCCCAGCACGACGAATTCGTCACCACCAAGGATCAGTCCTCGGGCAACGACAAGTCGCAGCCGGCGGCGCTGGGCGAGCGCCAGGGCGACAACAAGAACTGGGTCGGTTTCGGGAACAACAACAACGACGACCGCGTCGGCAAGGGCCAGAACAGCCGCGCCGCCTGCGCCTGGTATCCCAAGGCCCTGCGGTGGGAGCGCGGCGAGACCATGCGCGGCGCCTTCGAGTTCCAGTTCGCCCCCGGCGAGGCGGAAGAAACCGAAGACCAGGAGCACGGCGGCGGCTTCACGCTCGCCATCACGGCCGGGCCGCGCAAGGTCACCGATGCCGAAGGCAACGCCATCTGCGGTGAGGGCAACGACAACAAGAACATGGGCCTGGGCTACAAGCACGGCACCTTCGGGCTGTCGGGCAAGTACGACCCGGATTTCGACTGGGATTTCTTCTTCGGCGGGCAGAAGCCGCCGCTGTTCGGCACCGGCACCGATCTGTGGATGCCGAAGATGGCCATCGAGTTCGACACCTTCAACAACGAGTACGGCGACGAGGACAACCTGGAGCGCAACCACGTCGCCCTGCTGACCACCTGGGACACGGACTACATCGGCAACGGCAACGGCAACAATCCGTCCTGTCCGACGACGCTGAACCTCAACGCCGCGACCTATGATGCGACCGTGCCGCGCTCGGGCACCTCGGCGCGGGCCTGCACCTACGACGACAGCCTGGCGTCGTGGCTGGAATTCGTCGGCAAGGGCAACACCAAGCAGGAATACCCCGCGCCCTGGTTCACCGGCAGCGGCGGCGCGGCGCCCTATGTGACCCGGTTCGAAATCGCGCGCCTGTGCGACGACACCTGCACCACCTGCGGCATCCCCGAACCCGACAGCTACACCACCAACACCGAATACAAGGACGGCCGCGACCATATGTGGGTCCGGGCCTGGGTCCAGAAGAAAGAGGACATGGTGACGGAAAAGTTCCTGACGGAACTGTCCATCAACCTCGTCGACATTGATGAATACAAGACCGGCAGCCGGCCGGCCAACTTCATCAACTATTGCGGCAAGGACCCGAGCATGCAGTTCCAGAACAGCGCCCTGAACCAGTCCAGCTTCCGCCGCGACATGGTGATGTTCGACACGGTCAAGGTGGGCCTCACCGCCGCCTCACCCAAGAGTGGCGGCGGCGCCAAGGGCTCCGGCATCTCCATCACCGACCTGCGGGTCAAGATTTCCCCCTGACGGCGACCCGCCGCGAGCACCCACAACCGGGGCGTCTCCGGCCGGGGCTCGCCGCCGTCCGCCGTCCGCCGTCCAACGTCCGCCGCCCGCCGTCCGGGGGCTCAGTACGCCTTGCCCTCGACCACGGCGGAATGCGACGGCACGAAGGTCTGGTGCGGTTCCAGGCGCACCAGCCGGGTGGTCTCGCCCCAGTCGACGGCCAGGGTCACGGCGCGGTCGTCCACATCGGCGATGCTGAACAGGTGGCCGCTGTCGCCCGGCCGCAGGGGCTGGCCGTTGATCCAGACCGTCCATTCCCCCGGCGCGCGGTAGAGCAGGCCCGACAGGTACAGCGGCCGGGTCAGGCGCGGCTTGGGCGGGGCGGGCATGGCCGTGCCGTCGCCGTCGTCTGAGTCCTCGCGGATCAGGCCGCCTTCGCGCAGGGCCGCCTCGATGGTCAGCCGCTGCTTGAGCGTGAACATCAGCGTGCGGGGCGGGGCGGTTTCGTCCTCCGCCGGGGCGACCACCTCGGGCGCCGGCCCGCCGGGCTCGCCCGCCTCCGCCCCCGCCGCCGGCCCGGCCGCCGCCGGGGCTTCGGTGCCGGCCGCGCCGCCGGACGGCGGGGGCCGGGAGGGGTCCCGGGACGGGGTCTGGGCGGCCAGCGGGCCCGCCGTCGCCAGGGCCAGGGCGGCCAGGGCGACGGGCAGCGCGGGACGAAGCCGGGGGAAACGGATCATTGCGTGGCCTCCACGCTCTCGGCCGACGCCGCCGACAGCCAATGATAGGTCAGGCGCCCGCGCACCAGCGGCACGGGCAGGCCGCCGCGCAGGGTCTCAAGTTTTTCCGGGGTCACGTCCTCGCGGGTCAGCAGGGCGCTTTCCAGGACCAGATAGCCCGGCAGGCTGCCGCCGATGTCGCCCATGAGGTCGAACAGGTCTGCGTCCAGCATGCCGTCCGCCGCCATGACGACGGGGGCCGTCAGCATGCGGTATTCAGTCCCCGCGATGCGGTGGGACGGGCCCTGGGCGCGCGGGTGCAGGGTGATGTCGCCCTGCAGCCGGTGCGAGGCCAGCTGGCGCTCCAGCGCGCGGCGGGCCAGCAGGCGGTTGCGGTCGCCGAACAGGCCGCGCGCCAGCACCTGCTCGTAGCGGCCGGTGTTCTGCTGGACGAACTCGATGTCGCGGCGCAGGCGCATGGCCTCGCCCTCGACGCGCGTCACCTCCTGTTGCAGGCGCTGGGCGTCCTGCCCCCAGGTCTCGATCAGGTGCTCCCCGCCCAGGAACAGGGCGCCGCCCAGGGCCAGCGTGACGCCCATCACGATGATGGAGACGCGCGCGCGGCGGCTGAGCCTGGCGAAGGCGCGGGCGATGTCGGCGGTGGTCATGACGCGGCCCCCCGGCTGATTTCGACGCGCATGGTGAAGCCGGCCCCCGCCGGCCCGCCCGGCGCCTGCCCGCCGTCGGCCGCCGGCCCGGCGACGGTGCGGGCGGTGCCGTACAGCGTATCCATCCTGACCGAGGCCGACAGGGTCTGGTCGGGCAGAACGGCCACCGGCGGGCGGACCAGCACCACCTTGGCGTCGGGCAGGGCGGCGGTCAGGTCCTGCATGATCTGGTCGGACAGGACCAGGGCGTCCTCGGCGGTGGCGGGATCGTCCAGAACCATTTCCAGCCGCGCCCACAGGTCGTCGCCCTTGGGAGCGCCGCGGCCGACCTGGCCGCTGCCGCCGCCGCTGCCGCCGCGACCGCCCCCCTGGTTCGCGGCCTGGACCTGCGTCACGGCGCCGTTCTCAAGCTCCAGCCGCACCACATGGGCGCGGTTCCGAAGGCCGGCGTCGATGGCGCGCAGGAAGGGCACGACGGGCCGGTCGGCGCCGGCCATGGTGTCGGCCAGCGCCAGGGTGTCGCGCATGACCTGGGCGTCGTAGGGCAGTGCCGCGTGCTCGGCCTGCACCGCCTGAAGGCGGCTCTGCGCGGCGGGCAGGGCGATTTCCAGCCGTTCGATGCGCTGGTGGGTGTCCCACAGCGCGGTGCCGGCGGTGTAGGCATAGAAGGCGACGCCGCCGATGGCCGCCACCGCGCCCAGCGGCGCCAGGGCCTCGCCCAGCTGGCCCAGCTCGGACTTCTGCTCGGACGGCCGCGTCAGCGTCAGCGCCGGCTTGGCCTTGCGGGCGAACCAGGCGGCGTGCAGCACGTCGCCGTAGGGCTGTTCCGGCTTGCCGACGCTGCCCAGGCCCAGGCGCTCGCCGACCGCGTGGGGGGTGGTGACGTTCACCGATTCCGCCTCCCACTGCTGGGCCGCAAGCGCCTCGGCCAGGTCGGGGTCGACGATCAGCGCCAGGTCCAGCGCGTCGCCCTCGCGGTAGCCCATGCGCTTGACGTAGGTGAGCGTCTGGCGGAAGTCGCGCACCATCATGGCGGCGGCCTCGTCGGCGGGCATGTCCTCGGGCGGGGCCGGCGTCAGGCGGGTGAGCATCATGCGGCCCTGCTTGGCGACGATCTGGCGCAGCCCGCCCGAGACGTTCATGGTGGTCATGATCCGCCAGCGCACGCCGCCGCGCGCCTTGGCCTCTGAGTCGAACAGGGCGTTCATCAGGCTCAAGGATTCCAGCGGCAGCAGGTGGATGCCGCCCTTGGGGTTGCGCAGCCCCTCGTACAGGCGCACCCAGGCGCTGACGTGCTCGCTGCGGGGCAGGCCGCAGAACAGGTAGAACAGCTTCTTGCCGCGCGGGTCGCGGCCCTGCGGCATGGCGGCCTTCCAGATGTCGCCCGGCGTGGCGACGGCCGCATGGCGGCGGGTGACCTTGGCCTGGTCCATGCGCCCGACCCGGGGCACCGGCTCGTCGCGGTAGATCTGTTCAAAGGTGTCGGCCAGCAGGGCGACGGGGGTTTTCGGGTCCTTGCGCAGGACGGCCTCGATCTCGGCCCCGCCCTCGGCGGCCTCGGCGGGCACGATCCAGGCGTTCTTGACGGTCTTGCCGGAATACAGGGTCAGGACCGCGCAGTCCTCGCCGATGGTCAGCACGTACTTGCGCCGGCCGCGCCCCGACAGCGAGAGGGAACCAAGCGATAGGGATGCCATGCCGCGCCTCACCCGCCGATGTTTTCAAAGGAGTCGTAGACGGGGCCCAGCACGCCCAGGATGATCCAGATCATCATCAGCCCGGCCACCACGGTCAGCGCCGGCTCGGCCATGGCGATGATCTTGTCCACCGTGTCGTCCACGTCGCGGTCGTAGAAGTCGGTCACGTTTTCCAGCGTGCCCGAGAGGTTGCCGCTTTCCTCGCCGATCTTGACCATGCGGGTGACCAGCCCGGGAAACTGGCCCGACTGCTTCATGGCCGACGACAGCGGCTCGCCGGTCTGCACCTGGTCGCGGACCGTGGCCAGGGCCTCGGTCAGGCAGCGGTTGACCACCACGCGCTGGGCGGTCTCCAGGCACTGCAGGATGGGCACGCCGGAATTGAACATCACGGCGAAGAAGTGGGAAAAGCGCGACAGGCTGATCTTGCGGATGGTCGGCCCCAGAGTGGGCAGGTTCAAGAGCACCCAGTCCACCTTGTAGGCGAAGGCATAGGACGTCTTGACGCCCGCGCGGATCAGCACGAAGGCCGCCACCGGCCCCAGCAGCACCACGTACCAGTAGTTCATCATGAAGTCCGAGGTGGCGATCAGCGACAGCGTCACCGCCGGCAGGTCGGTCCCCTGCGCCTCCAGGAAGCCCACAACCTGGGGCACCACGTAGGTCATCATGAAGGTGAACAGCACCACGATCATGACCAGGATGAAGCTGGGGTAGCGGATGGCCTTCTTGACCTTGGCGTTGACCTCGTCGGTCCACTTCAGGTGCTTGACCAGCTGGGCGAAGCTTTCGGTGATGTTGCCCGATTCCTCGCCGGCCGCCAGCAGCGAGGTGAACACCGGGCCGAAGATGCGCGGGTGCTTGCCGAAGGCGTCCGACAGGGCGGCGCCGTCGCTGACGTCGCGGTAGATTTCGGCGATGACGTTGCGCAGGCGGGCGTGTTCGGTGCTTTCGCGCAGGTCCGACAGCGCGTCGATCAGCGGCACGCCGGCGCCCGACAGCTGCTCCAGGTGCATGCACGTCTGGATCAGGTCGCGGGTCTTGATCTTGGGCGCCAGCGCCAGCGTCAGCTTGCGTTCCTTGACCACGCCGGCATCCACCAGCTCCAGCCCCAGTTCGTGAAGCTGCTGGAACAGGTCCGTCTCGTTGGTGGCGTTGATCTGCCCCCGGACCGAGCGGCCCTTGTCGTTGATGGCGCGGTAGGCGTACTGCGGCATGGCGTTACAACCTGTCGGTGATGTTCACCGCCTTCGTCAGGGCCGTGATGTCCATGATGCCGTCCAGCACCTTGCCGATGCCGTCCTCCACCATGGGGATGAAGCCGAACTGGCGCGCCTGCTCGCGGATGTGCGACAGCGGGGCGTCGGCGATGATCATTTCGTCGATGGTGTCGTTGAAGGGCAGGATTTCCGAGACGCCGACACGGCCCCGGTAGCCCGTGCCGCGGCACTTGTCGCAGCCGACGGCCTGGCCGATCTGGGGCGGGTCGGCGGGGTCGACGCCCAGGATGCGGCATTCCTCCTCGGTCGCGGTCTTGAATGTGCGGCAGTCTTCGCACAGCTTGCGGCCCAGGCGCTGGGCGACGACGCCGATGATGTTGCCGGCCATGAGGCTGGGGCGCAGGCCCAGGTCCTGCAATCGCGGAATGGCGCCGGCGGCGTCGTTGGTGTGCAGCGTGGTGTAGACCTGGTGGCCGGTCATGGCGGCGCGCACGGCCATGCCGGCGGTGTCACCGTCGCGCACCTCGCCCACCAGGATGACGTCGGGGTCCTGGCGCATGAGGGTGCGGATGCCGTCGGCGAACGTCATCTGGCTGCCCTCGCGGATCTGGCTCTGGCGGATCAGCGAGAGTTCGAACTCGACCGGGTCCTCCAGCGTCATGATGTTGAGGTCGAGCGAGTTGATGTAGTTCATGATGGCGTACAGCGTCGTCGTCTTGCCCGAGCCTGTCGGGCCGGTGACGATGATGATGCCCTCGGGCCGCTTCACCATGCGGGTGAGCATCTCGAAGTTGTGCTGCGAATAGCCCAGGTCGGTCATGCTGACCTGGGCCGAGGATTTATCCAGGATGCGCAGCACCAGGTTCTCGCCGTGGACAGTGGGCAGCGAGCTGACGCGGAAGTCGATGCGCTTGTTGGCCATGGACAGGCTGAAGCGGCCGTCCTGCGGGTTCAGGCGGTCGGCGATGTTCATGCCCGACATGATCTTCATGCGGTGGCTGAACGCACCCCAGTGCTGTTTGTGGATGGTGCGCACCTGCATCATCATGCCGTCGATGCGGTAGCGCACGCGCAGGAAGTTGCCCTCGGGCTCGAAGTGGATGTCGGACGCCTTGCTCTTCACCGCGTCCAGCAGGATGGCGTTGACCAGGCGCACGACGGGGTGGGTGTAGCCGCCGGTGGTGTCGTCCAGCGCGGCGGCGTCCAGGTCGCCCTCTCGCAAGCTGTCCAACTCGCGCAGGATGCCGTCGATGGACAATTCATGGCCGTAGTACTGGTCGATGGCCTGCTGGATCTCGGTGTCCGAGCACACCAGCGGCTGGATTTCCCAGTCCGGCGGCAGGTAGCGCTTCACCTGGTCGAGCGCCAGCACGTCGTAGATGTCGGCCATGGCCAGCCGCGCCGTCTTGTCCTCCACCGTCGAGGGGAAGACGCGATAGCGGTTGGCGATTTCCAGCGGGATCATCTTCAGCAGCTCGGGATCGACCATGCTGCCGTGCGGGTCGAACCGCTCGAACCCCGAATCCTCGGCCAGAACGGCCGACAGCGCCTGTTCCGTGATGAAGCCGAGGTCGACCAGAAGCTCGCCCATCATCTTGGGGCTGTTCTTCTTTTCCTGCAGCGCGACGGCCAGCTGGTCCTTGGAGATCAGGCCGCGCTCCACCAGCTTGTCGCCCAGGCGCACCGGCGGCTTGCCGCCGCCGCCCTGGTCGGCCGGGGCCGGCTTGGGAGTGGTCTCCGCCGGCCTCGGCGCCGACTTGGGCCGGCCCTTCGCCGCCGTCTCGAACGTTTTCGCCTGCGGCTGCGGCTGCTCCTTGGGCCCGGCGGCGGCGGAAGCGGCGGCCGGCGGCGGCTCGGGCGCCGGTGCTGGTGCTGGTCCGGCCTGTGTTGAAGCCGCCTTGGGAGGCGTGGACAGCGCCCCCGGGTCGGGCAAGGGCGGCAGGCTCTTGTCCGCTGGCGGGGCGGGACGGGCCGGCGTGGCTGCTTTCGGCGCATCCCCAAGCGGCGGCAGGGGCGGCAGTCCGCCGGTGGTCCTGGGGCCGGCCTTCGGCGCGGCCGGTGCCTTGGGCGGCGCGGAGTCTGCGACGGGCGGCAGCGCGCCGGGCGCCGCCGGCGCCGGAGCCGGCGCGGGTGCTGGTGGCGTCTCGGCCTGCGGCTCGGGGTCCGGGGCCTCCTCGGGTGCCGGCGCCGCCTCGGGCTGAGGCTCCGGGTCGGGCGCGGGGGTTGCCGCGGCACGAGCGTCGTCCAGCGCCAGGGGGCGCGACCGGGTGGCGGGTTCGGGGCCGGCATCCCGGGCCGGCGCTGCGGCCGGGGTCTCGCCGGCGCCGCCCAGGCTCAGGCGCCCGGCGCGCGGGGTGTCGGCGGCGGGCACGGCATCGGGCGGAGCGGGCCGCCCGGCGGCCGCCCCCGGCCCCTCGCCCAGGCTGAGGCGCCCGGCGCGCGCCGGCTCGGCCGCCGGCAGTGCGTCCTCCGGCGTCATGGTCTGGTTGAGCTTTTCGCCCGCCTTCGGGGCTTCGCCCAGGGTGAGCCGCATGGGTCCTCGACCTTCCGGTGCTCGTCAAAGGCCCGGCCGGCGCCGCCGCCGCCTCAGAAGGCGATGGGGCGCGGGTCCGGGGTGAACTTGTTGTACAACTCGCGGTCGGCCGGGCTGATGCTGTCGCGGCCGTTGACGATGGTGGCGCGCAGGAAGATCACCAGTTCGATGACCTCGGTGTTTTCGATCTTCTGCTTGAAGGGGGCGCCGACGAGCGGCACGTCCTTCACGCCGGGAATGCCGGAGTCGTTGTTCTCCGACCGCTCCTGCATCAGGCCGCCCATGATCAGCACGTCGCCCGACTGCATGGTGACCAGGCTGTCCAACTCGCGCACCTCGACGACGGGGATGGGCGACTGGACGTTGGTGTTGCCGATGTCGGCGGCGAACAACGCCACGGCCGGGTCGTTCACCGTCCGCACGATGCGCGAGATGGTGGGCCGCAGGTTGAGCGAGATTTCCTCGGTGTCGCGGTTGATGGACGGCTGCACGTTGAGAATCACGCCGACGGGCACCGTATGGACATCGGAGTCGTAGGTGATCACGTCGGGGCCGTCGTCGTTGACCTCGCGGTCGATCTCGATGGTGAAGTAGACCTCGTTCTCGGCGACCTTGAGGATGGCGTTGTGGTTGTTCAGCACCGTCAGGCGCGGGCTGGACAGGGTGCGCGTCGTCCCGAACTCGTCGACCATCTGCAGCACGGCGTTCAGCGCCGCGCCGCCGATGCCGAAATTGGTGCTGGCCAGCAGCGTCGGCGTGGTCACGCCGGACGGCAGGACGCTGTTGCTGAAGTTGCCCTGGACGGCGAAGTCGTTGCTGCCCTGGGCGACCAGGCCCCAGTCGATGCCGGCGCGGAACTGTTCGTCCAGGTTGACCTCGACGATCTTGGCCTCGATCAGCACCTGGGCGCCGACGTTCGAGCGCACCTGTTCCAGGTAGTCCTTGATTTCCTTGTGCTGGCGCTCGGTGGTGTAGACCGAGACGATGCCCGCCTGCCTGTTGATGGTGAAGTAGTGGCCGGTTTCCTCGTCCTCCGCGGTGCCGGCCTGGCCGGCCTCGGCCGAGGTCGCCCCCGGAACGGGGGGCGGCGCGGCGGTGCCGGGATCGGCGGCCGAAATGCCGGCGGCGGCAGCGGTCGCCTGCTCCTGCACCGTCGTGGTGCCGGGGGCGTCGCCCTCGTCCACCTCGGCCACGCCCTCGGCGCCTGCCTCGGCGCCCGCCGCGGGAGCAGGGGCCGGGGCGGCAGCCGCGGCCGGCGCGGGTGCGGCGTCAGCGGCGCCGGTGACGCCGACGCCGGGTCCGGGCGTGCCGGCGGTGCGCGGCCGGGGCCGCTCCTGCGCGATGATGGCGGTGATGTTCTCGGTGATCTCGCCCCAGAAGTCAGCCTCGGCTTCGCTCTGGACCTGTGTGGTCGAGGCATTGGCGCCGCCGCCGCCGTCGCCCACCACCGAGAAGACGTCGGTGGACGAGGCGATGGAGGTGGAGGTGCTGCGCGCCACGTCCAGGACGTCGACGCGATAGGTCTTCAGGTAGGCGTCGTCCTGCTCCACCCGCAGGCGGTTGTCGTCCAGGCGGTAGCGCAGCCCGGCAAGGTCGGTGATGCGCTCGATCACGTCGGCAAGCGGCCGGTCGCGCGCCGTGATGATGACGCCGCCCTCGATTCGCGGGTCCAGTTCCAGGTCGATGTCGGCCTGTCGGGCGATTTCGATCAGCAGTTCCTTGACCGGCGTCACCTCGGTCGCCTGCAGCGTCACCCGGCGCGTGTCGGCCAGCAGCGGCGGTTGCGGCGCCGCCAGAACCGGCGCCAGGTCGGGGATGGGAGGCTCGGCCATGGCGGGCGCCTCGGCGGCCGGACGGCGGGACTTGAGTGCCTCGTAGTCTTCCTTGGTCAGGCCGCCGGCCTCGTCATGCGCACCGCCGCAGGCGGCCAGCGCCAGGCACAGGCCCAGGCCGGCCCAGCGGCGCGGATGCCGCAGGCCGCCGCGCGGCGGTCGGGCGATGTAACCAGCCATCGGGAACTCCCTCATCCACTCTCTGTCGCCGGCGTGGGCGCCGGACCTTGCTTCGTTCATTCGTTCCGGCTTCGTCATAAATCGATATAGGCCAGCGTGCTGCCGGGCATGAGCACGCAGACGAACAGCGCGCCGATCAGCGCCGGGCCGAAGGGGAACTCCTGCCCGCGCCCGCTCGCCCGCCAGACCAGTCCGGTGACGATGCCGGCGATGCCGGCGATCAGCGGGAAGGCCGCCCACTGCTCGGGCTGGAGCAGCAGCCCCGCGACCGCAAGAAACTTGACGTCGCCGCGTCCCAGCCCCTCGCGCCCGGTGACCAGCTTGAACCCGTACAGCAGCGCCAGCCCCACCAGATAGCCCGCGCCGGCGCCGATCAGGGCCGGCCAGGGGGTGTCGTCCAGCAGCCAGCGGTAGGCCAGGGCGAAGGGTGCGACGGCCAGGTGCAGGACGTCGGGCAGGATGCCGGTTTCCAGGTCCACCACCGCCGCCGTCAGCAGCAGCGTTGTCACCACCATCAGCAGCGCCGCCGGCAGCCATCCCTGTTCCGCCCACGCAATGACCACGAAGATGCCGGCCGACGTCAGTTCAATGAGCGGGTAGCGGGCCGAGACGCCGGCGCCGCAGTACCGGCAGCGCCCGCGCGCCAGGACCCAACTCAGCACCGGCACCAGGTCGCGGACCCCCAGCGGATGGCCGCAGGCCGTGCAGGCCGAGCGGGCCGCGCCCACGGGCAGGGACCGGGGCAGGCGATAGGACAGGGCGCTGGCGAAGGACCCGGCCACGAGCCCCAGCAGCGCCGCGAGGACCAGATCCGTCACTCCCATGTCCAGCGGCCGTCCTCCGTCATGCGGGCCACGGAATTCTCACCGGTGTCGCTGGTTGCCAGGCGCGTGACATCCGCGGGCGGCGCGGCCGCGGGGGCGCGGGCCGGTTCCGTCGGCGCGGGATCGGCCGGCGGCGCCGGTTTGGCGACGGGGCGAGGGCCGGCGGCAGGAAGACGCTCCGACGCCTCCGCGGCGGCCCCGGACGCGGGGCCTGCCTCCGGCGCGGCGGCCTCGGGCGCCTGTGGCTCCGGCGGGCGACGTGGCGGCGCGGCGTGGGCCTCGGTGTCGGCTTCGGCGGCGACCGCATCCAGCTCCGCGGCCGGGGCGGCATGGGCCTGCGGCGGCGCCGGTGCGGGGGCGACGGGCGGCACGGCCGGCTCGGAGGCAGCGGGCGCGGCTACGGGTGCCGGCTTCGCGGTGGCGGGCGTGATGGCTCCGGCCGATGGCGGCGCACCGGCCGCTTCGGCCCTCGCCACGGCGTCGGGTACAGCTGTTTCGGCTGCGGAACTGTCCGTTGCGGCGGGCTGTTCCTGCGCCGTCAGGTCCTGCATCAGGGTCCAGGCGCGGGCCGGCAGGTCGGGGTTGAGGGCCAGGATGACGACCAGCGCCGCCGCCTCCAGCCCGACCGTACCCCACAGCAGGCGCCGCAGCCACGGCCGCCTGCCGCGGGGGGCGGTCATCGGCACGGCGCGGCAGATGCTGCGGCTGTCGGCCATGGCCTGGGCGACGTGCTCCTCGGTGGCGGGCATGGCGCCGCCGCCATAGGCGATGAGCAGCGCCTTGTCGGCCAGGATGTTCACCACGCGCGGCACGCCGCCGCTGGCCCGCGCCAGCAGGTCCAGCGCCGCCGGAGTGAACGCCGGGAAGGCGACGCCCGGCACCCGGACGCAGTGCAGGCGGTGCTGCACGTAGGCTCCCACCTCGGCCTCGCTGAGCGGCTGGGTCTGGAAGGCGAAGACGATGCGCTGGTTGATCTGGCGCAGATCGGGGCGCTCCAGCAGGGCGTCCAGTTCCGGCTGGCCGAACAGCACGATCTGCAGAAGCTTGGCCTGCTCCGTCTCCAGGTTGGACAGAAGCCGGATGGTCTCCAGCCCCTCCGCCCCCAGGGCCTGGGCCTCGTCGACCACCACCACGCAGGTGCGGCCCTCGGCGTGGGTGTCCAGCAGGAAGGCGTTGAGGCGGTGCATCAGTTCCGCCCGGTTGCCCTTGGCGTCCAGGCCGTACTCCATGCACAGTGCCGCCAGCAGCCATTCGCCGTCGGCCTGGGGCGCGTTCAGGTAGGCGACGCCGCCGGCGGTGCGGGGGTCGTCCATCAGGCCGCGCAGCAGCAGGCGGCACAGCATCGTCTTGCCGGTGCCAACGTCGCCCGAAACCTTGAGAATGCCGCCGCGCTCCCGCGCCGCGTATTGCAGCGACTGCAGGATGTGGCTGTTGTTCGCCGTGGGGAAATACTGCTCGGTGTTCGGCGTCAGGCCGAAGGGCTGAGCGGTGAGGGCAAAATGGGCCAGATAGGGCATGGGTCAGAGCCTCGCGCGCAGATAGCGCAGACGGTCACGGATGGCTTGCGCCCGCAAGCCCGCGGGCGCGCCGCCACCGTCGATCAGGCGCAGCACCCGCTCGTAGCTGCGGGCGGCGTCGGCGGCGCGGCCGGCCCGGTCGGCGACGACGGCCATATTATAGTGGTAAAGCGCGTTGTCCGGCGACAGGGCGATGGCCCGGCGCAGCGCGCCCATGGCCTCGCCGACGCGGCCCTGGCGGGCCAGCAGCATCCCCAGCTGCGCCGGAACGGGACTGAAATCCGGCGCCACCGACTGCAACCGTTGCAGCTCCGCAATGGCGGTGACGGGATCGGCGTCGGCGATCAGCGCGATCATGTTGGTCAGGGCCTCGCGGTTGTCCGGCTGGCGGGCGAGGACGCGCTCGTAGGCGTCGCGGGCGTCGGCGGCCATGCCCAGCTTGTGCAGGGCGGCGGCGCGGCCCATGAGGGCGGAGACGTTGGTCGGTTCGCGGTCCAGCACGCTGTCGTAGGCGTTCAACGCGCCGGCATAGTTGCCGCGCATGAGCGCGCCGTAGCCGCCGGCCAGGGTGTCGCGGGTTTCCGTCGGCACGCTGCTGACGCTGACGTTGCCGACGCGCGGCGCCGGGGCGGAGGCCGGCGCGGCGCCCGTCCCCGTGTCGATGGTGATGGGCGCGCCGGCGGCGGCGCCGGCCTCGGCGCTGCGCTGCGCCCGCAAGCCTGCCTCGGCGTCCAGGCGGTCGGGACGCGGCGGCGTGGCGGCCGCGGTGTCGTCCGGGGCCGCCACGGGCGGCGCGGACACCGCCGCATCGGCCGTTGCCGCCCCGGAACGGCGGGCGGCGCCCTCGGCCATCAGCGCGGCGATGTTGTCGTCGACGGGCGCGGCGGCGGGAGCCGGCGTCTGGGGCTCGGAAGCGGCGGCGGCGCTTTCGGCGGCGGTTGTGTCGGACGGCCCGGCGGCCTCGGCCGCGGCGGGCGCCGGGGTTTCATCCGGCGTTGCAACACGGCGGGCGATTTCGTCGGGCCGGGCGGTGCCGGAGGGCGCGGGGGCGGCCGGTCCGTCCGCGGCTTCCGGGGCGGGGGCCGTCGGCTGGTCGGGGACCGGTGCCGCGGAAGGCTGCGGGACTTCGGTGTCGCCGACCGCCACGGCATCCGGCGGTGGCGCCGGCCGGGCGTCCGCCAGCGGCTGCGGAGCCTGTTCCGGCGGCGTAACATAGACCGGCGCGTCGCCGGTCGCCTGGGTCAGCAGGGTCTCCACCTCGTCCTGGAACACCAGCACGCCCGCCATGGCGGCGGCGCTGCCCAGCAGGAAGACCAGGGCCAGGACGCGGACGGCGGTCCGCCCGCGTTGCGGCGCCCCGTCGCCTGCCGTTGCGGCCCCGCCCCCCGGCGGCGCCAGCGGCGGCGGCGCGGCGGTGACGTTCATACCGCCTTCGTTCGCCGCCGCCGTGCCGGGCTCGCCCCGTGCATTCTGCCGCGCCGCCTTTTCAAGCGCCTTGTAGAGTACGCTCATGCCCCACTTTTCCACATCCGGGCCCGCATGACCCGGGTCTCGTCCTGTCCGTCCCCCACCGGACGGACTCACACGTCGTGCCGCCGCGCCGGCCGGTCTGCCACTTTCGGATGGAACCATACCACGCGAGTGGTGAGAAAACGGTAAATTTGTATGTTTTACCGTGCGTCCGGCGCCGCCGCGGCCGCCGCGGCCGTCGCGACACCGTACGGAGGCCGCCAAGGCATTGCAACTAGGGCGAAAGTCAGGGGCGTCGAAGCCTTGTATGCGCGACAGTAGAATTGTGCACTGCACTCTGGGACATAAGGCGCGGAATCATTCGTACCGCCCTTCATTCAAACGAAACACGACCTTTTCAGTCGTGTTTGATTGGGCTACGATCCCTCGCGTGTCACGCTTAGCGGCGGAAAGCATGCCGGGGCTTACCGGCCGATCGGCCGACCGTCGCCAAAGTGGCAAACTGTTCATATCCGTGCATAAACGGGAGGCTTTTTTGATGAAAACCTTTTACACGGCCGCCGCCGCTGCCGCTCTGACCGTCGGCCTTGGTGCCACCGCCGCCCAGGCCGGCCAGACGTTCGACTCCGTCAAGGAGCGCGGCCAGGTCGTCTGCGGCGTGCACACCGGCCTGGCCGGCTTCGCGGCGCCCGACGAGCAGGGCAACTGGTCCGGCCTGGACATCGATGTCTGCCGCGCCGTCGCCGCCGCCGTCTTCGGTGACAGCGAAAAGGTCAAGTACGTACCCCTGTCGGCCCAGCAGCGTCTGACCGCCCTGCAGGCCGGCGAGGTCGACGTGCTGGCCCGCAACACCACCCACACGCTCACCCGCGACACCGCCAACGGCCTGAACTTCCTGCCGGTCAACTACTACGACGGCCAGGGCTTCATGGTGCGCAAGGACCTGGGTGTCGACAGCGCCACGCAGCTGGACGGCGCCACGGTGTGCGTGCAGACCGGCACCACCACCGAGCTGAACATGGCCGACTACTTCCGCGCCAACAACATGCAGGTCAGCCCGCTGACCATCGAGGCCTTCGAGGAAGTGAACGCCGCCTACGCCTCGGGCCGCTGCGACGCCATCACGTCCGACGCTTCGCAGCTGGCGGCCATCCGTGCCAACGACCTGCCGAACCCGGACGACCACGTCATCCTGCCGGAGATCATCTCCAAGGAGCCGCTGGCCCCGGCCGTGCGCCATGGTGACGACCAGTGGTTCGACGTCGTGAAGTGGGTCATGCACGCCATGGTCGACGCCGAGGAGATGGGCATCACGTCCGAGAACGTGGACCAGGTGAAGTCCGAGACGGACAACCCGAACGTCAAGCGCCTGCTGGGTGCGACGCCGGGCCTGGGCGAGGCCCTGGGCCTGCCCGAGGAATGGGCCTACACCGTGATCAAGCAGGTCGGCAACTACGGCGAGTCCTACGTCCGCAACGTCGGCGTGGAAAGCCCGCTGAAGCTGGAGCGCGGCCTGAACGCGCTGTGGACCGAGGGCGGCCTGCAGTACGCCCCGCCGGCCCGCTAGGCGCGGTCCTGATGGGCGCCGACGGTCCAACATCGTCGGCGCCGCATTCAGCCGGCACACGGCCCTTCGCGCCGCATGGCACGGGGGCCAGCCGGCCTTGCCGGGCGCCACCTGCACGGTTTCAGGCGCTGCCCGGTATGAATCGGTGAACGGGCGTCGCCGGCGGCGGCGGAGGCAGGATTCCCTGCTTCCCTCGCCCCGGCGGCGACCTTTTTGCAAGCGGCCATTCTGCAAGACGGGTCACCAACGTTCATGGCAGACCACTCCACAACACGCGGCGCCCCCGCGGCCAAGGGCTCCGCGCCGCCCCGCAAGACGTCGTTCCTCAACGACCAGCGGGTGCGCGGCGTCCTGTACCAGATCCTGACCATCGGCGCCGTCGTGGCGGTCGGCTGGTACCTGGTGCACAACACGCTCACCAACCTCGCCGCCCGCGACATCGCGACGGGCTTCGGCTTCCTGGAGCGCGAGGCCGGGTTCGACATCTCGGAAAGCGTCATTGAATACTCGCCGGCCGATACCTACGGCCGGGTGCTCGTGGCGGGCCTTCTGAACACGCTGAAGGTCAGCATCATCGGCATCGTGCTGGCGACGCTGATCGGCACCATCATCGGCATCGCCCGCCTGTCCAACAACTGGCTGGTGGCGAAGCTGTCTTCGATTTACGTCGAGGGCCTGCGCAACGTGCCGCTGCTGCTGCAGCTGTTCTTCTGGTACGCCATCATCGGCGTCGCCCTGCCCCACCCGCGCCAGGCGCTGGAGCCCATCGAGGGCTGGTTCCTGTCCAACCGCGGCTTCCGCTTCCCCTACCCTGTGTGGGAGGCGGGCTGGACACTGGCCATCATCGGCCTGGTGCTGGCCGCCGTCATCACATGGTGGCTGAACAAGCGCGCCACCCGCGTCCAGGGCGAAACGGGCCGGCGGCCCAACGTGCTGCTTCCCGGCATCGCGCTGTTCATCGGCCTGCCGGTGATCCTGTGGGCTATCGGCGGGGCGCCGGTGGCCATCGACATGCCGGAGTTGTCGGGCTTCAACTTCCGCGGCGGCGCTCACGTCAGCCCCGAGTTTGCAGCCCTGCTGCTGGGCCTGACGCTGTATACCGCAGCCTTCATTGCGGAAATCGTGCGCGGCGGCATTCTCTCGGTTCATCACGGCCAGACAGAGGCCGCCGTGGCGCTGGGCCTGAAGCGCAGTCTGGTGATGCGCCTGGTGCTGCTTCCGCAGGCCCTGCGCGTCATCATCCCGCCGCTGACCAGCCAGTACCTCAACCTGACCAAGAACAGCTCGCTGGCCATCGCCATCGGCTATCCTGACCTGGTGGCGACGGCGAACACGTCCATCAACCAGACCGGCCAGGCGGTCGAGGGCGTGGCGATCATCATGGCGACCTACCTGACGGTGTCCTTGAGCATTTCCGCCTTCATGAACTGGTACAACAGCCACATTGCATTGCGAGGGGGGCGGACCTGATGGCGATGCGCCAGGAAGAGCGCGACGCGCGCAACCCCGCCTACACGCACATTGAGGAACCGGACGAGCCCACCGCGGGCCACCCGACCCAGCGCGTGTGGGACATGCTGGGCTGGACGAAAAAGCACCTGTTCAGCTCCATCCCCAACACCATCGTGACGCTGATCTGCCTGTACCTGCTGTGGCTGATCATTCCGCCGTTCATCGACTGGGCGTTCCTGTCGGCCATCTGGTCGTCGCCCACTCCCGACGCCTGCAAGGCCGAGGGCGCCGGCGCCTGCTGGGCCTTCGTCGAGCAGAAGCACCGCTTCATCCTGTTCGGTCTCTACCCGTTCGACGAACAGTGGCGTCCCATGGTCGCCGTGGTGCTGTTCATCGGCGCGCTGGCGGCAAGCTGCTACCCGCCGTTCTGGTCCAAGTGGCTGATTCCGGCCTGGGCCGCGGTGCTGACCGCCTGCGGCGTGCTGATGTACGGCGGCGTGTTCGGCCTGACCTATGTCGACAACACCCAGTGGGGCGGCGTGCCGCTGACCCTGATCCTGTCGGTGACGGGCATCGGCTTGGCCTTCCCCCTGGCCGTGCTGCTGGCGCTGGGGCGGCGGTCGAACCTGCCGGCCATCAAGACCATCTGCGTCACCTTCATCGAGCTGATCCGCGGCGTGCCGCTGATCTCGGTGCTGTTCATGGCGTCGATCATGTTCCCGCTGTTCATGCCCGAGGGTGTGACGGTCGACAAGCTGCTGCGCGCCATCGTCGGCATCATGCTGTTCACCTCGGCCTATCTGGCGGAAGCCATCCGCGGCGGCCTGCAATCGCTGCCGCGCGGCCAGTATGAAGCCGCCGACAGCCTGGGCCTCAGCTACTGGCAGAAGACGCGCCTTATCGTCCTGCCGCAGGCGCTGCGGATCGTCATTCCGCCGCTGGTGAACCAGTTCATCTCGACGTTCAAGGACACGTCGCTGGTCATCATCATCGGCCTGTTCGACCTGCTGACCAGCGCCAAGACCGCGCTGGCCGACCCGGAATGGCGCCAGTTCTACGCCGAGAGCTACATCTTCGCCGCCATCCTGTACTTCAGCTTCGCCTTCTTCATGTCGCGCTACAGCCAGTTCCTGGAGCGCCGTCTCAACGCGGGGACCCGTCGATGAGCAACGGAATCGAACCCACACAGACCACCGTCGAACCGTCGGAGGATGCGCCGAAGACGCCCGCCATGGGCGAGGAAGTGGTCATCCGCCTGGACAACGTGAACAAGTGGTTCGGCCACTTCCACGTCCTGAAGGACATCAACCTGGACGTCCGCCGCGGCGAGCGCGTGGTCGTCTGCGGGCCGTCGGGCTCGGGCAAGTCGACGGTGATCCGCTGTATCAACCGGCTGGAGGAACACCAGCAGGGCGACATCATCGTCAACGGCGTGACGCTGAGCAACGACGTCAAGGCCATCGAGGCCATCCGCAAGGACGTCGGCATGGTGTTCCAGAGCTTCAACCTGTTCCCGCACCTGACCGTGCTGGAGAACCTGATCCTCGGTCCCATCTGGGTGAACAAGACGCCCCGGAAGGAAGCCGTGGACACGGCCATGAACTACCTGGAGCGCGTGAAGATCCCCGAGCAGGCCTCCAAGTACCCCGGCCAGTTGTCGGGCGGCCAGCAGCAGCGCGTCGCCATCGCCCGCTCGCTGTGCATGAAGCCGTCCATCATGCTATTCGACGAACCCACCTCCGCCCTTGATCCCGAGATGATCAAGGAGGTGCTGGACGTCATGGTGGAGCTGGCCCAGGACGGCATGACCATGATCTGCGTCACCCACGAGATGGGCTTCGCCCGCTCGGTCGCCGATACGGTGGTCTTCATGGCCGACGGCCAGATCGTGGAGAAGAACAGCCCCACGGAGCTGTTCGCCAACCCGCAGGAAGAACGCACCCGGCAGTTCCTCAGCCAGATCATCCAGCACTGATCGTTCCGGGCCCGGACATGCGAAGGCCGCCGCTCCGAAACGGGGCGGCGGCCTTTGTGTGGGTGGGCCCTGGTGGTTCGCCCCGTTCGGCCCGTCCCACCTGCGTCAGCGGCCCAGCTTGGTGCTCTTCGTGCCGTCGTGGCTGTCCCCGAACGTCGCCGGACGGCAAAAAGAAACCGCCCGCTCCGGTCTCCGGGGCGGGCGGTTTCGCGTTTGGCGCCGTCAGGCGGCTCAGGCAGCCTTGAGCAGCTTTTCCAGACGCTCGGTGGCGGCCTCAGGCTCGATCTGCTCGACCGCGGCCAGTTCGTGGGACAGGCGCTCCAGCGCCTGTTCGTAGATCTGGCGCTCGCTGAAGGACTGCTCCGGCTGGGTGGCGGAGCGGTGCAGGTCGCGCACCACCTCGGCGATGGCCACGGGGTCACCCGAGATGATCTTGGCTTCGTATTCCTGCGCGCGGCGGCTCCACATGGCGCGCTTCACGCGGGCGCGGCCCTTCAGGGTGGTCAGCGCCGAGTCCATGGCCTTCTTGCTCGACAGCTTGCGCAGGCCCGAGGTCTTGGCCTTGGTCACCGGAATGCGCAGCGTCATGCGCTCGCGCTCGAAGCTGACGACGAACAGCTCCAGCTCATGGCCGGCAATCGTCTGCTTCTCCACTTCCAGAACTCTGCCGACGCCGTGCGCGGGGTAGACGACAAAGTCGCCAGCCGTGAAAGGCACTTGGTTCGTCATGTTTCTCTTCTTCTCTTCCCGTCAAGACCTGCCGAAGCGGCCGCCGGAGCCCTTGCGTCTCCGGTCGCGACCGCATGGCCGTGATCGTGGCCGGCTTCCGAGGTGAGCGGACGCGCAACGAAATCGGCGTCCACCGCCGCGCACCGGCCGGGTTGCGCGGCATGGCTGTCAGTGTCCGGGCGGGCGCATGCCCGTATCCGTAGCTGATGCGGGGTCCGGCGAAGCGTTCTCTCTCAATCCCGCACTGGGGTCGGACCCTCAAAAAAAGTGCCGCCGGATGGAACCAGCGGACCGCTAGGATATACCACGTTTTGGGGACCCGAGACAGGTAAAAAAAGCGCAACACCGCGGCCCGCCCCGGGAGCGGCGGGATTCCCGCGAGTCCCGGACGCCGAACGGGGCCGCCGTTTCCGGCCGCCCCGTCCGTGCCGTGCGGGATATGTAGTGCGACTCGATCTCAGTCGCCAGAGCCCGGCGCCTCGGACAGCATCTCGGCCTTGCCGGGCTTGTCCTTCCACTCGTCGGCGTCGGGCAGCGGGTCCTTCTGGCGCGTGATGTTGGGCCACTTTTCCGAAAGCTCGCGGTTCTGCTCGGCCCACTTCTGGGCGATATCCTCGGAGTCGGGGAAGATGGCCTCGGCCGGGCACTCGGGCTCGCACACGCCGCAGTCGATGCACTCGTCAGGGTTGATGACGAGCATGTTCTCGCCTTCATAGAAACAGTCCACCGGGCACACCTCGACGCAGTCGGTGTACTTGCACTTGATGCAGTTCTCGGTGACGACATAGGTCATGGGTTCATCAACTCCGGTTTAAGCGCGTCCGGCGGGGACAATGTGGTTTGGCCGATGGCCCCCTTTCTAGGACGACAGGCCCAGGCGGTCCAGCACCCGTTTGCGGGCGGCGCCGCTTTCCGCGTCCTCCACGTAGAGGAGGCCGCAAACTCGGCGCATGAGGTTGGTCTCGAAGTCGTGCGCGACGCCGTCGGCGTACACCACCTCCCACAGCATTTCCACCATCTCGACGCGCTGGTCGTGGTCGAAGTGGTCCTTGATGGCGCGGGTGAAGGCGTACAGTTCGTTGCTGTCCTGCTGTTCGGCCTCGGCCTCGGCCAGCAGTTCGCGGGCGTCGGCGTCCGACAACTGGAACCGGCGCTGCAGCAGGCTGAGGATGCTGGCGCGCTCGTCCTCGTCGAAGGTGCCGTCGAGCGTCGCCGTTTCCACCATGACGGCGGCGGCGGCCACGGCCACGTCGTCGTGGTCGGCGGCGCGGGCATCGGCCTCGGAGGCGGAAAACAGCAGGTCTTTCAGTTTGCCAAGCATGATAGTCCACGTGTGGTTGATGCGTGGAGGATGCAAGCGGCCGGTCCGGTCGCGGACGACATCTTGCCTTCGGCGAAAGGAAGCGTCACTTAACCACCATGACTGCTCCCTCGCAAGACGCCAGGCGGAGCGCCCCGGCAACGGCGCGCAACCGCGAGCCCATCCTTTCCGTCCTGCAACGCGCGCTGCCGGCGCGCGGTCTCGTGCTGGAGATTGCCAGCGGCACCGGCGAGCATGCGGTGTTCTTCTCGCGCGCGCTGCCCGGCCTGACGTGGCAGCCGACGGACGTGGACGACGGCGCCCGCGCCAGCATCGACGCCTGGGCGGCGGCCGAGGGGCCGGACACCCTGCGCCCGGCCGTGGCCCTGGACGTGACGGCGCGGCCCTGGCCGGTGGCGGCGGCGGATGCGGTGGTGTGCATCAACATGGTCCACATCAGCCCGCCCGAGTGCACGCCGGCGCTGCTGGAGGGCGCGGCGGCGGTGCTGCCCGAGGGCGCGCCGCTGGTGCTTTACGGCCCCTTCCGGATCGGCGGCGCCCACACGTCTGAGAGCAACGCGGCCTTCGACGACTGGCTGAAGGCGCAAGACCCGTCGTTCGGCATCCGAAACCTCGACGACGTGGCGGCGCTGGCGGCGGAGCATGGCTTCGGGCCGCCGGAGACAATCCAGATGCCGGCCAACAATCTGACGGTGGTGTTCCGGCGGGGGTGAACCGGACGGGATTGACTGAACAATCGGTATTGCGCCGAGGGAGCGCGAGGGGCCGTCGCCCCCCGCGTCCTGTCATCGCGCGCCGGCGCGCCCTACTCCGCCGCTTCCTTCTTGCGCGCCGCCACGGACCGCGCGACCTCGCCGTTCAGCGTGTCCATGAGCGTCTCGCGGACCTGTTTCAGCTTGCCTTCGTGCTCGATCTTCATGCCGAAGACGTCCTTGACGTAAAAGACGTCCACGACGCGCTCGCCGAAGGTCGTTACCTGGGCGGAATGGATTTGCAGGCCGCAGCGGGTCAGGGCCGCCGTCACGTCGTAGAGGAACCCCGGCCGGTCGCGGCCGTTGACCTCGATCACCGTGTAGGTCTTGCTGGCGGTGTTGTCGACCACCACGCGCGGCGGCACCTTGAAGACGCGGGTGCGGCTGGGCAGGCCCGAGGGCTTGGCCGCCAGTTCCTTCTCCAGCCAGATCTTGCCCGACAGCGCGTCCTCGATGATGCGTTTCAGGCGGTCGAGCTTGTCCTCGTCGGTGACTGCCGTTCCGTCGCTGTCCTGAACCGAGAAGACGTCCAGCGCCATGCCGGTGGTCAGCGTCATGATCTTGGCGTCGACAATGGTCACGCCCGACAGCGACATGGCCCCGGTGATCTTGGAGAACAGGCCGGGATGGTCGGCGGTGTAGATGGTGACGTCGGTGACGCCGCGGATTTCGTCGGTGCAGACGTCCACCGTCAGCAGGCGGCCGGCGGACTCGGCCTCGTGAATCAGTTCGGCGTGGCGTTGCTGGCTTTGCGTGTCGAAGGTCAGCCAGTAGCTGGGATAGCCGCGCGCCAGATGATCCTCGATGTCCTCGAGGCTCCAGCCGGCGATCTCCAGGCTTTCGCGCAGCGCGTCGCGCTTGCGGGCGGCGCGGGCATCGCGCGAGCCGGCGGACAGGCCGCCCGAGAGGGCATCCTCGGTGCGGTAGAACAGCTCGCGCAGCAGCGTGCCCTTCCAGCTGTTCCACACCTGCGGCCCGACGGCCCGAATGTCGCAGCAGGTCAGCAGGGTGAGCAGCTTGAGGCGCTCGGGACTCTGCACCAGGTCGGCGAAGGTGCGGATGGTCTGGGGGTCGTCGACGTCGCGCTTGAAGGCGGTGCGGCTCATGTCCAGGTGGTGGAGCACCAGCCACGACACGGTTTCCGTCTCCTCGGGCGTCAGTCCCAGGCGCGGGCAGAGCTTGGTGGCGACCTTGGCCCCCAGTTCGGAATGGTCGCCGCCGCGCCCCTTCGCGATGTCGTGCAGCAGCACCGCCACATAGAGCGCCCGGCGGCTTTGCACCTTCTGGACCAGTTGGGTCGACAGCGGCAGTTCGGTCGCCAGCTTGCCCTGTTCAATTCGGTTGAGGATGCCGATGGCGCGGATGGTGTGCTCGTCGGTGGTGTAGACGTGATACATGTCGTACTGCATCTGCGCCACGACGCGGCCGAAATCGGGAATGAAGCGGCCGAAGACGCCCGCCTCGTTCAGCCGCCGCAGCGTGCCCTCGGCGTGCTGCGGGTGGGTCAGCATGTCCAGGAACAGGGCGTTGGCGTCCGGGTCGTTGCGCAGGGACCGCACAAGGCGCAGGTTGTCGTTAACCAAGCGCAACGTGTTCGGATGGATGTCCAGCCCGTGCTTCTGCGCCACATGGAAGATGGACAGAAGGCGCACGGGGTCCTTCTCGAAGGCGTCGTCGCGGGGCACGGCGATGCGGCTGCCCTCCACCACGAAGCCTTCCAGGTTGCGCTTGCGGAAGGCGCCGGGCATGCGGATGGCGGGGCGGCGGCGGTTCTTTTCCTCCAGCACCGCACAGAAGATGCGCGTCAGGTCGCCCACGTCCTTGGCGACCAGGAAATAGTGCTTCATGAACCGTTCCACGCCCTTGGCGCCGGCGCGGTCGGTGTAGCCCAGCGCGTCGGCGACGGCGGACTGCATGTCGAAGGTCAGGCGGTCTTCCGGCCGTCCCGACAGATAGTGCAGGGCGCAGCGCACCGACCACAGGAACGTCTGTGCCTTGATGAAACTGGTGGCGGCCTGATCGCTCAGCACCGCCATGTCGGCCAGTTGCCGCATGTCGGAGACGCCGTAGAGGTACTTGGCGATCCAGTACAGCGTGTGCAGGTCGCGCAGGCCCCCCTTGTCTTCCTTGACGTTGGGTTCAAGGACGTAGCGGGAATCGCCCAGCCGCTCGTGGCGGTCGTCGCGCTCGGCCAGCTTCTGCTCGACGAAATGCATGCCGGTGCCGGCGACGATTTCCTGCTGGTAGCGCTGGTGGAAGTCGTCCCACAGGCGCCGGTCGCCGCACAGGTGGCGACTTTCCAGCATCGCGGTGCGGATGGTGATGTCGCGCTTGGCCTGGCGCATGCACTCCTGCACGTTGCGGGTGGCGTGGCCGACCTTCAGCCCCAGGTCCCACAACATGTAGAGCATGAACTCCACCACCTGCTCGGAATAGGGCGTGCTCTTGTAGGGCAGCAGGAACAAGAGGTCGATGTCGGAGAAGGGCGACAGCTCGCGCCGGCCATAGCCGCCGACGGCCAGGACGGCCAGATGCTCGCCGGTGGTCTTGACGCCGGTGGGGAAGACGTGGGTGACCGTGTAGTCGAACAGCGTGACGATCAGCTGGTCGACCAGATAGCAGTTTTCCCGCACGCAGTGGTCGCCGCGCCCGTGCTCGTCCAGGAACCGCCGGCGGACCTCGTCGTGGCCGTGGCGCAGCGCATCCTTGAAGGCGGCGAGCACCTTCTGGCGGCGCTGGCGGTTCTTGAGCGCCGGATCGGCGGCGATGTCTTCCAGGTGGCTGACCAGGGCCCGGCGGTCGACGACCGCGCGGGGCTTGCGAATCTTCAACATGGCACCCCTCGCGTCTGCCGCCTCAATATAGGGGCGATGGCGGTGATATGGCGAGGGGCCTTGGTCGGAACGGGTTCGACGACCCGCCACCATTGAACGGATTGCCGCCGGTGGCGCGGCCGTTCATCGTGCCGCCGCGCGAACGGCGCCCGCACAGGCCCCGGTTTTTCCGAAAGAAAAGGCCCGTTCATCGCTGAACGGGCCTTTTCGAATCTGGTGCCGGCGCGCAGATTTGAACTGCGGACCTACTGATTACGAATCAGTTGCTCTACCCCTGAGCTACGCCGGCAGCCGAGAGAGGCCGGGAACATAGGCCGAAGAGGGGCGATTTGCAAGCACCTCTTTCGCCGGATTCGGTGAAATTTCCGCCGCCGCCGCCGTCAGCGCTGCGCCGCGCCGGGCTGGCCGGGGCAGGGATGCTGCCGGCTGCCCGGCTGGCAGACGTTCAGCCCCGAAAGGATGCCGATGGCCTCGCGCTTTTCCGCCTCGGGAATGGTCGGCGGCTCGTCTCCAAAGGGGGGCATGCTCCACACCCGCTGGACCATGTAGAGGTTGTCGTTGCCCTGGAGCGAGCGGAAATAGGCCACCTCCCCCAGCCCCGTCTGTTTGTTGCGCGTGCAGGCGGTGGCCCAGAAGGCGGACGGATAGCCGTTGCTCAGCCCCGTTTGCAGGGTGCTGGCGGTGGCGTCCTCGCAGGCGGCCTGGGCATTGTTCAGGCTGCGCTCGCGCAGGGATTCGGCGGGCACGGCGGTCATGTCGCGGTAGATCTGCAGGATGACCATGTCGCGCCAGCCCTGCATGGTCTGGCCGCTGGGCAGGAAGGTGATGATGTCCACGTTGCCCTGGCGCGTGCGGTTGGCCTCCTGCCAGCGGTCGGGCAGGGCGAAGGCGTAGGTTTCCTCGGGCCGCACGGGGTCCTGCGCCGATGCCGTGTTCAAGGCCGCGCCCGCCAGCCCCGCCGCCGTCAGCAGCGCGGCGAGGGTAAGGATCGTCCGGTGCCAGAGTCGCATGCATCCCTCCTGTTGCGGGCGCCACTGTCCTACGGATCGGCGCCCGCGTCCAGGGGAGAGGGCTTTGCGCGCGGACCGCGCGACGGGCTTGTGCGAGGGCGAGCGCGCCCCCGCTTCCGCTCGGACAGCGGTCCAAGCGCGCCCCCGCGCCAGGGCTTCGCCTACCCCTCCAGCTCGGGGTCCACCAGGCGGCCGAACAGGGCACGGACGCCCTCGCCCCACTCCGCACGAAGGTCCATCATGTAGGCGTCGTCCTCGGCGATGACGCGGCGGTGGTGGGTGGTCATCGTGTCCTGTTTCGCCACCAGGACGTCCAGCGGCATGCCGACCGACAGGTTGGACCGCATGGTGCTGTCGAACGACACCAGCGCGCACTTCACCGCCTCGGGCAGCGGTGTTTCGGGCGTGATGACGCGGTCCAGGATGGGCTTGCCGTACTTGGTCTCGCCGATCTGGAAGAAGGGCGTGAGCGGCCCGGCCTCGATATAGTTGCCGGCCGAGTATATGAGGAACAGCCGCATGGGGCCGCCCTTGATCTGGCCGCCCAGGATGAAGGTGGCGTTGAAGTCGGCCCCGTGCTGTTCGAGCGCCTCGGCGTCGTGGGCGTGGACGCGGCGCACGGCCTCGCCCACGAGGCGGGCGGCGGCCGTCATGCCGGGCACCGTCTCCATGGTCGATCCCTTGCGCCGCTTCTTGCCGTCGGACAGGCGGATGCGGTCCTCCAGCTCCGCCGCGACGGCCTGGGTGATGGCCAGATTGCCGGCCGAGAGCAGCACGATCAGCCGCTCGCCGGGTTTTTCCCAGACGCGCATCTTGGCGAAGGCGGAAATGTGGTCGACTCCCGCGTTGGTGCGGCTGTCCGACGCCATGACAAGGCCGTCGTCCAGAAGAATGCCCAGTCCGTAAGTCATTTCGGGTGTGGAAGATCCAAGGTCACGCCACCAGCAGGAAATCCTTGGCGATCTCGGCGCTGAGGGCGGTGTTGCGGTTGATGAATTCGGTCAGGAAGCGGTGCAGCCCCCGCCGGGTGATGTCCTGGGTGCGGTTGTAGTGCAGCCGGGCGTGCATTTCCCCGGCCAGCCGCGTGCATTCCAGCTTCGGGCCCAGGACCTCCAACTGCTGGTGGACGGCATCGTAGCAGGCATGCAGCGAGCGCGGGAACTCGTCGCGCAGCACCAGCAGTTCGGCCACGTTGCGCGGCTTGATGTTGTCGCGGTAGATCAGCCGGTAGGCCTTGAAGGCCGAGAGCGACCGCAGCAGCGCGCCCCACTGGTAATAGTCCACGGCCTCGTCGATGCGGTCCTCGTCCGGGGCGAGTACGTGGTATTTCACGTCCAGCAGGCGGGCGGTGTTGTCGGCGCGCTCGATGAAGGTGCCCAGCCGCGCGAAATAGAACCCCTCGTTCTGGAGCATGGTGCCGACGGTGGTGCCGCGGAACAGGGCGGAGCGGTCCTTCACCCAGTCGAAGAAATCGCGGAAGCCGGTGTCCACCAGGTTGGCGTAGTGCATCTCCTTGATTTCCAGCCAGGCGGCGTTGATGCACTCGAACATTTCCGACGGGATGGCATTGCGCTCCGCCCGCGCGTTCTCCCGCGCCTGACGGATGCTGGAGAAGATGGACGACGGGTTGTCCGGGTCCAACGCCATGAATCCGATGACGGCCCCGGCGGTGATCTCGTCATGGCCTTTCTCGTAGAGCGGCCGCTGCCCGGCAATGATGAGCGCCGGCAGCCATTCCGAGGCCGAGGTGTGCGCCGTGCTGGCGGGCAGCTGGCTCATGCGGTGGCTGACATCGAGGATGCGCGCCATGTTCTCGGCACGCTCCACATAGCGGGCCATCCAGTACAGGTTGTCGGCGGTCCGGCTCAGCATGGCGTTATCGCTCCAGCACCCAGGTGTCCTTGGTTCCCCCGCCCTGGGAGGAGTTCACCACCAGCGACCCGTCCCGCAGCGCGACGCGGGTCAGGCCGCCGGGCACCACGGAAATCTCCTTGCCCTGAAGCACGAAGGGCCGCAGGTCCACATGGCGCGGCGCCACGCCCTCGGCGACGAAGGTGGGGCAGGTGGACAGCGCCAGCGTCGGCTGGGCGATGAAGTTGTTGGGGTCCTTCAGCAGCCGCTCGCGGTACTCGGAAATCTCGTGCTTGCTGGCCTTGGGGCCCACCAGCATGCCGTAGCCGCCCGACCCGTGGACCTCCTTCACCACCAGTTCCGGCAGGTGGTCGAGCACGTACTTGCGGTCCTCGTCCCGGTGCAGGTGATAGGTGGGCACGTTGGCGAGGATGGGTTCCTCCCCCAGATAGAAGCGGATCATTTCGGGCACGTAATCGTAGATCGCCTTGTCGTCGGCGATGCCCGTCCCGACCGCGTTTGCCAGCGTCACGCGGCCCTTTTTGTAGGCCTGGAAGAGGCCCGGAACGCCCAGCATGCTGTCCTTGCGGAAGACCCGCGGGTCGAGGAAGTCATCGTCGATGCGCCGGTAGATGACGTCGACGCGCTTGGGCCCCTCCACGGTGCGCATGTAGACGGTGTCGTCCTCGACGAACAGGTCCTGCCCCTGCACCAGGTCCACGCCCATTTCGTCGGCCAGGAAGGCGTGCTCGAAATAGGCGCTGTTGTACTGGCCGGGGGTGAGGACGACGACGGTCGGTTCCTCCACATGGTCGCCGGCGGAATAGCGCAGGTTCTGGAGAAGCTGGTGGCAGTAGTGGTTGACCGGCGCGACCGCGTGCAGGTCGAACAGGTCGGGGAACAGCCGCATCATGATCTCGCGGTTTTCCAGCATGTAGCTGACCCCGGACGGCGTGCGCAGGTTGTCCTCCAGCACCGAGAACTCGTTCTCGCCGGTGCGCACGATGTCGATCCCGCCGATGTGCACGTAGATGTCGCGCGGCGGGCGGAAGCCTTTCATCTCGTGGCGAAACTGGTCGTTCTGGGCGATCAGCCGCTCGGGCACCTTGCCGGCCCGGATGATGTCCTGGTCGCCGTAGATGTCGCCGATGAAGGTGTTGAGCGCCTTCAGCCGCTGGCACACGCCGTCGGAGACGGTCTTCCATTCCTGCTTGGACAGGATGCGCGGGATGATGTCGAAGGGGATCAGCCGTTCCGCCCCCGAACTGTCGCCGTAGACGGCAAAGGTGATGCCGATGCGGCGAAACAGCATGTCCGCCTGCCGGTGGCGCCGGGCCAGAAGGTCGCCGTCCTGGCGCTTGAGCCAGGTGTCGAACGTCTTGTATGGCGGCCGGATGTGCCCGTCCGGGGACATTTCGTCGAAGGGTGTCTTGGGCATGCTCCCCCTTCCATCATGCCGGTGGAACCGCAACACCTTGTAGTATAACGGTCAGAGGCGGCGGCTTGTCACGCGCTACATGATGAGAAGTTGAACATTCAGCGCCGTTGCCCGTTGCGTGGGCAACTGCCTGCGCCGATGCCGGGAAAGCGGGCGGCTGGACGGCGGGTCCTCCCCGGAAGGATTGTGGAAAACGCGACTCGGACGGGTTGCCGTGCAATGGCCCTGGGCGCAGGCGCGTTGGTGTCCCATGTTGGGAGAAACCTCGCAGTCACGGAGGCGCCCCATGACCGAGCCGACCAATTCCGCCACCGAAACCGCCACGCCCGGTACTGCCGGGTCCACCATCCACGAGGGCGGTTGCCTGTGCGGCATCGTCCGCTTCACCGTGCAGGGGGCACCGGTCCGCGCCGACTGGTGCCACTGCCGCGAATGCCAGCGCTCCAGCGGCTCCGCCGCCATCCCGTGGGGCGCCTGGCCGGTCGAGTCGTTCCGCATTTCCGAAGGGCAGCACCATCTGTCGTGCTTCAGCTCCACCTATCGCGGGCAGCGTCATTTCTGCCGCGAGTGCGGTGCGACGCTGCACATGACCGACCCGACGGACGAACGCGGCACCGTCGGCGTGCCCCTGACGGCGCTCGACGACCCGTCCGTCGCCAGGCCCACCTGCCACAGCTGGGTCAGCGAGCGGGTACCGTGGGCGCAGGCGACCGACGACCTGCCGGCCTACGAAAAGGACATGCCGGAATGACGCCGCGCGACAACGCCGCCGACCGCCACGACCACCCCCGCGACGGCGACGGCAGGGGAGGAGCCGGCCGCGGTGGCCGCGGCGCCCCCGAAGGGCCGCGCCGGGGGCTTTTGACAACGCTGTTTGCGGTGTTCTTCATCGCCTACTGGCTGCTCAGCACTTTCGTCTTCACGCGCTGGGTCAACGACGTCGGCGGCTTCGTCTGGGGCTGGGGGATTCTCGCCCTGCCGCTGGCGGTGCCTTTGTACGCCGTGATCCAGCGCCTGGCCTTCCGCCGCCCGGCGATCAACCGCCACCGCTGGCTGTTCCTGTTGCTCGTCTGCGTGCTGACGGGCGCGCTGTACCCGGCCATCGCGGCGGGAATCGCCACGGTGGCCATGAACGCGCTGGGGTGAGGCGGGGCGAGCTTCCGCCCCTCACGCCGTCTCCGCCACGGCTTCCGCCGCCTGGTCCCCCGCCTCGGCGGGGTGGGCGGCGGCCGGGTGGCGGACCTTCAGGCCGCTCGGGTCGACCTCGTAGTGAACGGGGCCGCGCACGAACTCCACCTCGCCGTCGTTGGCGACGGGGCGCGATCGCTTGAAGGCGATATCCAGCCGCGGCGTGCGCAGGATCTCCATCTCCGGGTCGCGACCGATGGTGCCCAGCCACATCTTCAGCAACTGCCCCAGCGTGCCGAACCAGCCGCGCTCGTGGCTGATGTAGACCGTCAGAAGCCCGTCCCGCAGCGACGGGCGGCGGAACAGGCGGCCGGTGCGAAACTCGTATTCGCTGGTGGCGACGATCATCGCCGGGGTGGTGATGCGGCGCTCCTGCCCGTCGACCGTCAGCACCGCCTCCATCATGCGGTGGCGGCGGATGGCCCGCCACATGGCGCGTAACATGGCCGGCCACTTGCCGTAGCCGAACAGGCGGCGGCGGCGCTCGCGGTCGATGATCATTTCCGGGTAGAGGCCCAGCGCCGACTTGTTGAGGAACAGCTCGCCGTTCATGAGTCCCACGTCGATGGGCTCCACCGGCGCATGGGCGAGCGCCACCACGGCTTCCTCCAGGTCCAGCGGAATGCCCAGGTCGCGGGCCAGCAGGTTCATGGTGCCCAGCGGCAGGACACCCAGCGTGCCGCTGCTTTCCCGTAAGCGCGTCGCGGCGGTGCGCAGCGTGCCGTCGCCGCCGCCGACCCACACCTCGCCGCCCGCCGCGCAGGCCTCGCGCAGCACGCCGTCGATCCGCTTGGGGTGGACGATGCGGATGACCGGGTCCTCGATGCCGGCCTTGGCGCAGGCTTCGGACAGCCGCAGCCGCAGGGCGCCGCGGCCCATGCGGCGGGCGGTGCCGGACTTGCGGTTGACGACGATGGTCAGCATGGCGGCGGTCTTTCCTCGCGGCGGTTCGGTCACGCCATCATAGCGGCCAATCCGCCCGCGCCCCAGGCCAGTGCCGCAACATAGGCCGCCGAGCCGGCACAAAGAACGTAGCCGGCGATCATTCCGAGGCCGTCACGGGTCAGCAGCCCCAGGCTCAGCGCGACGATGGCCGCGCCCGGCAGGCTGTTGCCAAACGGAATGGGCAGGGCCAGCACCGCGCCCATGGCGATGAGCAGCAGGGCGGTGACGATCACCAGCGGCCTGCTTGTCAGCACCGTCAGGCGCGGCCGCGTCCGCCGCTCCACCCGCCGCAGGACGGGAACGCTCCGGCGCAGCACGGCCTCCAGCGCGCGCCGGGGCACGCGCCGGTCGCGCACGAAGCGCGGCAGGTGGACGGTGGTGTGGCCGATCAGCAGGCGCACCGCCAGCAGCACGATCAGCGTGCCGAAGATGGCGCCCGTCGGCAGCCCCGGCGAGGGCACGGTGCCGAACAGCCCGAACACCAGGATGGCGAAGGGCAGGGCGCGATCGGCGAAGGTGCCGGTCATCTCGGCCAGCGTCGGCCCCCGGCCGTCACGTCCGGCGCGGCGCAGGCGGGCGAGTGTCAGCGACAGGCTCTTGGCGGCCGCGGCGGTGGCGGGCGCGGCGCGGGTCAGGGCGGCGGCGGACAGCGGCGTGGGCTCCTTCGTCATGATCGGTCGGACCTCGGTCTTGGTCATGAAGATGGGTGTATCCGGCCGTTGCGGCAACGTCGTGGCGCTGAAACAAAGTCGTGTCGGCGGACTGCGTCCCGCGCCCTACTGCGCCACCGGAACACGCCCCGGCAGGGCGCGGCGGTAGGACAGGGCCTCGGCCACGTGCAGGCGGGTCACGGCGTCCGAGCCCGCCAGATCGGCCAGCGTGCGCGCCACCCGCAGCACCCGGTGGTAGCCGCGCGCCGACAGGTGGATGCGCGCCGCGGCGTCCGCCAGCAGCTTGTTGCCCGCGGCGTCGGGGGTGGCGACGGCCTCCAGCACGCGGCCGTCGGCGCGGGCGTTGGTGCGGGTGGCGCCGTCCGGGTCCAGCCTGGCGTAGCGCCGCGCCTGTTCCTCCCGCGCCTCCCGCACCCGCGCCGCCACCACCGCCGAAGGCTCGCCGGCCGGTGCTCCGGCCAGGTCCAGCGGGCTGACCGACGGCACCTCCACATGGATGTCGATGCGGTCCAGCAACGGTCCCGACAGGCGGTTCTGGTAGTCCCCGGCGCAGCGCGGCGCCTTAGAGCACGCCAGCGCCGGATCATCCAGATAGCCGCAGCGGCACGGGTTCATGGCGGCGATGAGCTGGAAGCGGGCGGGGTAGCTGACATGCTCGTTGGCGCGCGCGATGACGGCGCGGCCCAGCTCCAGCGGCTGGCGCAGGGCCTCCAGGGCGCCGCGCGAAAATTCGGGCAGCTCGTCCAGGAACAGCACGCCGTTGTGGGCCAGGCTGATCTCGCCCGGCTTGGCCCGATGCCCGCCGCCGACAAGAGCTGGAACGGAGGCGGAATGATGCGGGTCGCGGTAGGGGCGGCGGTGCAGCAGCCGGCCGCCCGCCAGCATGCCGGCGACGGAGTGGATCATGGAAACCTCCAGCGCCTCCGCCGCCGTCAGGGGCGGAAGCAGGCCGGGCAGGCGGCTTGCCAGCATGGACTTTCCCGATCCGGGCGGGCCGACCATCAGCATGTTGTGAGCGCCGGCGGCGGCCACTTCCAGGGCGCGGCGGGCGCTTTCCTGCCCCTTGATGTCGGCCAGGTCGGCGGCCATGGGGCCGTCCTCGGCCCGCCTGGCCTCGGGCCGGGGCAGAAGTTGCGACCCCTTGAAATGGTTGATCAAATCGAGCAGCCCGCGCGGGGCCAGCACCTCGTTGTCGCCGGCCCAGGCGGCCTCCCCGCCCTGGGATGCCGGGCAGACCAGCCCCCGGTCGGCGGCGTTGGCGGCGATGGCGGCGGGCAGCACCCCGGCGACGGGCGCGAGGTTCGCGTCCAGGCCCAGTTCGCCCAGCACGGTGTAGTTTGCCATCTCCTCGGCCGGCAGCACGCCCATGCCCACCAGAAGGGCGCAGGCGATGGGCAGGTCGAAGTGGCTGCCTTCCTTCTGCAAGTCGGCGGGGGCGAGGTTGACGGTGATGCGCTTGGGCGGCAGGGCGAGGCCGACGGCGGTCAGCGCGGCGCGCACGCGCTCCTTCGACTCGGCGACGGCCTTGTCGGGCAGGCCCACCAGGGCGAACGAGGGCAGGCCGCCGGAAATGGACACCTGCACGTCGATGTCCAGCGTCTCGATGCCGCGAAAGGCGACGGTATTGATGCGCGCGACCATGCTCCCCCTCGATCCCGTGGCGTGCGCAGTTTACACGTCAGAGGCGAGGGGGGAAGGGAAATGGGGCGCGGGCAGAGCCGCTCAAACCCCGTAATACTTCCGGTACCATTCCACGAACCGGCGCACGCCGACGTCGATGCCGACGCTGGGCTTGTAGCCGGTGGTGTTCTCCAGCGCCGAGGTGTCGGCCCATGTGGCGGCGACGTCGCCCGGCTGCATGGGCAGGAAGTTGATCTCCGCCTTGCGGCCGAGCGTGTCCTCGATGATGCGCAGGTAGTCCATCAGCGCCTGCGGCTCGCCGCGGCCGATGTTGTAGATGCGGTAGGGCGCGATGCCGCTGGTGCCCGTCTCGGGCGCATCGGCGCTCCACGCCGGGTCGGGCGTGGCGGGAATGTCGACGATGCGCACGATGCTCTCGGCGATGTCGTCGATGTAGGTGAAGTCGCGGCTCATGTCGCCGTTGTTGTAGACGTCGATGGGGCGCCCCTCCAGGATCGCCTTGGTCCACTTGAACAGCGCCATGTCCGGCCGGCCCCAGGGGCCGTAGACGGTGAAGAAGCGCAGGCCCGTGCACGGCAGGCCGTGCAGGTGGGCGTAGGAGTGCGCCATCACCTCGTTGGCCTTCTTGGTGGCGGCGTACAGGCTCATCTGATGGGCGGTCACCTGGCCCTCGTGGAAGGGCATGGCCGCGTTGGCGCCGTAAACCGAACTGGTGGAGGCATAGACCAGGTGCCCCACGCCGAACCGCTTGCAGCCTTCCAGCAGGTTGACGAAGCCCACCAGGTTCGAATCGACGTAGGCGAAGGGGTTCTCCACGCTGTAGCGCACGCCGGCCTGGGCGGCCAGGTTGATGACGCGGTCGGGCCTGTGCGTTTGCAGGAGGTCCATGAGGCCGTCCCGGTCGGCCAGGTCCATGCGCACCTCGGTGAAGCCGGCCTCCGCCTTTAGGATGTCGAGGCGGGCTTCCTTCAGGCGGGTGTCGTAGTAGTCGTTCACCACGTCCAGGCCGAGGACCGTTTCGCCCTTGGCGAGAAGGCGTTGCGCCACATGAAAGCCGATGAAGCCGGCGGTGCCGGTGACCAGAATGGGCATGAAACGGGTCCTCGTCTTTAACCGTGCCCCGTTTCTGCCCCACGACCGGCGCGAATACAAGTCCCAAGCCGGGTCTTGCGGCCTCTGCGTCCAGGCCGTAAACCCAATGAAAGCCACGCGTTCACGGAAAGGATGATGGAAGCCATGCAGCGAATCGGGGTGATCGGGGCCGGCGCCTGGGGCACGGCACTGGCGCAGACGCTGCGCCGGGCGGGGCGCGACGTGATCCTCTGGGCGCGCGAGCCCGAGGTGGTCGACGCCATCAACCACCGCAACGAGAACACCGACTTCCTGCCCGGCGTCGCGCTCGACCCCGCCATCCACGCCACCGAGGAAATCACCGACGCCCTGGCCGCCGATGCCGTGCTGCTGGTGGTGCCGGCGCAGCACATGCGCAGCGTCTGTGTCTCGCTTGCGCCGCGCTGGCCGACGGGCGTGCCGGCGGTGGTCTGCGCCAAGGGCATCGAGCAGACCAGCGCCAGCCTCATGCACGAGACGGTCGAGGACGTGTTGCCGGCGGACGTTCCGGTGGCGGTCCTGTCCGGCCCCACCTTCGCGGCAGAGGTGGTGCGCGGGCTGCCGACGGCGGTGACGCTGGCAATGGACGATGCCCACGTCGGCCGCGCCCTGGTCGATGCCATCGGCACGCCGACCTTCCGTCCCTACTACGCGCCGGACCGCATCGGCGCCGAGATCGGGGGGGCCGTGAAGAACGTCATGGCGATCGCGGCGGGCATCGTCGACGGCCGCAAGCTGGGCGACAACGCCCGCGCGGCCCTGCTGACCCGCGGCCTGGCCGAGATCACCCGGCTCGCCGTCGCCAAGGGCGGCCGGGCGGAGACGCTCATGGGCCTGTCCGGCCTGGGCGACCTGGTGCTGACGGCCTCGTCGTTGCAGAGCCGCAACTACTCGCTGGGCCATGCCCTGGGCGAGGGAAAGACGCTGGAGGAGGTCATGGGTGGCCGCAAGGCGGTGACGGAGGGCGTCTATACCGCCTCGGCCGTGGTGGCGCTGGCCAACGACCTGTCGGTGGACATGCCCATCTGCGCGGCCGTGGACGGGGTGCTCAACCATCAAGCGGACCTTGACCAGACCATCCGGGACCTGCTCAACCGTCCGTTCAAGGCCGAGCATTTGATTTAGGGGAGGTCCGGCGCCCGTGGCATTGCACTTCACGCAAGACGAGTTCGAGACCCGCCGCCGCCGTGCGGTGGAGGCCATGCAGGCCCGCGGCCTGGACGGCCTGCTGCTGTTCAAGCAGGAAAGCATGTACTGGCTGACGGGCTACGACACCTTCGGCTACGTCTACTTCCAGTGCCTGTACCTGGGTGCGGACGGGCGCATGATGCTGCTGACCCGTGCGCCCGACCTGCGCCAGGCGCGGCACACCTCGCTGGTCGGCGACATCCGCGTGTGGGTGGACCAGGAGGACCACGACCCGACCCACGAGCTGCGCGAGATCCTGCGCGGCTTCGGCTGCGCGGGGAAGCGGCTGGGGGCGGAGTGGAACGCCTATGGCATGACCCACGCGCTGGGCAAGCGGGTCGACGCGGCGCTGGACGGCTTCTGCACCACCGACGACGCCAGCACGCTCATCAGCCGCCTGCGGCTTGTGAAGTCGGCCGAGGAAATGGCCTACGTCCGCCGTGCCGCGGACCTTGCCGACGCGGCGCTGGATGCGGGCACGGAGGAGGTCCGCCCCGGCGCCTTCGAGGGCGACATCCTGGCCGCCATGCACGGAGCCGTGTACCGGGGCGGCGGCGACGACCCGGCCAACGAGTTCATCATCGGGTCGGGCCAGGATGCCCTGCTCTGCCGCTATTTTTCGGGGCGCAAGCACCTCCAGGCCGAGGACCAGATCACGCTGGAGTTCGCCGGCGTCTATCGCCACTACCACGCCGCGCTCATGCGCACGATCCCGGTGGGCCGCGCGACCGACCGGCATTTGGAGATGCACAAGGTGGCGGTCGACGCCTTCGCGGCCTGCCGCGACGCCTGCCGCCCCGGCCGCCCCATGGGAGACGTGTTCGACGCCTACGCGCGGGTCTGCGATTCGGGCGGCATGCGCGACCACCGCATGAACGCCACCGGCTATTCGCTCGGCACCACCTACGCGCCGAACTGGATGGACTGGCCGATGTTCTATAGGGGAAACCCGGTGGAGATGGCGCCGGGCATGGTATTCTTCCTGCACATGATCCTGATGGACAGCGACACCGGCACGGCCATGTGCCCCGGCGCGACCGTGGTGGTCACCGAGAGCGGCAACGAGCTGCTGAGCCAGCGGGGCATGGACCTGGTGGTGCGCTGACACGGCGGAGGCCCGCCCATGTCGAGCCTGGAGACCTGGCGCTGCGCCGGCGAGACGATGTCCTGGCGCGGCCACCGCATCTTCCTGCGGCGCGCGGAAAGCGCAGGTCCGCCGCTTTTGCTGATCCACGGCGTGCCGGGCGGCGGCTGGGTGTGGCATCGGGTGTGGCCGGCGCTGGCGCAGCGGTTCTCGCCGGTCGCGCCGGACCTGATCGGCTTCGGCTTTTCCGACAAGCCGCCGGGCTTTCGCTATGACCTGACCGCCTACGCCGACCAGTGCGAGGCCGTGATGGCCGAGGCCGGCGCCGGCGGCGGAAAGGTCCTGGTGCTCGCCCATGACCACGGCGACGCGGTGGCGGCGGAGCTTCTGGCGCGGGGGCGTGTGGCCGGGGCGGTGTTCCTCAACGGCGGCGTCGTTCCGGGGGCGGATCGGCCGCCGCCCATGCTGCGCCTGATGACCGGCCGCCTGGGCCGGCCGCTCACGCGGTTCCTGCTCAAGCGCCCCTTCCAGGCGCGCCTTGCGGCCATGGCCGGGCCGGCGGCGCCGCTGTCGGCGGAGGACCTGGAGGCCTTGTGGACCCTGACCGTGCGCGGTGGCGGCCGGCGCGTCATGCCGCGTCTCATGGCCTATCGCGCCGACCGTCTTGCCCGCCGGGCGCGGCTGACGGCGGCGTTGCGGGATGCGGCGGTTCCGCTGCATCTGGTGTTGGGCGCCGACGACCCGCTGGACGCCGGCGCGGCGCGGGCGGCGTGGCGGGAGACGCGGCCGGGCGCCCCGGTGACCGACCTGTCCGGCGTCGGCCATTTCCCGCCGCTGGAGGCGCCGGACGCGGTGGCGGCGGCGGTGGACGCGCTGGCCGAGGCGGCGCGGGCATAGGGGCCGTCCACCCTGTCCGAACGTCCAGTCCAGTCGCACCATTGTTCCTGCTATTCTTCCCGCCCGCGACGAAAAATGGGCCGATCGGTCTCGGCGGCGGGTGGCGCGGATGGATTCCGTCGCGGCGGGATTTGCTCTAGGCTACGGCTCCAACTCAATGGAAACCGTCAGCCACAGGAGATGTCCGTGCTGTTCGTCGTGACCTGCCTCGACAAGCCCGATTCGGGCCACATCCGCCAGGAAAACCGCCCCGCCCACCTGGAGTTCGTCAAGGCCGCCGGGGACAAGCTGAAGATGGGCGGACCGCTGCTGTCCGATGACGGCGCGCACATGATCGGCTCCATGCTGGTGGTCGAGGCCGCCGACCGGGCCGAACTGGGCGCCTGGCTGGAGCAGGACCCCTACGCCAAGGCCGGTCTGTTCGAGTCGGTGACCATCCGCCCCTTCAAGTGGCTGCTGCCGCAGGCCGTGGGCTGAGGACGCGCGACGCATGAACTACTGGCTGATCAAGACCGAACCCGGCACCTGGTCCTGGGACGATCAGGTGAAGAAGGGCGTCGAGCACTGGGACGGCGTGCGCAACTATCAGGCCTCCAACAACATGAAGGCCATGAAGGTCGGCGACCGCTGCTTTTTCTATCACTCGGTCAACGAAAAGCGCATCGTCGGCATCGTCGAGGTGGTCAAGGAATACTACCCCGACCACACCGACCCCGCGGGCCGCTTCGGCATGGTGGACGTCAAGGCCGTCGAGCCCATGCCGCGCCCGGTGACGCTGGCCGAGATCAAGGCCGACGAGCGGCTGGCCGAGCTGCCGCTCATCCGCCAGTCGCGCCTGTCGGTGATGCCCATCGACCCCGAGTCGTGGCGCATCATCTGCGAGATGGGCGGACTGGCCCAATGACGAACGGCGCGGGCGCGGGCGGCGATGCGGGCCGCCCCTTCGCCGGCCTGCCGGACGAGCCGGCGCCCGTTTCGAAAAATCCGGAAGGGTATTGGGAACTTTGCGCGCCGGAGGATGTTCCTTCCCCCGGCGCGCGGGGATTCGTGCTGGACGACGACGGCGTTCGCGTCGGCATCGTCGTCGTGCGCCAGGGGCAGAGCGTGCGCGCCTACGTGAATCGCTGCCCCCATCTTTCCATACCGCTGAACCTTTGGCCCGACAGGTTTCTCTCCCCGGATGGGCAGGGTCTGCAGTGCGCCACCCACGGCGCCCGGTTCCGGCTCGACGACGGCTTCTGCACTGCGGGGCCTTGCAAGGGCCGATTCCTACAACCCTTTCCACTTTCGGTTAAAGATCGCAAGATTGTTGCGTTGGAGCCGTGACAGGGCGGTGGAATTTCCCTAAGATGCGCGCGATTGAACCGCTCGGAAGAAGCGGGGGGAGGGAGCCAAAGGGCCCGCGGCGCGGGGAGACGACGTCCGGGGCCCAGGTCTCCTGCACAACAAAAACCATCCGACCGGGTGGGGATGCGCCCGGTCATCAGGTAGGGGCCCGCAGCGACCGCGCGCGGGCTCTGCGCGGATCATCAAGGAGACCACAATGTCTGATGCCAACGTGTTCCCGGTCGTTGAGGAAATTGCCAAGACGGCGTGGGTGGACGACGCCAAGTACAAGGAAATGTATGAACAGTCGATCAAGGACCCCGACGGGTTCTGGGCCGAGCACGGCAAGCGGATCGACTGGATCAAGCCGTTCACCAAGGTGCGCGACGTCTCCTACGACCCGCACGACGTTCACATCAAGTGGTTCTACGACGGCACGCTGAACGCCTCGGTCAACTGCCTGGACCGCCACCTGGACAAGCGCGGCGACCAGACCGCCATCGTCTGGGAAGGCGACGACCCCAAGGATGACGCCAACATCACCTACCGCGACCTGTACGAGCGCGTCTGCAAGCTCGGCAATGCCATGCGCAAGCAGGGCGTCAAGAAGGGTGACCGCGTCTGCATCTACATGCCGATGATTCCGGAAGCCGCGGTGGCCATGCTGGCCTGCGCCCGCATCGGCGCGGTGCACTCCATCGTCTTCGGCGGCTTCTCGCCCGACGCCCTCGCCAACCGCATTCAGGACAGCGAGTGCAACGTCGTCATCACCGCCGACGAAGGTCTGCGCGGCGGCCGCAAGGTGCCGCTGAAGGCCAACGCCGACAAGGCGCTGGAAAGCTGCCCGTCGGTCACGTCCGTGATCGTGGTCAAGCGCACCGGCGGCGACGTGACCATGAAGGACGGCCGCGACGTCTGGTATGAAGACGTCGTCGCGGGCGAGCCCGCCGAGTGCGAGCCGGAAGAGATGAACGCCGAGGACCCGCTGTTCATCCTCTACACCTCGGGCTCGACCGGCAAGCCCAAGGGCGTGCTGCACACCACCGGCGGCTACATGGTCTACACGTCCATGACCCACCAGTACGTCTTCGACTACAAGGACGGCGAGGTCTACTGGTGCACGGCCGACGTGGGCTGGGTGACCGGCCACAGCTACATCGTCTACGGCCCGCTGGCCAACGGCGCCACCTCGCTGATGTTCGAGGGCGTGCCCAACTACCCGACCGTCTCGCGCTTCTGGGAAGTGGTCGACAAGCACAACGTCAACATCTTCTACACCGCCCCCACCGCCATCCGCGCCCTGATGCGCGAGGGCGAGGAGCCGGTGAAGCAGACCAGCCGCAAGTCCCTGCGCATCCTGGGCTCGGTGGGTGAGCCCATCAACCCGGAGGCCTGGAACTGGTACTACGACGTGGTCGGCGACAAGCGCTGCCCCATCGTGGATACCTGGTGGCAGACCGAAACCGGCGGCATCCTGATTTCGCCGCTGCCGGGTGCGACCGACCTGAAGCCGGGTTCGGCCACCCGTCCGTTCTTCGGCATCATGCCGGTGCTGGTGAACAACGAGGGCGAGGAGCTTTCCGGCGCCACCGACGGCAACCTGTGCATCGCCCTGTCCTGGCCGGGCCAGATGCGCACCGTCTACGGCGACCACGAGCGCTTCGTGCAGACCTACTTCACCACCTACAAGGGCTACTACTTCACCGGCGACGGCGCCCGTCGCGACGAGGACGGCTACTACTGGATCACCGGCCGCGTCGACGATGTGATCAACGTCTCCGGCCACCGCATGGGCACGGCGGAAGTCGAGTCGGCCCTGGTCGCCCATTCCAAGGTGGCCGAGGCGGCCGTGGTCGGCTACCCGCACGACATCAAGGGCCAGGGCATCTACGCCTATGTGACCCTGGTGGCGGGCGAGGAGCCCACCGAGGAGCTGCGCAAGGAACTGGTCAAGTGGGTCCGCCAGGAGATCGGCCCCATCGCCAGCCCCGACGTCATCCAGTGGGCCCCCGGCCTGCCGAAGACCCGCTCGGGCAAGATCATGCGCCGCATCCTGCGCAAGATCGCCGAGAACGACTTCGGCGCCCTGGGCGACACCTCGACGCTGGCCGATCCGGGCGTGGTCGACGACCTGATCGAGAACCGCGGCAACAACTGATCGCGCCGGCAACGACCGGTCGGATCGTGATCGCAACGGAAACGGGAGCCCTGGCGGCCCCCGTTTTCTTTTGTCGGCGGATGCCCCGGCGCGACCGGCTTCGGTCGCGCCGGGGCGCTAGAAGTTCATCACCCGCGGCGCCGGCCGCATGTCCAGGGCTTCCCGGCCGCGCGCCAGGTGCGCAGCCATCCCTTCGGGCGACAGGTCGCAGACGGCCGCCACCTCGGACGGCGGCAGCCGTTCCACCACCGTTAGGACGATGACGGCGCGCGTCATCAGATCCATGCCCAGAAGGCGCGCCATCAAAGGCGGCAGTCCCGCGTCGGGCGGGCAGTTCACGCGGGCGGCTGCGTCCAGGATGGCGCGGTGGATCTCGGTGCCGTCGGCCGCGCACGGTCGGCCGTCGTCTTCCCGCGGCAGTCGCGCCACGGCGATGGCGAGCACGGCATCCGCCGCCGTGCGCGATCCCGTGAGCAAATAGGCGTGCCGCCGAAGCGCCGGCAGGCGCTTCCTGATGTCTGTTGCACGTATCATAACGGTATCCGGGTGCCCCTACGGTGTTTCCTCGTGACGTTTCGTACCCCGCGCCGGACGCAGAACCCGGCGGAAACCACCCGAAAGAAAGTATGCGGAATCGCTGGTTGTGGAATCAACTAAAGTGCCAATAGCAGGCGGTGTAGACCCTGTCCGAAAGTTTCCCGACGTGGCGTGGGGGCGTTGCCCCCAGCGGCGCACACCGGCTGTTCCGCCCGCGTGACGATCAGCGCCGCGCCATGGTGACCGGCATGTCGTCCTCGCCGGCGGCCGCCGCCGGCAGCACGACGTGGAAGGACGAGCCCTCGCCTGCCTGCGACTCCACCCAGATGCGGCCGCCGTGGCGGTCGACGATCTTCTTGGCGATGGCCAGGCCGATGCCCGTGCCGGCATAGGATTCGCGGCCGTGCAGCCGCTGGAAGATCATGAAGATGCGGTCGTAATGCGCTTCCTCGATGCCGATGCCGTTGTCGGCCACCGAGATGCACCAGCCGTCGGCCTCGGGCGTCACCGACACCGCCACCACGGGCGGCCGCTCGGGATGGCGGTATTTCAGGGCATTGCCGATGATGTTCTGGAACAGCCGCACCAGTTCGCCCTGGTCGGCCAGCACGAGGGGCAGCGACTCGGGCCCCGGCACCGTCACCGTGGCCCCGCCGTCGGCGGTGGCGACCGACAGGTTGCGCAGCACCTGCTGGAGCACTGCGGCCATGGAGACCGGCGCCGGCGGGCGCTTGCCCCGGCCGATGCGGGAATAGTCGAGCAGGTCCTGGATGAGCCGCTGCATCCGGGCGCCGCCGTCCACGGCGTGGCGGATGAACTCGTCGGCGGTGTCGTCCAGCTTGCCGGCGTAGCGGCGCTGGAGAAGCTGCAGGTAGCTGGTCACCATGCGCAGCGGTTCCTGCAGGTCGTGGCTGGCGACGTAGGCGAACTGCTCCAGCTCCCGGTTGGATTCGGCCAGTTCCTTGACCAGTTCCGACAGCCGTTCCTCCACCCGCTTGCGGTCGGTGATGTCCGAGCGGATGCCGATGAAGCGTCCCTCGGGCGTGCGGCGCTCGCGCACCAGGTGCCAGCGGCCTTCCGCGGTGAACAGCTCGAAGGGTTCGGGCGACGGCGTGTGGAGTCGGCGCCGGCGCTTGGCGATGTAGGCATCCGGGTCGGAATGGGCCAGCGGGTCCGCCACCACCCGCGGCGGCGCCATGGAACGGCGCACCACGTCCTCGAAGGGGCGGCCGCGCATGTCCTCCAGCGGCGGCATGTACCAGAAGAAATCCCGATAGGCCTTGTTGTAGAACAGCACCGTGTCGTCGGTGTCGAACAGCACCAGCGCGTCGGGAATGCTGTCCAGCGCCTCGCGCAGCAGGCGCTCGTCGCGGTTGGCATCCACGTCGGCGGTGACGTCCACGCCGATCAGCCGGGCGGCGCGCACACCTTCCCAGTCCACGGGCGCGGCGCTCCAGTCCAGCCAGCGCGGCCGCCCCGTGGGTCCGGTGACGGCGCTGGTGCAGCGGCAATGGGCGGAGGCCGTCTCCGGCGTCCCCAGCGCGCGGGCGATCATGTCCCGCAGGGCGTCGTGGGCATCGGCCGCGACCGTTTCGAAGGCGGTCCGGGGGGCGGGGGCGCTTGCCTCGGCAGGGGGTGCGGTATCCGGCCGCGCCTTTTCGCACAGCGAGCGGGCGGCGGCGTTGCACCACAGCACCATGCCGTCCGCCGTCGTCACCATGACGGCCTGCGGCAGGTCCTCCATCATCGCCTGGAACACGTTCGGCCGAACGCGCATGCCGCTCCGCCCCGATTTACCCCCTGAGATCACACATTTTATCAGGTCGTGACGGGCGGGTGCACGGAATTCCACTATCCGCCGCGCGGTAAATGGCCAAGCCTGTCGTTGCGCCTATGGTCGATCAGGGACCCCCGCCGAACTTTTGACATAGACCTGTCCACAGGTATTGCCCCGCCCGTATGCCCGCGCGTAACATGGGGACGAAAAACCACGGGGATGATCCGCCGTCGCGGCGGAAAAAGGGGCGGACTGCACCGATCCATGAGCATCGAGGGCCTCAAACACGAACGGCCGCGCGCCGCGGCGCCAGGGTCGGTGTCCGACGCAGCCGACCTTGCGGCCCGTGCCCTGGACGGGGCGCCCCAGGCGCTGGTGGTCGTTGACAGCGACGGCATCATCCGCGCGTTGAACGCGGTGGCCGCCGACCTGCTCATCCGCCAGCCGGACGACCTGGTGGGCGGCTCCATCGACCGTCTGCTGACCATCGACGGCGGCGGCCTGGAACTGTTCCTGGGCGGCGATCCCCAGGCCCTGGCCGAAGGGGCCCGCCGGTTTCTTCCGCTGGTGCGCGGCGACGGCGCCACCCTGACGTGCGAGGTGACCGTCGGGCTGTCCACCGATGCCGACGGACGCCGCCTGTTCATCACCGGCCTGTCCGACGCCACCACGGCCTTCAGCGGGCTGTCGGGCCTGTGGGACGATGCCGAGGAACGGCTTGGCACGGTGGCCGCCAACCTGCCGGGCATCATCTTCCAGCGGGTGATGCAGCCCGACGGAACGATCTACTATCCGTTCTTCTCCACCGGCGTGCACGACGTTCTGGGGTATGACCCCGACAGCATGCGGGTGACCCGCGACGGCTGCCTGGACGCCATCCACTGGGCCGACCGCGACGCCTACATGGACACCTTGCGCCGCTCGGCCCGCACGCTCGGCTCCTATACCGAGGAGTTCCGCGCCATCGCCGTCAACGGCGAGGTCAAATGGCTGTCCGGCACCGCCCGCGCCGAACGCATGCCCAACGGCGACATCATGTGGGACGGCGTGCTGATCGACGTCACCGACCGCATGCGCGCCGAGCAGCGGCTGGAAATGATCATGGATCATGCCGCCGACTGCATCGTCACCATCAGCGAGGACGGCGTCATCGAGACCGTGAACGCCGCCACCTCGCGCACCTTCGGGTGGGACGAGGCGGAGATGGTGGGCCGCAACGTCGGCATGCTCATGACGGAGGCGGAACGGGCCGAGTACGACGCGCGCCTGCGCCGTTACCTCGACACGGGCGAGGGCGGCATGCTCGACGGCGGCGCCCGCGAGCTGGAGGCCGTGCACCGCGACGGCACGCACTTCCCCATCGAGCTGGCGCTGTCCGAGGTGCTGACCGAGGGGCGGCGCCTGTTCATCGCCGTCCTGCGCGACATCACCACCCGCAAGGCGACCGAGCAGGCCCTGCACGACACCGAGCACCGCCTGCGCGCCATCGCCGACAACATCAACGGCATGGTCTTCCAGCGCGTGGTCAGTCCCGACGGCACCATGCGCTATTCCTACGTGAACGAGGGCGCGCGCCGCATCGCCGGTCTGGAGCCCGAGGACATGCTGGCCGACGCCGACCTGTTCCTCGACTGCCTCGCGTCCGAGGACCGCGCCGCCTTTCGCGCGGCGCTGGAGCGCGGGGGGCGCGACCTGGAGCCGGTGGAACTGGACGTCCGCCTGACCAGCCACACCGGCGAAACCCGGTGGCTGCGCTCGTGGTCGCGGCCGCGGCGGCTGGAGGACGGCACCATCCTCTGGGACGGCGTTGCGCTCGACGTCACCGACCGCAAGCGGGCCGAGGAACGGCTCATGTTCCTGGCCTATTACGATCCGCTGACGGGCCTGGGCAACCGCACCCTGTTCCTGGAGCGCTTCCACAAGTGCCGGGTGGCCGCGCGCCGCGAGGACACCCGGATCGGCTTCCTGTCCATGGGGCTGGACCGCTTCAGCATCATCAACGCCACGCTGGGTCATTCCGTGGGCGATCAGGTTCTCAAGGCCGTCGCCGACCGGTTGGCGGACCAGTGTGCCGAAGCCGACGTGCTGTCCCGCGCCGGCGGCGACCGGTTCATGATGCTGCTGACCGGCGTGCAGACCCCGGGCGAGGTCTTCGCCGCCGTGGAGCGCATCCAGCGCGCCTTCGACGCGCCGCTGACCGTGGGCGACCAGGAATTCGACCTGACCGTGTCCATGGGCGCGAGCCTGTTCCCCAATGACGGCGACTCGGCCGAAACGCTGATCATGCACGCCGACGCCGCGCTCAACCGCGCCAAGGCGCAGGGGCCGGGCAGCTTTCAGCTGTTCACCGAGGAAATGGGCCAGAAGGCGGTCAAGACGCTCTCCATGCAGGCCCGCCTGCGCCGCGCCATCGAGAACCGGGAATTCGTGGCCTTCTTTCAGCCGCAGGTGGAGGTCAAGACGGGCCAGTTCATCGGCATGGAGGCCCTGGCCCGCTGGATCAGCCCCGACCGCGGGCTGGTGCCGCCCGGCGAGTTCATCGGCGTCGCCGAGGAATACGGCCTGATCGACGCCATCTGCGACCAGGTGCTCGACGATGCCGTGCGCTGGACCAAGCACTGGCACGATGCCGGCCTGCCCAAGGTGCCGGTGGCGGTGAACATCTCCGGCCGCCAGTTCCACAACGTGCGCCGCCTGATGGCCACCGTGGAGGGCAGCCTGGAGCGCCACAAGCTCGAAGCCTGCTACCTGGAGCTGGAGCTTACCGAAAGCTCCGCCATGACGGACCCCGAGAACGCCATCAGCGTCGTCGCCAACCTGGCGGAACGCGGCGTGGCGTGCTCTATCGACGACTTCGGCACGGGGTACTCGTCGCTGTCGGTGCTCAAGCGTTTCCCCATCCGCAAGCTGAAGATCGACCGCAGCTTCGTGATGGACGTCACCACCGACACCAACGACGCCGCCATCGTCTGCGCCATGATTGCCATGGCCAATGCGCTGAACCTCAAGGTGGTGGCCGAGGGCGTGGAGACGCAGGAGCACATCGACTTCCTGCACGGGGTGGGCTGCGACCACCTGCAAGGCTTCCTCATCGCCAAGCCCCTGCCGGCCGAGGAGATGGAAGCCATGTTCCGCAAGGGCCCGCCCCTGCCGCCGCGCTGAGGCGCCCGAGCCGGGTTCTGCGCTGCGCGCAGAAGGTTTTTGCGAGGAGCACGGCTCCTCGCGCTCCCGCGTCCTTTTGCGCCGGGCCTTGCCGCGCCGTCCCGTCGGGCGCCTCTGACAAAAGAAGTGGGGGTCCGAGGGCTTCCGCCCTCGGCGGGGTTTGGGGCCGGCCCCAAGCGCGGCACGCTTCTTTTCCGGCGCCGGGGGCTTCTGCGCTGCGCGCAAAAGGTTCTTGCCAGGAGCACGGCTCCTTGCGCTCCCGCTTCCTTTTGCGCCGGGCCTTGCCGCGCCGTCCCGTCGGGCGCCGCTGACAGAAGAAGGGGGAGCCCGAGGGCTTCCGCCCTCGGCGGGGTTTGGGGCCGGCCCCAAGCGCGGCACGCTTCCCTTCCGGCGCCGGGGGCTTCTGCGCTGCGCGCAAAAGGTTCTTGCCAGGAGCACGGCTCCTCGCGCTCCCGCTTCCCTTTGCGCCGGGCCTTGCCGCGCCGTCCCGTCGGGCGCCGCTGACAGAAGAAGGGGGAGCCCGAGGGCTTCCGCCCTCAGCGGGGTTTGGGGCCGGCCCCAAGCGCGGCACGCGCTCAACCCGTTCCGCCCCCGGTTCAAACTGCGCGCCTATGACTACAGCCGTAGTTGACGCGGGTTTCGCGATGCCGGAGACTGCGCCGCGAGGGAATGCAAATGCAGTTGAGGGGGTAGCGCCTTGTTGCGCCAAAGCATTGATATGTCACAAAAATGCAGAGAAGGGGGCGAGTCGTGGGCGCGCCCGTGAAGGCGTCCTACACGGTCCCTTGCGCCACGGCCTTCCGGGATGCGGTGGAGGCCCTGGCGCGGCGCAAGGGCGTGAACGCGGCCGACATCGCGCGATCGGTGATGCTGGTGGTGCCGCCGCAGGAGATCGACCGGCACCCGGACCCCGGTGGACCGGCGGCCGACGATCGCGAGACGGTGGTGTTGAAGACCGGCGCCTCGGCGGGGCGTCCGTGGCGGCGGAAGCCGCGGCTTCAGGTGCGCATGGTGCCGGGCATTTCCATCCCGTTTATCCGCAAGGCGCTGGACATCGCGTTGCAGGTGGAGGCCGGCGCGCGCACCATTGATCTGGTGGACCCGGCTGCGCGCCGGCCCCGGAACGGTTCTGCCGCCTCTCCGCCGCCGCCGCAGGACCCGGAGCCGCGCCCTGCGCCCGAACCCCCACCGCCGCCGCCTCCCCCGCCGCCGCCGCCTCCACCGCCGCCTCCGTCACCGGACCCGGCGTTGCTGGAGGAGATCGAGCGGTTGAAGGCGGTCGTTTCGGTGCTGTCGTTCGACCCTCTGCCGGGCGGCGTGACGAGCCGGTCGGAGGCGCTGTACGTGCTGGGCTTCCCGCCGACGGTGCGGCCGGACAAGCACACCCTGCGGGCGCGGTTCCGCATGCTGGCGACCATTTACCACCCCGACGGCCACTTCGGCAGCCACGAGCGCATGGCCCAGATCAACGCGGCCATGGACCTGCTGCGGTAGGGGTGAAGGCCGCTGTGGACGGATTGCCGTCGCGGTCGGCGTGTTGCACCTACGAAAGATGTCGGCGGTCGCCATGGCCGGAATGATGACGCCGCCCTGCCATGACAGCGGGGCGGCGTCGTTCACAATGGCGCCCGATGGCGTTCGCGGAAGGTCAGAGAAGGGGCGCGCCCGCTGCGTCCGTCATCCCGCTGTCGACTTTCATCGTCAGCGTGCCTCCGGCGTTTTCGTAGATTTGGTAGCCGTTCACGGTGTCCTCGCCGACGTGAATCCAGCCGACCGCGTCGTAGGCATCGCTGTTGTCGCCCTCAATGGTGATCTCGCTCCGCCCGCCGGCCAGGTTCTCGATCTGCGTCACGTCCAGCGTGATGGTTTCGATGTTGAAGTTGGTGAAGTCGAGCGTCCCGACGTTGAGGAAACCGGTGGTCGCATCGCCGTTGGTCAGGTCGCCGATATCGAAGGTGCTGTTGTAGTTGCCGATGCCCAGCAGGCCGCTGCTGTTGGCCAAGTCGATGGCGCCGAAGACGTTGAGCGGGTTCTCGGTGTTGATCCAGACGCCAGAACCATGGACGTCGACGGTGACGCCGGACAGAACGTTGATCGTGCCCGCGGGGCCTTCGCCCGCCGGAACGCCGAGGCCCAGCGCGTTGTCATTGGTGAAGAACGTCGTGTCCACTTCCGCGCGGAACGTGCTGAGCGACAGATCCTCGTGCGCCACCACCTCGACATTGCCGGCCGCGCCGGCGCTGTTTGTCGTGGTGAAGGTTGCGTACTCGCTTCTGTACCCATTCTCTCCGCCGGTGTGGGTCAGGCGGATGTCGCCGCCGGCGGTGTCGAGCGTGAGGTCGGAGTACGTCATATCCGCATAACCGACGGTCACGTCCATGCCGGACGTGGATCGCATGGTGACGTTCGCCGTTGAATCAGCGGACAGCGCGGCGACCGCGATCGCGCTGTCCTCAATGGTCAGGTTCACGTCCAAGTCGGCAAGAAGGGCCCCGTTGCCGGTAAGGTTGAGGCCGCTGACTGTCGCGTCGGTACGGAAACCCAGAACGGCTTCATCGAGCATCAGGGCCGCGCCAGGCTGGAAATATGGCGTGGCATCGTCGATCAGCAGCATCCCCTGGCCGCTGATCGCGCCGCCCGTCCAGGAGAAGTCCGTGCCGGCCACCACCCCGGCATACGATCCGGCCAATTGCAGGGTGCCGCCGGAGAAGGAGAATTGGCTGGTCAGGAGACCGGTGCCGGCGCCGAGTTCCAGGGTGCCGGCCGAAAGGGTCGCGCTGTCGATGGGCGCGCCGGTGCCCGTGTCGATCGTCAGGTGGCCGCCGTTGACCGTGAGCGAGGCGCCGCTGTCGCTCGTGAACGTGTCGGTGACGGTCAGGTGCCCGCCGGCGATCGTCAGCGCGCCGCCGATGTTCAGGCCGGCCAGCGTCTGCTGCTGGCTGCCGATCGCCCCGAAGGTGACGTCCGAGGCGGCGGCTATCAGGTTCGCGGTTTCGCCGTCCACCGGCGTCTCGTTCCAGTTCGCCGCGTCTTCCCAGTGCCCGGTCGTTCCGGTCCAGACGGGCTGGTAGTCGGTGGTGACGGTGGTGGTCGTGGTGGTCAGGTGCCCGTCGCCATCCGCGACCTCGACCGTGAAGGTCTCGCCGGCGGGCAGGGTCGCGCCATAGGTCAGGCGTATCGCTTCGATCAGGCTTTCGACGATGCTTGCCGTGGCCCCGGCGGTCAGGTCGATCCGCAGCGACGTCGTCTGGCCGTTTTCGGTCGCGTCGATGGTGCCGATGGGCGAATAGCTGAACTCGACCGTGTAGCCGGGCCCGATTCCCGTCTTCTGGAAGAGGGCCGGATTAGTGGTGTCGATGTCCAGGGTGTCGCCCGTGTTCCAGGCCCCGCTGCGCGTGATGCGCACATACCCGCCGTCGAAATCGGGCGAGGTGTTGTCCACCACGGAGGCCCCCGTGGTCGTAATGCCGCCGACCCCGTCCCGCTCGCGATAAACAGTATCGGGCGTCGTAACCTGCGGGGCGTTGAACACCGTCGTCATCGACGAGTAGTCCACGCCCGATCCCTCGGCCAGGTAGATGGTCCGCGTTCCGTTGGTCAGGGTGCGCCAGACGCCGTCGTACAGGGTCGTGGTGCCGGCATCCGTCCACGAGCCGTCGCCGCGCAGGATGTCGTCGGAATCGCCATCGATGAACAGCGTCTCGCCGGGCAGGGCCAGCGCGTCGAAATCGGCCGTGGTGATCGACAGGCCGGCCGATCCTGCGTCGTCGAGCTTGATGCCTTCAAAGTTGGTGAAGTGCCCCGAGAAATCGGCCAGAGACAGCGTCGGGTCGCGGATGTAGTCGACGTCGGTCTTCAGCATGTCGCGGTCGCCCGCGCCGCCGTCATAGGTGATGAAGCTGCTGCGCGCGTTGAAGGTGATGGTGTCGTTGCCCGCGCCGCCCTGCGCAGTGCCGCTGGCGTATTCCTGGGCGAACTCGATCACGTCGTCGCCGTCGCCGCCGTCGACGTCGCCGCCGTAGACGGTGATGGTGTCGTTGCCCGCGCCGCCGGTGACGGTGGAACTGGTGCTTTCCAGGGCGTCCGTGATGAGGTCGTCGCCGGCACCGCCGTGCAGCGTGTCGACGCCCGCCCCGCCGATCAGGGTGTCGTTGCCGTCGCCGCCCTGGAGCAGATCGTTGCTGCCGCCGCCGTCGAGCCAGTCGGCCCCCGCGCCGCCGATCAGGGTGTCGTTGCCGCTGGACCAGGACTCGCCGTCGCCGAGCAGCGTGTCGTTGCCATCGCCGCCGTCCAGGTAATCGGCGCCGCTTTGCCCGTCCAGCCGGTCGTCGTCGGCGCCGCCGAAGATGTTGTCGGAATCGCCGCCGCCGCGCAGATCGTCGTTGCCGGCGCCGCCGACCAGGATCGTCCCGTCGTACATGCCGCCCAGGTCCAGCAGGTCGGCGCCGTCCGTGCCGACATAGAGGCCGTGGCCGTCGAACGTGCTGACATACACGACCGCGCCGCCGAGGCCGCCGTCGGCACGGGAGAAATAGGTGTCGTCGTCCGTCGCCGTGACCGTCAGGATCGGACCGTCATGGGTGGCGACGACAAGGTTGGGCAGGTTCGACTGGATCTGGTTGGCCAGGACCTGCAGCGCCTGCGTCGCGCCGGTCACGCCGGTCGCCGTGATGCCGATGGCGGCGGCTTCCGCCGGGGTCAGGTCGTAAACGGTTCCGTCGACAGAGACCGACATGGTATCGAGGCTCGGGTCATAGCCGCCGGCGGGGGACGAGAAGTCCCAGGTGGCGCTCATGTGCACGCGGGTGCTGCCCTGCGTCACCCCGAAGGTCCGGGTGGTGGCGCTGGCGTGGTCGTAGACCTGCACGCGCTCAAGCCCCGCCACGTCTTCGACGGTCAGCCGGTCACCCGAGCCGCCAATGGACAGCACCAGATTGCCGTCGACGAGGTCGGCGTTTTCCAGCGCGGACGTCGAGCCGCCGCTGAAGTACACGGTATCCATCCGCCCCGGCGCCGAGGCCAGCACGTCCTGTCCGAATCCGGTGCCGGAATAGAAGATCGTGCCGCCTTCGGTCGAATTGCCATGGATGGTGTCGTTGCCCGGACCGGGCGTGACGCTGCCGCCGCCGGGATAGTCGCCCATGAAGATCAGGTCGTCGCCGAAGCCGCCGCTGACCGATGACTGGCCGCCGACCATGATCTCGGCATTGTTGGAATCAACCCGCCAGCCGGTGTAATCCAGGTCCGTCAGGTACCAGGTGCCCTCGGCCGTCACCAGCTTTTCCACCCGGTTGCCGGCGTACCAGTCCTTGATGCGAATGGTGCTGCCGCTGGAGAAGGTCAGCAGCATGTCGTTGCCGTCCTGGGAGCCGTCCACGGGCAGTCCGACGCCGGCGGCGGACAGGTCGATGGTGTCGTTCTGGCCGGGATCGCCCACGGTGGCGGAATCGGCGACTTCCTCGATGACGTCGTGGCCCCAGGTGGCGGTGGTGTAGGCGTAGGTGTCGTCGCCATTGCCGCCGCGCAGCGTATCGTCGCCCGTCCCGCCGGTGAGGGTGTCGTTGCCGTAGGAGCTGATCAGCAGGTCATTGCCGTCGCCGCCGTCCATGGCGACGGTTCCCATGGCCGCGACGGCGTAAAGCAGGTCGTTTCCGGCATCTCCCGTCAGCGACTGCGCATTCGATGTCTGCTCGGCCAGGACGAGGTCGTTTCCGGCGGAACCGACAGCGCCGCCGGCAAGCAGATAGGTGCCCCCGCCGAAGGTTATCGTCTCGATGCGGCTGTCGACGTGGCCCTGGCTGTAGATGTAGGCGCTTTTGTTGTTGCTGAAGGTCAGGTAGGTGTGGGTGCCGGCGGTGCGGCCGGCGCTGACCAGGAATTCCGCTCCCAGGTCCAGGGTGTCGCTGCCGTTGGCGTCATAGATCTCGGCGGTGCTGTTGGCATCGATCCTGTAGGTGTCGTTGCCGAAGCCGCCGAGCAGCAGGTCGGTTCCGCCGGTGGCCGTCAGCGTGTCGTTGCCTCCGCCGCCGGCCACCATGTCGTCGCCGCCGCCGCCGTTCAGGCTTTCCGCCGCCGACGTCCCGATCAGGAAGTCGTTCAATCCGGTCGCGCCCTGGGTGCTGGTGCGAACGGCATAACTGGTGGGCGACCCGGAATAGCTTTCGACATAGGTCTCGATGCCGTTGCCGGAGCCCTGGTCCGCAACGTGCACCGACGTCCCGTTGGCGAAACGCATGTACATATCGCCGTCGGTGCGGATTTCGGCGTCGATGGGGAAGGTGTGGTAGGGCGCGAGTTGCGCGGCGTCGACGTAGAGGGTGTCGGTCCCCCCGGTGTCCTCGACGAAGCCTTCGATGGCGTCGGCCGAGAAGATGTAGGTGTCGTTGCCTGCGCCGCCCAGCAGGACGTCTTCGCCGGCGGACATGTGCAGCGTGTCGTCGCCGTCGTTGCCGAACAGGACGTCGTCGCCCGTGCCGCCGTTCAGCGTGTCCGCGCTTGCCGTGCCATAGAGGATGTCGTTGCCGCCGGTCGCCGCGCCGCCGTCGCGAATGGTGAACTCGTCGATGATGCCGTCCACCTCGTCGGCGGCGCGCACACGCTCCAGCCTGCCGGCGCCGGTGTGGTTGAGCACCGTCTGCCGGCTGCCGTCCAGGTACTCGGCGACCAGGTCGTCGGCGGCGCCATCGCCGTCGGCATCGGCCAGATAGAGCTTGACGGGCTCATTGCCCGAGGCCTGGGTCAGGTCCAGCGTGTCGGTGCCGCCGGCATCGTCGATGGTGTCGCTGCCCCAGGCGCGGCCGTTGGCGATGTAGGCATAGGTGTCGTCGCCCGTGCCGCCTTCCAGGGTGTCGTCGCCCGCGTCGCCGATGAGGATGTCGTTGCCGCCGCCCGACTGCAGGCGGTTGGCCGCGCCGTTGCCCTTGAGGATGTCGTCGCCGCCGGCCGAGATGACGTGCTCGAAGCCCGAAATGCGGTCGCTGTCGATGTCGGGGCCGCTGGCGGTGCCCAGCCGCAAGTCCACCGTCACGCCGCTGCCGGCGCTTGTGTAGACCAGCACGTCGTCGGCGCTGTCGTCGGCGCCACCCTCGTCGCCGCCATAATAGACGTCGTTGCCGCGGCCCGAGCCGCCGACCACCGTGTCGGCGCCGGCTCCGCCGTAGACGGTGTCGTCGCCGTCGTTGGACTGCAGGTAGTCGCCGCCGCCGCCGCCGTAGATGATGTCGTTGCCGCTGCCGGTGGTGACGGTGTCAGTGCTGCTGCTGCCGAAGACGCGGTAGGCCTTGGTGCTGTCCGCCGCGTTGAAGGTGCCGCTGACGGTAATTTCCTCGAACGGCGGGGGCGCGAGGACCGTGTTGTCGTCTTCCACCAGGCCGCTGTCGACGATCTGGTCGTCGTCATCGTCGTCGTCATCGCCGGTGTTTCCGGTGCCGGACTGGACGTTGTCCGGCGCCAGGATGATCGGTGTCGCCGGCTGGGGATCGCCGGGAGGCATCGGCGGCAGGCCGGCGGCCTCCCGGATTTCCTTGTTACCGAGGACGACCCGGATGATCTGCTCGACCAGACTCTGCTCCAGGGCCGGGCCGTCGGGGTCCAGGTTCGGGTTCAACTCGTCGGGCTTGCCGCCCTCGGGCGCCTGCTGCTTCTCCGGCGGCTCCTCGTTCTGGTTCTGCGACGGCAGGTAGCGCAGAGCCGTGTTGACGCCGCTGTCCTCGAAGTACTCGCGCGTGACCTGGAAGCTCTGCGTTTCCTCCTGCGACGGGCCCGTCAGCACGTTGCGGCCGGAAATCTGCACCACGCGGAAACCGGTGAACACCTGGTTGATGACCTGGGTGCTGCCCTGGAAGGTGGTGACGACGATCTCGCCCGAATCGAGAAGCGAGACCTCCATGCGCAGGTCTTCCTCGCCGTCGCCGTCGGTGTCGGCGCCCAGGACCTTGATGACGCCCTTGGTGCCGCGGATGCCGATGGTGGCGACCGGCGTGTTCACCTGCATGGCGTCGGGGCCGCTCTTGGCGATCTGGCCGGAGACGAAGCTGAACACGCCCGAGACCAGCGAGAACTGGCTGGAGCCGTCGCCGCCGTCGGGGTCGTAGATCATTTCGTCGAGCACCATGCGGCCGTCGGCGCCCAGCGACATCTCGGTGTTGTCGACGAAGGTGATGCCCACCGCGCCGTCGGCGCCGGTTTCCAGCACGTCGCCCTGGAACACCTCGTCGCCGGACTGCAGGCGCACGCGGGTGCCGTCGGCGCGGGTGGCGAAGACCTCGCCGTCCATGCGGGTGACGGTGCCGATGGCCTCGGCCGCCTGGGCCAGTTGCTCGCCGGCCTGGGCCACCTGGCCCGGCGCGCGCGGGCCGGCCAGGGCCGAGGCCAGGTTGCCGGAGATGGTCATGGCGCCGGGGCCGTTCAGGTCCGGCGGCGTCTGCATGGCGAAATAGTCGGTCAGCAGGACCTTTTCGCCGTCGGGGCCGACGATCATCAGGTCGGGGCCCAGGCGCATGTACTGGCCCTGCGTCAGAAGCCCCGGGTTGTCGATGACGATGGCACCGTCCCGCGCGTCGATGACGGTCGCGTCATCGGCGTTGACGAACGACTGGTTGCCGGCCGTCGCGGCCGCGACGTCCCCCCGAACGATCCCCATGCTCGGCCCCCGAGAAAATACCGATCCGTTCCGCGACCCCCGCCTTGGCGAGGGGGAGTCGAAAGAGTTATACCCTGCGAAATTGACTTAGGCACCCTTGCAAGTCAACCTCCGCGCGCTTTGGCCCCGTCTTTCATATCGTTGGCGCGAGCGCCGGGTCCGGCGTCCACACTGGAAAGCGGCACCATGAACCTGCTGTTCGTCCATCAGAACTGTCCCGGCCAGTTCAGGCACCTGGTGCGCGACCTGCTGGACGAGGGCGGCCATCGAGTCGTCTTCATCGGGCAGCCGAACACGGCGCGCGTTCCGGGGCTGGAGCGGCTGGACTACCGGCCGGCGCGCGGGCCGGGGAGCGGACTCCATCCATGGCTGCGCGACACCGACGCGGCGGTTCGCAACGGCCAAGCGGTGGCGCGGCTGGCGCTCGACCTCAAGCGCCGGGGCTTCGTGCCCGACGTCATGGTCGGCCACAACGGCTGGGGAGAGACGCTCTACCTCAAGGACGTCTGGCCGGACCGGCCGCTTTTGTCCTACTTCGAGTTCTTTTATTCCGCCACCGGATCGGACCTGGATTTCGACCCGGAATTCCCGCCCAGCCTGGATGACCGGTGCCGTGCGCGCACGCGCAATGCCGTCAACCTGCTGGGCCTGGCGGCCGCCGACCGGGGCCTGTCGCCGACGGAATGGCAGCGCCGCCAGTACCCGGCGCCGTTTCGGAACCGTATCGAGGTCGTCCACGAGGGCGTCGACACCCGGACGGTGGCGCCCGACCCCGCCGCGACGCTGACCTTCGGGCGCGACGGCCTGACCCTGACGCGCGCCGACGAGGTGATCACGTTTTCGGTTCGCAACCTGGAGCCCTATCGGGGCTTCCACGTGTTCATGCGGGCCCTGCCGGACATCCTGCGCCGGCGGCCCAAGGCGCACGTCGTCTTCGTGGGCGGCGACGATGTGTCCTACGGCCGCCGCCCGCCGGACGGGCGGAGCTGGCGCCAGGTGATGCTGGCGGAACTGGCGGGCCGGCTGGACATGACGCGGCTTCACTTCCTGGGGCGCATTCCCTATGCCAGCTACCTGCGGGTCCTGCAGGTGAGCCAGGCGCATGTCTATCTGACGTACCCCTTCGTGCTCAGCTGGTCCATGCTGGAGGCCATGAGCGCGGGATGCGCCGTCATCGGCTCGCGCACCGCTCCGGTGGAGGAAGTGCTTGAAGACGGCCGCAACGGGTTGCTGGTGGACTTCCACGACCCGGCGGCGATCGCCGACCGAATCGATGCGGTTCTCGACCATCCCGACCGGATGGCTGAGTTGCGTCGTGCGGCGCGGGCAACCATCATATCGCGGTACGACCTCGACAGGGTGACGCTGCCCGCCCAGCGGCGGCTGCTGGCCCGGATGGCGGCCGGAGGAGAATAAAACACATACAGAATGTAGTTCGTGATTAAATCACACCAAATTTGTGTTGCGTCGTGCGGCTCCATGGCTGACACTGCGCCCACGTCGCATTCCAAGACCTGAGGAAGATGCCTTGTCCGCGCACGCCCGCCTGACCCACCTGCAACGCCTGGAAGCTGAAAGCATCCACATCATCCGCGAGGTGGCGGCCCAGTTCCGCAACCCGGTGATGCTGTATTCCATCGGCAAGGACTCCGGCGTCATGCTGCACCTTGCCATGAAGGCGTTCTATCCCTCCAAGCCACCGTTCCCGCTTCTGCATGTGGACACCACGTGGAAGTTCCGGGAAATGACCCGGTTCCGCGACCAGATCGCCAAGGACCTGGGGCTGGACCTGATCGTGCACATCAACCAGGAAGGCGTGGAGCAGGGCATCGGGCCCTTCACCCACGGGTCGGCGGTGCACACCGACGTGATGAAGACGCAGAGCCTCAAGCAGGCGCTGGACAAGTACCAGTTCGACGCGGCCTTCGGCGGCGCCCGGCGCGACGAGGAAAAGTCCCGCGCCAAGGAGCGCATCTTTTCCTTCCGCACGTCCACCCACCGCTGGGACCCCAAGAACCAGCGGCCCGAGCTGTGGAACCTGTACAACGGCCGCATCAACAAGGGCGAGAGCATCCGCGTCTTCCCCCTGTCCAACTGGACCGAGCTGGACATCTGGCAGTACATCTACCAGGAGAACATCCCGGTGGTGCCGCTGTACTTGGCCAAGCCGCGCCCCGTGGTGCAGCGCGACGGCACCTGGATCATGGTCGACGACGACCGCATGCCGCTGGAGCCGGGCGAGACGCCGGAACAGCGCTGGGTGCGCTTCCGCACGCTGGGCTGCTATCCGCTGACCGGCGCGGTGGAAAGCCGGGCGGCCACCCTGCCCGAGATCATCCGCGAGATGCTGCTGGCGACCACCAGCGAACGCCAGGGCCGCGTCATCGACAAGGACGCCGGCGCCTCCATGGAAGCCAAGAAGCAGGAAGGCTACTTCTGATGCCCGACGCCCGCGATATCGTCGACCTGACCCCGGAAGAGGCCGAGGCCGCCCACCGCGAGGCCGTCGCCGAGGTGGAGGAGTACCTGCGCGGCCAGGAAAGCAAGGACCTGCTGCGCTTCATCACCTGCGGTTCGGTGGACGACGGCAAGTCGACCCTGATCGGCCGGCTGCTCTATGACTGCAAGCTTCTGTTCGAGGACCAACTGGCCTCGCTGACGGCCGAAAGCGCCCGCTTCGGCACCACCGGCGAGGGCGAGCTGGACATGGCCCTGCTGGTCGACGGCCTGGCCGCCGAGCGCGAGCAGGGCATCACCATCGACGTGGCGTACCGCTTCTTCACCACCGACAAGCGCAAGTTCATCGTCGCCGACACTCCGGGCCACGAGCAGTACACCCGCAACATGGCCACCGGCGCCTCCACCGCCGAGGCCGCCGTGCTGCTGGTGGACGCCCGCAACGGCGTCGTCACCCAGACGCGGCGCCACAGCTTCATCGTGTCGCTTCTCGGGCTCAAGCATGTGGTGGTCGCCGTCAACAAGATGGACCTGGTGGACTGGAGCCAGGAAACCTTCGAGAAGATCGCCGCCGACTACCGCACCTTCGCCGGTCAGCTCGGCATCGAGCATGTCACCTGCGTGCCCGTCTCGGCGCTGACCGGCGACAACGTCAGCCAGCCCTCGGCGAAGATGCCCTGGTACGACGGCCCGACGCTGCTGGGCCAGCTAGAGTCGCTGGAGGTTCTGTCGGATGCGGTCGCCAAGCCCTTCCGCATGGCGGTTCAGTGGGTCAACCGCCCGCACCTGGACTTCCGCGGCTACTCCGGCACCATCGCCGGCGGCACGGTCAGGCCCGGCGACACGGTGGCGATCCTGCCCGGCGGCAGGACCACCACGGTGACCCGCGTCGTCACCCATGACGGCGACCTGGACGAGGCCATCGCCGGCCAGGCGGTGACGCTGACGCTGGCCGAGGAGATCGACATCAGCCGCGGCGACGTCATCGCGGCGGCGGAAGCCCGGCCGGAGGTCGCCGACCAGTTCGCCGCCCATATGGTGTGGATGGGCGAGAAGCCCCTGCTGCCGGGGCGGCCCTACATCCTGCGCGCCGGCACCACCAGCGTCGGCGCCCAGGTGACGGAGCTGAAGTACGCCATCAACGTCAACACGCTGGAACACACCGCGGCCAAGCACCTGGACCTGAACACGGTGGCGGTGTGCAACTTGGCGCTCGACCACGCCATCCCCTTCGATCCCTACAAGGAGAACCGCGAGACCGGCGGCTTCATCCTGGTGGACCGGCTGACCAACGCCACCGTCGCCTGCGGCATGATCGACTTCGCCCTGCGGCGGGCATCGAACATCCACTGGCAGCAGATGAAGGTGGACAAGGCGGTTCGCGCCGCCGCCAAGGGGCAGCGGCCGTGCGTGCTGTGGTTCACGGGGCTGTCGGGCTCGGGCAAGTCGACGGTGGCCGACCTGGTGGAGCAGGAACTGGCCAAGCGCAACCGGCACACCATGACGCTGGACGGCGACAACGTGCGCCACGGGCTGAACCGCGACCTGGGCTTCACCGACGAGGACCGGGTGGAAAACGTCCGCCGCGTCGGCGAGGTCTCGCGCCTGATGGTCGAGGCCGGGCTGATCGTGCTGGTCAGCTTCATCTCGCCCTTCCGCAGCGAGCGCCGCATGGCGCGCGACCTGATGGAGGACGGCGAGTTCCTGGAGGTCTTCGTGGACACCCCGCTGGAGGTCTGCGAAAGCCGCGACCCCAAGGGCCTCTACAAGAAGGCTCGCGCCGGCCAGTTGCCCAACTTCACCGGCATCGGCAGCCCCTACGAGCCGCCGGAAAACCCGGAACTGCGCCTGTCCGCCGGCGAGGAGACGCCCGAGCAACTGGCGGCGCGCGTCATCGCGCTGCTGGAGGAGAAGGGCTTCATCTGATCGGCCTTGCCAGTCCGTCACCCGTCCCTGTTTAATGCCGGCCGCTAAAGGTCGCGGAAACGGGGACGGTGATGGGGCTTGGGAAGCATTGGCGGAAGATCGCCTGCACGCTGTCGGGCGGCGAGTTGATCCGCCAGGCAAGGATCGGCGAGACCTGCGCGCGGGTGCCGGTGCATCGCGACGGCTCGGTGCTTCATGCCTTCCGCGAACCCTGGATGAACACCCTGCTGCCGCGCCTGCTGGAGGGCGCGGAGCGGCCGGAGGTGATTGACGTCGGCGCCAACATCGGCCAGTTCCTGGTGGCCCTGCGCGCCTGCCGCCCCGATGCCCGCTACGCCGGGTTCGAGCCAAACGCCCGCAACTACGGCTACCTGCAGCGCCTGATCGCCCTGAACGGCTGGCCGGACGTGGACGCCTTTCCCGTCGCGCTCTCGGAAAGCTTCGGCGTCGCCAATCTGGGCGTGCGGAAGGAAAGCTTCGACGTCTTCGCGTCGCTGGCCCACGACGTCCACGACGCCGGTTTCTTCCGGCGCACCCAGTCGGTGTTGATGACCACCGGCGACTCCATGGTCGAGGCCCTGGGGATGGAGCGCGTGCGGCTTTTGAAAGTGGACGTTGAAGGCGCGGAGCTTGAGGTTTTGCGCGGGTTCGGCAGGACGCTCGCCGCCCATGCCCCCTATGTCGTCTTCGAAATGCTGCCGGCCGCGCCGGACGCCGGCGAGGAGGATCGCCGCGTGGCGCGGGCGCGCGACCTGATGGCCCTGCTGGGCGGCATGGGCTACCGCTTCCGGCCGATCACCGACGCCGGGCTGGATGAGCCGCGCGAGACGGTCGACCCCCGGACCATCGCGCGGCCCGAGGACGCCAACCTTCTCGCCGTGCCCGCCGGCCGGGACCTGGCCTGACCGGCGTGGGGGGCGCCGCCCCCCTCAACCCTCGTAGTGCTTGGGCTCAACGATTGTGAAGCTGGAGGTGTCGCTTTTCGGGCGCTCGCCCTCCAACTGCTTGCCGGTGACCATGTAATAGGTCATTTCCGCCAGATTGGTGGCCTGGTCGCCGATGCGCTCCAGGTTCTTGGCGACGAACAGCAGATGGGTGCACGGCGTGATGTTGCGCGTGTCTTCCATCATGTAGGTCAGCAGCTCGCGGAACAGGCTGGAGTAGAAGTCGTCCACCTCGCTGTCGCGGTTCCACACCTCGACCGCGCGCTCGACGTCTCGGCGCAGCAGGGCGTCGACGGCCTGCTTGAGCATCTCCAGCACCAGCCAGCCCATGCGCACGGCCGACTTGACCGGCGGCACGGCCGGGCCTTCGTGCAGAACGTGGACGCGCTTGGCGGTGGACGCCGCGTGGTCGGCGATGCGCTCCAGCGTGGAGGCGGCCTTCAGCGACTGGATGATGGTGCGCAGGTCGTCGGCCACCGGCTGGCGCAGGGCCAGCATGCGGATGGCCTCTTCCTCCACCTGCATGTGGACGTCGTCCACCTGCGTGTCGTCCTCGATCACCCGCTTGGCCTTTTCCTCGTCGCCGTCGAGGATGGACTGCAGGGCGTCGGCCAGTTGCGTCTCGGCCAGGCCGCCCATGCGGGCGATGTGTTCGTTCAGGCGCGCGAGTTCCTCGTCGAAGGCGCGGACGGTATGCGGATCACCAACGGGCATTCCGGGACATCTCCCCTGGAGAACAGGACCTCGGCCGCCCAAAGGGCGACCCATTCATACGCGACGACGATGCAATCGCCGTCGCTGCGTTCATGCGGCGCGCAGCCTCACGCGCCGTGGGGCGCGGCGGCCGGTCGGCCTTGCCGGGCAACGAGTGGACGATTTCAGGTGTCGCCCGGTGTTCATTTGATTTCAGGTTTACCGTAAAACGCCGGTCACGAAAGTTAAACTTTATCGCCACGGCTTGGGATTTCCGGCACCGGCGGCGGCGACAGGGGCAGATAGACGGTAAACGTCGACCCTTCGCCGACGGTGCTCTCGATGGTCAGGGCGCCCCTGTGGCGGGCGACGATGTGCTTGACGATCGCAAGGCCCAGGCCCGTGCCGCCCAACTGCCGGGAGCGCGCCGTGTCCACGCGGTAGAAACGTTCCGTCAGGCGCGGAAGATGCTCTTTCGGGATGCCGTCGCTCCGGTCGCGCACCGACACCCGCAGGCACGGCCCCCGGCTGGCGGCGGGCATGGAGGCCGGGCCGCGCGGCACGGGAACGGCGGTGACGTCCACCGCCGTCTCGCCGCGGCCGTATTTCAAGGCGTTGGCGAGAAGGTTCTGGAAGACCTGGCTTAGTTCGTTGGGCTCGCCGGGAACGTTGGGCAGGTCGCCGGGCATGCGGATGTCGATGCGCATGGACCGCTTCGCCGCCTGCGGCTCCAGCCCCTCGGCCACGCGCTCGACGATGTCGCGGACGTCGGCCGTGCCGGTGGGCGGCGTGTGCTCGTGCAACTCGATGCGCGAGAGGCTGAGCAGGTCCTCGATCAGCCGCGACATGCGCTCGGCCTGCGCCTGCATGATCGCCAGGAACCGTTCCTGCGCTTCCGTGTCGTCCCTGGCCGGGCCGCGCAGGGTCTCGATGAAGCCGACAAGGCTGGCGAGCGGCGTGCGCAACTCGTGGCTGGCGTTGGCGACGAAGTCGGCGCGCATTTCCTCCATGCGCACCAGGGCGGTGATGTCGTGCAGGATCATCAGCACCCGCGCGCCGTTCATGGCGGGACCGGGCAGCGGTTCGACCACCAGGGTGAAGGTGCGCTCCGTCGGACCGGCGATGGTGTACTGCAACTGCCGGCCGACGCCGCCGTCCAGCACCGCGCCCACGGCCTCCAGAACGTCGGGCGCGCGGATGACGGTGGCCAGGTTGGCCTCGCGCGCTTCGCGGCCGGCGAACCGCCGCGCCGCCAGGTTGGCCCAGGTTACGCGGCGTTCCTCGTCGATCATGAACAGCGGTTGCGGCAGGCTGTCGAGCACGCTTTCCGTCGCCCGGGCCGAGGCTTCCGCCCGATTCCAGCGCCCGCCCCAGTGCCGCGCCAGCTGGGCGGCGGCGGCCGTGGTCTCGCGGGCGGCGTCCGACCAGTGCATGGGCGGCGCCGGAGGCGGCGCGGCGGTGCCCTCGGCCACCAAGCGGCGGATGTAGTTGACGGCGGAATAGACGTCGCCGGCGAACAGCCGCACCAGCAGCATCGAGCCGGCGAACACCATCAGCCCGTAGCCCACCGCCGGAACGACGGTCAGCTGCCCCGAAACCACCATCAGGATGAACGCCAGCGCCGACGGCGTGCACAGCAGCGCCGACAGCTTGACGACGCGCCCGAAGGGGGCGGGCGCGCGGCGTGCTGGCGGCTGGTCGGGCATCTGCATGATGGTCGGTTCGCCGCTGGCGTCCTCTTCCTCGTGCGGGTGCGCGGCCGTCGCCCCGGTTGCCGGAGCCCGTTCGGGGCCGCCGCCCGCATCCGGCGCCGTCACCGGCGCCGGACGGTCGGTCGACCTCACCGTTTCAGCGCGTCATGGGCGGCCAGCACCGCCATGTGCACCATGTCGGAGACGGTCGCGTCCATGTTGACGATCTGCGCGGGCTTGGACAGGCCCATGAGCACCGGCCCGATCACCGTGCCGCCGCCCAGCTTCTGCAACAGCTTGTAGGAGATGTTGGCCGAATGCAGCCCCGGCATCAGCAGCACGTTGGCCGGCCCGGACAGGCGGCAGAACGGATACTTTTCCTGAAGCTCGGCATCCATGGCCGTGTCGGCGCCCATCTCGCCGTCGTACTCGAAGTCGACGCCGCGGCGGTCCAGTTCGGCGACGGCCATGCGGACATGGCCCGGAACCTCGCCCTCGGGGTTGCCGAAGTTGGAGTACGACAACAGCGCCACGCGCGGCTCGTGCCCCATCTGGCGCGCCTTCTCCGAGGTCTGCACGGCGATGTCGGCCAGTTGCTGGGGCGTCGGCGTCTCGTGCACCGTGGTGTCGGCGATGAACACCGTCCGCCCGCGCGCCACCACGACGGTCAGGCCGAAGACAAGGCTCTGATCGTCGGGGTCGATGACGCGCTGGATCTCGGTGAAGGCCTGGTAGTAGCTGCGGGTCAGGCCGGTGACCATGGCATTGGCATCGCCCAGCGCCACCATCAGCGCGGCGAAGATGTTGCGGTCCTGGTTCACCATGCGCTGGGCGTCGCGGTACAGCGCGCCTTTCCGCTGCAAGCGCTTGTACAGGTATTCGGTATAGAGGGTGTTGCGGTCCGACAGCCGCGCGTTGACGATCTCCAGCCCCTGCGCCGCACCTGACAGCCCCAGCTGCTTGAGGGTGTCGTGGATGATCTCCTCGCGGCCCACCAGGATGGCCTGGCCGTAGCCGGCGTTGCGGTAGGCGAGCGCCGCACGGATCGACTTTTCCTCCTCGCCCTCGGCGAACACCACCCGCTGCGGGTTGGCCGAGACCTCTTCGGCGATGGCCTGCAGGCTGGCGGCGGTGGGGTCCAGGCGGGCCGACAGTTCGTGCTTGTAGCCGTCGATGTCGATGATCGGGCGCTGCGCCACGCCGGTGTCCATGGCCGCCTGCGCCACATAGGGCGGGATGGTGTAGATCAGGCGCGGGTCGAAGGGCACGGGGATGATGTATTCCGGCCCGAACCGCAGCTTGCGGCCCGAGTAGGCGGCCGCCACCTCGTCGGGCACGTCCTCGCGCGCCAGGCTGGCGATGGCCTTGGCGGCGGCAATCTTCATGGCCTCGTTGATGGTGGTCGCGCGGACATCCAGCGCGCCGCGGAAAATGTAGGGGAAGCCCAGAACGTTGTTGATCTGGTTGGGATAGTCCGACCGGCCTGTCGCCATGATGGCGTCGGTGCGCACGGTCGCGACCTCTTCCGGGGTGATCTCGGGGTCGGGGTTGGCCATGGCGAAGATGATGGGGTTCTTCGCCATGCCGGCGACCATTTCCGGCGTCACCGCGCCCTTGACCGACAGGCCGAAGAAGACGTCCGCGCCCTCCATGGCCTCTTCCAGGCTGCGCAGGTCGGTCTCGATGGCGTGGGCGCTCTTCCACTGGTTCAGGTTGTCGCGGCCCTTGTGGATGACGCCCTTGGTGTCGCACAGGATGACGTTGTCATGCGGCATCCCCATGGCCTTGACCAGTTCCACGCAGGCAATCGCGGCGGCACCCGCGCCGTTGACGACAAGACGAGTGTCGGCGATGTCGCGGCCGGTCATTTCCAGGGCGTTGATCAGGCCGGCGGCGGCGATGATGGCCGTGCCGTGCTGGTCGTCGTGGAAGACGGGAATGTCCATCAGCTCGCGCAGCTGCTGCTCGATGATGAAGCATTCCGGCGCCTTGATGTCCTCCAGGTTGATGCCGCCGAAGGAGGGGCCCAGGAAGCGCACGCAGTTGATGAACTCGTCCACGTCGCGGGTGTCGACCTCCAGGTCGATGCCGTCGACGTCGGCGAACTTCTTGAACAGGACGGCCTTGCCCTCCATCACCGGCTTGGACGCCAGCGCGCCCAGGTCGCCCAGGCCCAGCACGGCCGTGCCGTTGGAGATGACCGCCACAAGGTTGCCCTTGGCGGTGTAGTCGTAGGCCAGCGTCGGGTCGCGGGCGATTTCCTTGCAGGGGGCCGCCACGCCGGGCGAGTAGGCCAGCGACAGGTCCCGCTGGGTGGTCAGCGGCTTGGTCGGCGTGATCTCGATCTTGCCCGGCCGCCCGGAGGCGTGCATCAGCAGGCTTTCGTGTTCGATGTTCTTGCGGCTTTGCTTGCTGCTTGCTTCGTCGGACATGATGCGGACCGTTTCCCCGATAAGGCGCGGCCCCGGGGATCGTCCCGGATGCCGCGCCGCGTGTTCGAACCGATGGTGCTGAGTGAAGGAGGGCGCGGCGGACGTCAGTCCGTCTTCACCTCGCCCTCGTGCAAGTGGATGTTGCTGGCGTTGTGCTGGCGCAGGACCTCGCGTGCCTTGGCCTCGAACTCGGGATTGTCGCCGACGAAGACCCACAGCGCCACGGCGCCCGCCTCCAGCTCGCGGGCGAATTCCTCGGTGTCGGGCAGGCTGGTGACCTCGTTCACCAGGTCGCGCACGGCGGCGACGCCGACGCCCGCGCCCACCAGGGCGGCGATGGCGGCCCCCGTCGGGCCCGAGGCGACGGCGATGAGACCCGCACCCACGAGCGGCACCTCGTACCGCCATTCCGTCAGCAGGGGCAGCAGGCGCTCGCGCAGGGACAGTTCGGAGGACTGGTCGCCCACGTCGATGGACTCGTGGCTGGTCAGAAGCGACAGGTCGGTCCGGTCGAAGCCGGACGCCCGCAGGTCCTTGATGGCGCCTTCGAGATCGGCGCGGTCGGCGAACAGGCCGACGACCTCGCGTTTGATCGTCGGCGCGGGATTTGTGTCGGACAAAGGACTTGTTCCCGTGTGGCAGTGGTTTGCGCAAGAAAAGTGCGTCCTCGCATTGTGCCGCAGAGGGCCCTTCATGCATAGCCCCGCGTGAGGGTATAAGGGCTGCTTTCCACGCTGATCGCCCACAGGATTCCCGGAGTCGACAAGCCCGTGACGCCGACCCTTGCCACCGCCGTCGAAACCGAAGCCCCCGCCGTCCCGGATGACGCCGGCGCGACGCCCATGATGGCGCAGTACCTGTCCATCAAGCGCGAGCATGCGGACTGCATTCTTTTCTACCGCATGGGCGACTTCTACGAGCTGTTCTTCGACGATGCCGTCAAGGCCGCCGAGGCGCTGGACATCGCGCTGACCAAGCGCGGCAAGCACGCCGGCGAGGACATTCCCATGTGCGGCGTGCCGGTGCATTCCCACGAGGCGTATCTGGCGAAGCTGATCCGCAAGGGCTTCAAGGTCGCCGTCTGCGAGCAGATGGAGGACCCGGCGGAGGCGAAAAAGCGCGGCGGCAAGGCGCTGGTCCGGCGCGAGGCCGTGCGCATCGTCACGCCGGGCACCATCACGGAAGACAGCCTGCTGGACAGCCGCCGCCACAATTACCTGGCCGCCGTGGCCGATGCCGGCGGTGGGCTCGGGCTGGCGTGGCTGGATGTCTCCACCGGCGCGTTCACCTGCCAGCCGGTGGAGGAGCGCAACCTGACCCACGCGCTGGCCCGCCTGTCGCCCGGCGAGCTTCTGGCCCCCGACCGGCTTTTGCAGAAGGAAAGCCTGTTCGAGGTCTTCGCCGAGTACCGCGACCGCCTCTCGCCCCTGCCGTCGGCGCGGTTCGACAGCACCAACGCGGGCAAAAGGCTCCAGGCGCTGTACGGCGTGCAGGCGCTGGACGCCTTCGGCGGCTTTTCGCGGGCGGAAGTGGCGGCGGCCGGGACGCTGGTCGACTACGTGGAGCTGACCCAGAAGGGCAGGCTGCCCCGCATCGGCGCGCTCAAGCGCATGGGCGAGGGCGCGGCCATGGAGATCGACGCCGCCACCCGCCGTAACCTGGAACTGGCGGAGACGCTGACGGGAGAGCGCAAGGGATCGCTGCTCCAGGTCATCGACCGAACCGTCACCGGCGCCGGCGCCCGCCTTCTGGCCGCCCATCTGGCGGCACCCCTGACGGAGCCCGCCGAGATCGACGCCCGGCTGGACGCCGTGCAGTTCTTCGTCGAGGCGCCGACGGTGCGCGAGGACGTGCGCGACCGGCTGAAGCAGTGTCCGGACGTGGAACGCGCGCTGTCGCGCCTGTCGCTCGGGCGCGGCGGTCCGCGCGACCTGGCGAACGTGCGCGATGCCCTGGGCCAGGTGCCGGGCCTGCGCGTCGCCATCACCGAAAGCGGCCTGGCCGCCGTGCCCAAGGCCCTGTCGGCGGTCTGCGAGCGCCTCGGCCGGCATGACGTGCTGGTGGAGCGCCTGATGCGCGCGCTGGACACCGACCTGCCCATGCTCGCCCGTGACGGCGGCTTCATCGCGGCGGGCTATCATCCGCAGCTGGACGAGCTGCGCACGCTGCGCGACGAGAGCAAGCGGCTGATCGCGGGGCTCCAGGCGACCTACATCGAGCAGACGGGCATTTCCTCGCTCAAGGTCAAGCACAACAACGTGCTCGGCTATTTCCTGGAGGTCCCGGCCAAGCAGGGCGACAAGATGCTGGCCGACAAGGAGGGGCCGTTCCTCCACCGCCAGACCATGGCGAACGCCGTGCGCTTTTCCACGGTCGAGCTGTCGGAACTGGAGGACAAGATCCGTGGCGCTGCCGACAAGGCGCTGGCGCTGGAACTGGAGCTGTTCAAGGACCTTGTGGACGAGGTGCTCAAGCGCGGGCAGGAGATCGCCGACGCCGCGAGCGCGCTGGCCGAACTGGACGTGACGGCGGGGCTGGCGGAACTGGCCGTTGACCGTCGATACGTCCGCCCCGTGGTGGAGCAGGGAACGGCGTTCGACATTCGCGGCGGCCGGCATCCGGTGGTGGAAGCGGCGCTGGAACGCGCCGGCGACGGCCCCTTCGTCGCCAACGACTGCGACCTTTCGCCCGAGCAGCGGCTGTGGCTCATCACCGGCCCCAACATGGCGGGCAAATCCACATTCCTGCGCCAGAACGCGCTGATCGCCATCCTGGCGCAGATGGGCGCCTTCGTGCCGGCCGAGAGCGCGCGCATCGGCGTGGTCGACCGCCTGTTCTCCCGCGTCGGCGCGGCGGATGATCTCGCGCGCGGGCGGTCCACCTTCATGGTGGAAATGGTGGAAACCGCCGCCATCCTGAACCAGGCGACCGAACGCTCGCTGGTGATCCTGGACGAGATCGGGCGCGGCACGGCCACCTTCGACGGCCTGTCCATCGCCTGGGCGACGGTGGAGAACCTGCACGAGGCCAACCGTTGCCGCGCCCTGTTCGCCACCCACTACCACGAGTTGACGGCCCTGACCGCCCGGCTCGGCCGCCTGTCCTGCCACTCCATGCGGGTGAAGGAATGGCAGGGGGAGGTGGTCTTCCTGCACGAGGTCGCCGCCGGGGCGGCCGACCGCTCCTACGGCATCCACGTCGCGCGGCTGGCGGGGCTGCCGCCGGCGGTGATCGCGCGGGCCGAGGAGGTTCTGGAGACGCTTGAGTCGGGCGAGCAGTCCTCGGCCATCACCAAGCTGGCCGACGACCTGCCGCTGTTCGCCGCCATGGCCGCCCGGCCGGAGCCCAAAAAAGCCGCCGCCGCCGCCGAGCCGCCGCCGCCCTCGCCGGTGGAGGAGGCGCTGAAGGCCATGGACCCCGACAGCCTGACCCCGCGCGAGGCGCTGGAGCAGCTCTACCGCCTGAAGGGGATGCTGTAGAGCGCGAGGCATCTTGCCGGCCGGTGCGGTTCGGGCATACTCGGCCCTTTCTTCGGCCGGAGGTCCGCCCATGCGCGGCGTGTTGCTGGTTGCCCTGGTGCTTCTGCTGGCCCCCGCCGCCCGCGCGGCCGACGGCTTTCCCGAGACGGTGGACGTCTTCCACGGCACGCTCGGCCTGGAGGTGTTGACCGACCAGTTGCACTACCCGTGGAGCGTCGTCTTCCTGCCCGACGGCGACATGCTGGTGAGCGAAAAGCATCCCGGCCGCCTGCGCCGCGTCGCCATGGACGGCACGGCGGGTCCCGCGCTCGACGGCCTGCCGCCCATCTATGCCGAGGGCAACGGCGGCCTCCTGGGGCTGGCGCTCGACCCGGACTTTCCGGCCAACCGCCGCATCTACTTCGCCTACAGCGAAGCCGGCGAGGGCACTGGCACCTGGGGCAACAACGCCGACGAAACGCAGGAGGCCGGGCTGAACGTCGCCCGCGCCGTGCTGCACGAGGACCGCGTTTCGGACGTGGAGGTGATCTTCCGCCAGACGCCCAAGGTGGCCGACGTGCGGGACTTCGGCGGGCGGCTGGCCTTCGCGCCGGACGGCTCGCTGTTCATCGGCACCGGCGACCGCTTTCTGCAGGACGGCGTGCAGGACCTGTCCACCACGGTCGGCAAGCTGATCCGCATCAACCCCGACGGCAGCGTGCCGGCCGACAACCCCTTCGCCGGCCGCAAGGATGCCGAGCCCGCCATCTGGTCCTTCGGTCATCGCAACATCCTGGGGCTGGCGGTGCATCCCGACACGGGGGCGGTGTGGGAACTGGAACTGGGGCCGCTGGGCGGCGACGAGTTGAACATTCCCGCCGCCGGCGCCAACCACGGCTGGCCGCTGGTGAGCTGGGGCCGCCACTACGAGGGGCAGGCGATCCCGTCGCCGTCCACCCGCCCCGATCTGGCGGATGCGATCTTTCACTGGACGCCGGTCATCTCGCCCTCGGGCATGGCCTTTTACTCGGGCACGGGCGCCGGCGTGACCGAGTGGGCCGGCAACCTGCTGCTGGGCGGCCTGTCGTCGGAGTCCCTCACCCGCCTGACGCTGTCCGGCGCGCGGGTGGTCGGGGACGAGCGCATCCATCTCGGCACCCGCATCCGTGACGTGGCGGAGGGGCCGGACGGGGCGCTCTACCTGCTGACCGACGAGTCCGACGGCAAGATCGTGCGGGTGACGATGCAGGAGCGGGCGGCGAAACCCGCCCAATGATCGGGATGCGGCGGTTGTTGCGCGCGCAATCGTCACGCCTTACCTTTCCAGGTAAGCCGAAAAATAGCCGCCCGGGGACCTGTATGGGGGCGGTGCGCGCAGTTGGGGGTATCATGAACACGGATCCGGTCGCGGATCGCGCGACGCCATGGCCGGTGCCGCCGGGCGTGCTCGTGCGCGCGTTGGCAGAGTGCTCGGGGCTGATCCACGACCGGCGCGACTGGACGCGCGCGGTCGATTCCATGCTGGCGACGGTGGGGCGGGTCACCGGAACCTCCCGCGTGTGGATCTTTCAGACGCTGGAGGTGACGGAGACCGAGGTCGTCCAGGACTACATCTTCGAATGGGCCGTATCCGCGCCGGTGGCGCAGCAGCACCTCAAGCGCTTCCGCCTGTTCCGCACGGAAATGGTGGCGCCGGACTACCGCGCCCTGGTGCAATCGCGGCTGCGCGGCGAGAGCACGGCCTTCCTGACCCGCGACCTTGCACCCGGCAGCCACCTGCGCAAGGACATGGACAGCCAGGCGATCCGCGCCATGGCCACCGTGCCCATCATGCTCGACGGCGGATGGTGGGGGACGCTCGGCCTGGACGACTGCGCGCGCGAGGTGCCGTGGAGCACCGAGGAACTGCACTTCCTGCGCACCTGCGCCGATCTGATCGGGGCGCTGATCCACCGCCAGCGGCTGGATGACCGCACGCGCCAGCTTGCGGTGCTGGATGCCTCGGCCCACAGCGGCGTGTGGGACTGGGCGTTCGATCCGGGGCGGCTGTGGTGCTCGGACGCCTTCTACCGCCTGCTAGGCTACCCGCCGCCGTATCCCAAGATGGCCCTGCGCAGTCTGCTCCACCATCTGGCGCCCGACCATCGCGAGGCCCTGATGGACCGCGTGCGCCGCTGCACCGTCGGCACCAGCGATTCCTTCCGGCTCGACGTTCAGGTAAGCACCCGTGGCGGTTCGCGGGTGTGGTGGGAACTCCGTGCCGATGCCGAGCGAGACGCCGACGGCCGCCTGAAGCGCATCGCCGGGCTGGCGCTGGAGATCACCTCGCGCAAGCACGTCGAGCACTCCCTGCGGGACGCCGCCGACACCGACCCGCTGACGGGCGCGCTGAACCGCCGGGGCTTCGAGACGGTCGCCGCCCGGCGCTTGACCGCGACCCAGAAGCCGGAGTCGCTGCAACTCGTGGCGCTGGACATCGACCATTTCAAGGCGGTGAACGACACCTACGGCCACGCCGTCGGCGACGTGGCCCTGCGCGCGGTGGCGGCGCGCGTGAGCGCTCACCTGCGCGCCGCCGACCTGCTGGCGCGCGTCGGCGGCGAGGAGTTCGCCATCCTGCTGCACGGCGGCCCGGAGGCGGCGGAATCGGCGGCCGAACGAATCCGCGGCGGAATCGCCGCCGAGCCGGTGGACTGCCTGGAGGAAGGCGGCCCGCCGGCCGGCCTGGGCCTGACGGTCAGCCTGGGGGTCGCGACCTTCGAGGCGGGGGAGGGGCTGAGCGGCGCCCTGAAACGCGCCGACGCCGCCCTTTACGCCGCCAAACGGGCCGGCCGCAACCGCGTGATCCGCGCCGAGTGCATGGCCCACATGGGCGCGGCGTGAGGGCATGTTGACGCTGGGGGAACATGCGCTGTCCCCCTTCCTCAAAGCCCCGGTCGCCACGCATCCTCGATGTGCTTCGGCGCCTTGCCGGGCGTCACCAGCATGACGTCGAAGCGGCAGTCCAGCTCCGCCAGGTCGGGATGCAGCGCCAGGAACAGCTCCGCAGCACGGGCGATGCGTTGCTGCTGGCGCGGGGTGACGCTTTCCGCCGCGTCCGTTTCCGCCTCGCGCGCCTTGACCTCGATGAACGCCAGCACCCTGCCGCGCCGGGCGATCAGGTCGATTTCGCCGGCGCCCTGGCCGCGCGGCGGGCGGAAGCGTTCGGCGACCAGGGCCCAGCCCGCCGCCTCCAGCGCCGCCACGCAGGCGGCTTCCGCCGCGCGGCCGCGGGTTTCGGCGGCGCGGCGGTCCTTGACGGAGCGCGCCGCCGGGCGGCGGAACAGCGGCAGCGCCATGCCTCAGCCCTTCGCCAGTTCAAGCGCCCGGGCGTAGACGGCGCGTTTCTTCAGGCCCGTCGCGGCGGCCACGGCGGCGGCGGCGTCGCGCACGCTCTCCCCGCGGTCGAGGGCGGCGCGCAGCATGGCGTCCAGGTCCTCTTCCGTCGCGGCCTCGGCGGGCGCGGGAGGACCGACGACGACCACCACCTCGCCTTTGGGGGCGGCCTGGGCGGCGTAGCGAGCGGCAAGGTCGGCCAGCGTGCCCCGGCGGGTTTCCTCGTACAGCTTGGTCAGTTCGCGGCAGACGGCGGCCTCGCGGCCCGCGCCCAGCACCTCGGCCATGTCGGCCAGGCTGGCGGCGAGGCGGCTCGGGCCCTCGTAGATGACCAGCGTGGCGCCGATGCCTGCCACCTCGGCCAGCCAGTCGCGGCGGGCCTTGGTCTTCTGGGGCGGAAAACCGCAGAACAGGAAGCGGTCCGATGGCAGCCCGGCCACCACCAGCGCCGCCAGCGCCGCCGAGGCGCCCGGCAGGGGAACGACCTTCAGGCCTTCCTCCACCACCGCGCGCACCAGCTTGTAGCCGGGATCGGACACCAGCGGCGTGCCGGCGTCGGAAACCAGGGCGACGGCGCCGCCGTTTTTCATCCGCTCGATCAGCTTCGGGCGGGCGGCTTCGGCGTTGTGCTCGTGATAGGGCGTCAGCGGCGTCTGGATGTCCAGGCGGCGCGCCATGTTGCCGGTCACGCGCGTGTCCTCGCAGGCGATGACGTCGGCGCCTTTCAGCGTCTCCAGCGCGCGCAGGGTGATGTCGCCCAGGTTGCCGATGGGGGTCGCCACCACATACAACCCCGGGGGGAGACGATGCCTTTCGCCTTCCCCTCGCCTCAATGCGCCGCTAGGCTTGGGCCCAGTCGCGCCGTTACCGGAGGAGGTTGCCCGTGCCCCGCGCGGATCATCGTCAGCGCTTTCGTCTTCTGCCATCGTTCGCCGTCCTGGCACTTGTGTCGGTGGTGTCCGCCTGTGCGCAGCAACAGATAGCACCCGAACAGCCCCGGGTGGAAGCGCCGCGCCAGGCGCCGCCCGCCCAGCGCGCCGAGCCCGCGCCGCCGCCGCCCACCGAGGTGGAGGACGGATATCGCCGCGTCGCCCTGCTGGTGCCGCGCTCGGGCCGCGCCGCGGACGTCGGGCAGGCGCTGCTCAATGCCGCGCAGATGGCGGTGTTCGACGTGGCCGACGACCGCTTCGTGCTGCAGCCCTACGACACCCGGGGCACGACGGAAGGCGCCCGCGCCGCCATGGACAAGGCGCTGAGCGAGGGCGCGCAACTCGTCCTCGGTCCGCTGTTCGCCGACAACGTCCGCGCCGTGGCCCCGCAGGCCCAGGCGGCGGGGGTGAACGTGGTCAGCTTCTCCACCGACACCTCGGCGGCGTCCGACAACGTCTACGTCATGGGCCTGTTGCTGACCGAGCAGGCCGAAGCCCTGGTGCGCTTCGCCCGCGGCCAGAACATGGACCGCTTCGCCGTGCTGGCGCCCTCCACCGCCTACGGCCGCGCCATGGCCGAGGCGCTGCGCGACGTCACCGCGCGGGCCAATGCCGCCGTGGTGCAGGTGGAATACTTCAATCCGGACGGCGCGCCGGACGAGGCCATCAAGCGCCTGACCAATCCGTCGGCCTCGCAGGCGGCGCTGGAGCGCCAGAAGCAGGAACTGGCGGCCAATCCCGACCCGGTGGCGCAGCGCGCCCTGCAGCGCCTGCAGCAGATCCAGGGGTCGGGCGACATCGGCTTCCAGGCCCTGCTGCTGCCCGAGAGCGGCCAGCAACTGCGCGAGGTTGCGGCCCTGCTGCCCTACTACGGCGTGCGGCCCGAGCAGGTGCAGTACATGGGCACCATGCTGTGGAACGACGACCGCCGCCTGGGCCAGGAGCCCGCGCTGGTCGGCGCCGTCTTCCCCGCACCCTCGCCGCAGAGCAACGACTATTTCACCCGCCGCTACGGCAACGCCTACGGCTCCACGCCGCCGGCCATCGCCAACGTGGGCTACGACGCCACCGCGCTCGCGGCCGTGCTGGCCAAGCGCAATGAAACCTCTCCCTTCGACGCCCGCGCGCTGACCAACCCGGAAGGCTTCGTCGGCGTCGACGGCCTGTTCCGCCTGCGCCAGGACGGCACCGTGGAACGCGGCTTCGCCATCCTGCGCGTCACCCGCGACGGGGCGCAGGTGGTGGCACCGGCGCCCGAAAGCTTCCCCGGCGCGGCCGGAAGCTGAGGCAGCGGCGTCGCGCCCTTGGCACGGTGGAGGGATGCGAGGCGGCACGCCCCCGCATCCCGTTTCGTTCCGGGGCGGTGCGGAAGGCCGTCGGCAGGCGCTCAGGCGGGCGCTTTGCGAATGACAGATGGCCGTGGTGGACCCCGGCCTTCGCTGGGATGACGGTCATTTTTTGTATTCTGAGCAGCCGTCATTCCTGCGAAAGCAGGCCGATGGATTCACATTTCAATGTGCAACACCGAGGCCCGCGCCGGCGCCTCAGTCGTCGGTTCCGGTGCCCTTTTCCTCCGGCCCTTCGTACCACTGCGGCCACTGGCGCGCGACGATGGGGCCGTCGGCGGCGAGCGCGTGGCAGGTGTCGATGATCCGGGGACGTTCCGCCAGGCCCTTGTTCTCGCCGGTCTTTTCACGCTCGGCATACATGGTCTGGAAAGCCGTCGTCGCCATGGGACCGAGCAGCATTTCCACCAGATGCGTGCAGCCGTGCCGGCCGCCCAGCCGGGCGCGGACGTCCTTGCGGAAGCCGGGCCCGATGTGCAGGCCCTCCAGCTTGGCGAAATCCGGATTGATGTCCTTGCAGATGGTGAAGGGGCCGTAATCCGTCACCGCTTCCGCCGATCGGATCAGCATGGTGCGGTCGATGGTCAGGCGCAGCCACATGCCGTGCAGGGGCTCGCCCGCCTCGATGCGGCCGCGGTCCTGGTTGGAAAAACCGTAGGTCTTGGTGTCGACCAGATGGCCCTCGATGTCGTACAGCCCGTCCTCGCGGCGGAAGCCTTCCACCTGGACGGTCCGCGTGTGCTGCTTCTCGCGGGCGACGGTCGGCGGGGTCAGCGGCATGGGCTTTGGCTCTCCAGGATGCGGCACGAGGCGCAGGGACGCCGACCATCATGGTCGGGCTTTCCGTTTACGTCAACGTCATGACGTTTTCGCCCGCCGTCAAGGGGCGCACGCGCAACGGCCGCCGGTCCGGTGCGGAGCGGCGGCCGTCGTCCGGTGCGGCGGAAGCGCCGTCAGGCGGGCGCAGTGCCGTAGTTCTCGCCGAAGATGTAGGCGTCGCGGTTGCGGATGTCGCTTTCCAGTTCAGACTGCACGACGGCGTAGAGGTCGCGGATGGACACCATGCCGACGGGCTTGCCGTCCCTGACCACCGGCAGGTGGCGGTAGTTGTGGTCGCGCATCATCTTCAGCGCAGTCATGGCCGGATCGTCCGCTTCCAGGGTATCGGGGTCGGCGGTCATGATTTCTTCCACCCGCGTCGTCTGCGGGTCCACGCCCCGGGCGACGGCGCGGGCGGCGATGTCACGTTCCGTCATGATGCCGATCAACCGTTCGTCGCGCACGATCATGACGGCCGCGATGTTGCGGTCGCGCATCAGTTCGGCGGCGGTGCGCACGGTGGTTTCCGGCGCGACGATGGACAGGGTCTGCTCGCGTGGAATGATATCCGGAACGATCTTCGCCATGGCGCTCTCCCTGACAGCCTGAGACCTGTGTGTCGTGTGTTCGCTGTGCCTTTTATCCGGCGCACGTCTTTCGCGTTGCATTGCGAAACTTCAGTGTGCCAGCGCACAAGCGGGCGTCAAGAAAATTACCGAGCGGCGCACTAAGGAATTAGTGCATCCCTAAAAGGGTGGCAGGCGTGGCCGGCCGATCATTCCGAGGGCTGGGCCGTGTCCTCGTCGTGCTTTTCCTCCTCGGCGACCGGCGTGACGCGGATGGAAGTGATCTGGTTGCGGTGGCGGCGCAGCACCTCGAACCGGAAGCCGTGGAACAGGAAGGTCTGGCCGGGATCGGGGATGGAGCGGCTTTCATGCAGCACAAGGCCCGCGATGGTGGCGGCTTCCTCGTCGGGCAGGTCCCATTCGAACTGCCGGTTGAGGTCGCGGATGGTGACCCCGCCGTCGATGACGAAGGACCCGTCGGGCTGCGGCCGCACGCCCGAGACGGCGATGTCGTGCTCGTCGGAAATCTCGCCGACGATTTCCTCCAGGATGTCCTCCAGCGTCACGATGCCCAGCAGGACGCCGTATTCATCCACCACGATGGCGAAGTGCTCGCGGCGCTGGCGGAAGGCCTGCAACTGGTCCAGCAGGCGCGTGGCGTCGGGGATGAACCACGGCGGCGAGGCGATGGCGACGATGTCCAGGTCGGAGATGTCGCCGGAATGCGCCTCGACGGCGCGCAGCAGCGCCTTGGCGTGCAGGATGCCGACGATGTTGTCGGACTTGCCGCGCCACAGCGGAATGCGGGTGTAGGGGCTGGCGAGCACTTGGCGCACGATGTCGGACGTCGGCTGGTCGGCGTCGATGGTGACAAGCTTCCCGCGCGGCACCATGATCTCCGACACCTCCACGTCGGCCAGGTCCAGCACGCTGCGCAGCATGGCCCGCTCGTGCGCGATGACCTTCTCGCCGCCGGCCTCGGCGGCCTGCGCCGTGTGCATTTCGATGGCGCCGCGCAACTCGGCCAGCGCCATGGAGGAGGTGTGCGGCCGCTCGCCGCCGCCGACCACCTTCAGCGTCACCGAAACCATGCCCTGGATAACGCTGGTCAGCGGCTGGAAGACCATCACCAGCACCCGCATGATCGGAGCCACGCCCAGCGCCATGCGGTGGGTGTGCGTCAGGGCGTAGGTCTTGGGCAGGATCTCGGAAAAGATCAGGATCAGGATGGTCATGACCACGGTGGCCATGGCCACGCCGCTCTCGCCGAACAGCCCGATCAGCACGCTGGTCGCCAGGGCGGAGGCCAGGATGTTGACCAGGTTGTTGCCAAGCAGGATGGTCGCGATCAGACGTTCGCGCTTGATGAGCAGGTTGTTGGCGATGGCGGCGCGGCTGTCGCCCTTGCGCTCAAGCTCGCTGATCAGGGGGCGCGACGCGGCGGTCAGAGCCGTTTCGGAGCCGGAAAAAAATCCGGAGAGGACAAGGCAGACCAGGATCGCGACGATGGAAACGATCATGGCGGTGGTCATGGCGGAACCGTCCTCGGCTAGGCGGAGAGGGGTGGCGGCAGGGGTGAACGGTCAGGAGGCGGCGACGGCGTCGGCCACGGTGGCGCGCAGGGCCTCCGGCGCCACGTCGCGGGTGAGGAACGCCTGGCCGATGCCGCGCGCCAGCACGAAGGTCACCTTGCCCTCGGCGACCTTCTTGTCCGACGCCATGTGGGCGATCAGGCGGTCGGTGTCCAGGCGCGCACCCTCCAGGCGCGGCGGCGTCACCGGCAGCCCCACGGCCGCCAGGTGGGCGCGCACCCGCGCGGCGTCCTCGGCCGGGCAGAGGTCGAGCCGGGCCGACAGGTCGAAGGCCATGACCATGCCGATGGCGACGGCCTCGCCGTGCAGCAGCGTGCCCCCGTAGCCGCATTCGGCCTCCAGCGCATGGCCGAAGGTGTGACCCAGGTTCAGCAGCGCCCGGCGGCCGCCCTCGCGCTCGTCCTCGGTCACCACGCGGGCCTTGGCGGCGCACGAGGTGAGGATGGCGGCGCGCCGCAGGGCCTCGTCGCCCGCGATCAGCGCCGCGCCGTCGCGTTCCAGGCGCTCGAAGAAGGCGGGGTCGTCGATCAGGCCGTACTTCACCACCTCGGCATAGCCGGCCAGCAGCTCGCGCCGGTCCAGCGTCCCCAGGGTGTCCGTGTCGATGAGCACCAGGCGCGGCTGGTGGAAGGCGCCCACCAGGTTCTTGCCGAACGGCGTGTTGATGCCGGTCTTGCCGCCGACGGAACTGTCCACCTGCGACAGCAGCGTCGTCGGCACTTGCACGAAGTCGACCCCGCGCAGCAGGGCGGCGGCGGCGAATCCCGCCAGGTCGCCCACCACGCCGCCGCCCAGGGCGACGACGGTGGTCGCCCGCTCGCACCGGGCCTCCAGCATGGCGTTGAGCAGGCGCTCGAAAATGGCGTAGCTCTTGGATGCCTCGCCGGGCGCGACGATGTAGGCGTCGTGGCGGATGCCGGCGGCGTCCAGGGTGCCGGTCAGGGTGCCCAGGTGCAGGCCGGCCACCGTCTCGTCGGTGACGATGAACACCCGCTTCTGCCGCAGCACCGGCGCCATCAGCCTTCCGGCATCGTCCAGCAGGCCGGCACCGACGAGGATGTCGTAGGACCGGTCGCCCAGGTCCACGCGCAAGGTTTCCGGGGCGGCGGAAGGATCAGCGGAAACGGCAGTCACGGATTGGTCTCCACGGGTTCGGGCGGGGGCGAATCGTTGGCGTCCAGCCAGTCGCGCAGGGCATCGAGCACGCGGCCGGTGGTGGTGTCGGGACTTTCCTCGCCGGCATCGACGGTCACGTCGGCGGTTTCATAGACGGGATAGCGCTGGGCCATCAGGCTTTCCAGCTTGGCGCGCGGGTCGCCCTGGTTGAGCAGCGGCCGGTGGCCCCGACCGGCGGTGCGGCGCACCAGCAGGTCCAGGTCGGCGCGCAGCCACACGCTGATGCCGCGCCGCTTGATGCGCCGGCGCGTCTCCGGGCACATGAAGGCGCCGCCGCCGGCCGCCAGAACGCAGACCGGGCCGTCCAGCAGCCGCGCCATCACCTTGCGCTCGCCCTCGCGGAAGGCCTCCTCCCCCAGGGTCGCGAAGATGTCGGCGATGGACTGGCCGGCGGCCTTTTCCACCTCGTGGTCGGCGTCGATGAAGGGGACGTGCAGGCGCTGCGCCAGCCGCTTGCCGACGACGCTCTTGCCCGCGCCCATCAGCCCCACCAGCACCACGGTGCGCGGCAGGGTCAGCGGGCCCGTGCCGTCGGGGGTGATCCAGCCGGTGCTCAACTGTGTCCTCCGTCGCCGCGTTGCGCCGGATTCGCCAAGGGATTAGACTGCCGTGCGGTTGCCATAATCGGTTCCTATAGCACACCGCGACCGGGCTGTCCCGGCCCTGGTCAAAGGTTTTCGAACACGCCTGCCGCCCATCTGGAACCTGTCCGCCGGATCGTGAGGACGTCTCCCCCATCATGCGCACTTTGTCCCGCATTCTCATTCTCCTTCTGCTCGCGGTGATCGTCGCCGGCGTCGGCTTCCTGGCGACCTGGGAAATGCCGCCCCCGACCGAGCGCATGGAAAAGGTGATCGACAATGACCGCTTCCAGAACCGCTAGGGCGGCAGCCGCCTTCGGCTTGGCGGTCCTGGCCGCTGCCGCTGCCGCTGCCGCTCCGGCGCTGGCGGAGACGGCGGGGCCGGTGAGCCTGTTTCCCGGCGCCGGTGGCGGGGCGGACGCGCCGTCCGCCGCCGCGCCCACCGCACCGGACGAGCCGTCGGTCCTGGCTGACGGCGCCATCGCGGTGCAGCCGCTGGACCGGATCAGCCTGGCCGCCGTCGGCGCGCTGGACGGGGCGGAAAGCGGCCTGCCGCACGACCTGTGGGCCGGCACGCCGGCACCGCTGGCCGCGACGCTGGTGACCAAGCTGCCCGTCGGCGCGCCGTCGCCGGTCATGCACGGGTTGATGACCCGCCTTCTGGCCGCCACCGCCGGCGCGCCCGAGCCCGCGGCGGGCCGCGCGGCAGGGCCCGATTTCCTGGCCGCGCGCATCGAGGCGCTGCGCCAGCTCGGCGCCGTCGATCTGGCGCTGAAGCTGGCCGACGCGGCGCCCGAGGCCGCGCGGACCGAGGCTGTGCGCCGGGCGCGGCTGGACGTGATGCTGACGCAGGTGTCCGCCGATCCCGAAATGCCGCTGCCGGCGCCGCTGTGCCAGGCGGCGCGGGAGGGGCTGGCAGCCTTCGACGGCCCCTACTGGCAGAAGGTGACGGCGGTCTGCGATCTTGCCACGGGACGCGAGGCACCGGCGCAGATGGCCATGGCCATGCTGCGGGAGACGGGGCACGAGGACCCGGCCTTCTTCTATCTGGCCGACCGCCTGAGCAACGTGACACCGGCCTCGCTGGAGGCCCTACCGGCGCCCGAGCCGCTGACGCTCGCCATGGTCCGCCGTGCCGGCGATCGGCTGCCCGAGGATGCCCTGTCGTCGACCGCCGCGCCCTGGCTCGCCGCCGCCGTGGCGGCGGGCGGACCGGGCTCGGCCGCCGAACGGCTGGCCGCCGCCGAGCAGGCCGCCGCGGCGGGCGCGCTGGATGCGGCCGGGCTGGCCGACGCCTACCGCGCGGCCGATTTTTCGGTGCAGGAGATGCAGGAGCCGCTGGGCAACGGTCCCGCCACTGCGCGCGAGCGGGCGCGGCTGGCGCGGTTGGCGGCGCTTCAGGAGACGCCGGCGCTCAAGGCCGAGGCCCTGGACGCCGCGCTCGCCGCCGCCGCAGGGGAGCCGGTGGAGATCGCCACCGCCCGCCTGCACGCCGACGCCATCGCGGCCCTTGCGCCGGCGCCGGAACTGGCGTGGTTCGCCCCGTCCGCCGTCCGCGCCCTGCTGGCGGCGGGGCGGGTGGAGGCGGCGGGCCCGTGGATCGACGCCCTGGCGCAGATGCGCGGCGGTGCGGCGGCCCGCGACCGGGCGCTTCTGGCGGCGCTGGTGCGGGTGGCGGTCGCGCCCTCGGACGGCACGGGGCCGGCCGTCGGCCGCCTGCTGGCGGAGTGGCGGGCGCTGCGGGCGGCGGAGGCCGAGGATCACGGTGCCGACCTGCCCCTGCTCGACCGCCGGCACACGCTGCTGCTCGGGCTGCTTCAGGCGATGGGCGAGCCGATCGGGGCGGGCGCCTGGCAGCCGGTGCTGCTGGACGCCATTGTGGACGCCGCGCCGGCCATGCCCGACGCCGCCATCCTGCGCGCCCTGGACGGCGCCGCCGCCGAGGGCCGCGTGGGCGAGGTGGTGGCGCTGGCGCTCATCGCCATCGGCCCGGACGGACCCGACGCCGTCCACCCGGAGGCCCTGTTCCGCGCCGTCGCGGCGCTCAAGGCCGTGGGGCTGGAGCGTGATGCCCGCGCGCTGGCGCTTGAGGCCCTGGCGGCGGCGGGGGTGTGACGGCGCCCATGATCGACCGCCACGTCGAACGCTTCCTTGAAATGATGGTGGCCGAGCGGGGTGCGAGCCCGCGCACGGTGGATGCCTATCAGCGCGATCTTGCGGACCTGGGCGGCTTCCTGGCAGCGCGGGGCAAGGGCGCCGAGGCGACGGAGGCCGAGGACCTGCGCGCCTATCTGGCGCGGCTGGCCGATGCGGGCATGGCGACACGCACCGTCAACCGGCGCCTGTCGGCGTTGCGGCAGTTCTTCCGGTTCCTGTTCGCCGAAGGGGTGCGCGGCGACGATCCCAGTTCGACCATCCAGACCGTGCCCATGGGCCGCTCCCTGCCGAAATACCTGTCGGAAGAGGAGGTGGAGCGCCTGCTGGCCGCCGCCAAGGCGCTGGAGGGCGCGCGCGGCGTGCGGGCGACGGCGCTGATGGAAATCCTTTACGCCACGGGGCTGCGTGTCTCGGAACTGGTCTCCCTGCCGCTGGCGGCAGTGGCGCGCGATCAGGCGGTGCTGGTGGTGCGCGGCAAGGGCAACAAGGAACGCATGGTGCCGCTGACCGATGCCGCCCGGGCCGCGGTGCGGGAGTGGATTCCCGTGCGCGACGGCCTGCTGGGCGACAAGAAGGCGGCGCGGAACCGCTGGCTGTTTCCGTCCCGCGCCAGGGACGGCCACCTGACGCGCGACGGCTTCACCAAGATGCTGGTCGACATTGCGGTGGCGGCCGGGCTGCCGCCGTCCAAGGTCTCGCCCCACGTGCTGCGCCACAGCTTCGCCAGCCACCTGCTGGCCCACGGCGCCGACCTGCGCAGCGTGCAGCAGATGCTGGGCCACGCCGACATCTCGACGACGCAGATCTACACCCATGTGCTGGACGAGCGCCTGAAGCGGCTGGTGAACGAACACCATCCCCTGGCGGGCTGAAAAAGGGCATCAGCCGAATCCCAGCGCGCGACGGCGCAGCCGCCGGCCGGTGCCTGAGGGCAAGCAGAGTCAATACATGACAGGCGCGGCCTTGGCTTCTATAGTCCGGCCCGCCGCACCGCCCGGAGGCTGTGACCAGGCGGACGGAATTTGGACACGCTCGAAGGCAAGGACCAGGCGCATGACCAGTGAAAAGATCGGTGTGATGATCTGCGGGCACGGCAGCCGCGATACAGGGGCCGTGGAGGAATTCAACCAGCTTGCCGTGCACCTGCGCGAACGGCTGCCGCAGTACCCCGTGGAAAGCGGCTTCCTGGAGTTCGCCCGCCCCATCCTGCGCGACGGCATGGAAAAGCTGCGCGAGCAGGGCGTCACCCGCATTCTGGCCGTGCCCGGCATGCTGTTCGCCGCCGGCCACGTCAAGAACGACCTGCCGTGGGAGGTCAACGCCTTCGGCGCGGAGTACCCCGACATCACCATCGAGTTCGGCCGCGAACTTGGCATCGACACCAAGCTTCTGAAGGCCGCCAAGGCCCGCATCGAGGAGGCCGAGGCCGCCTGCGCCACGCAAGTGGACCGCAAGGACACCCTGCTGATGGTGGTCGGCCGCGGCACCAACGACAGCGACTCGAACTCCAACATCTCTAAGGTTGCGCGCATGCTGTGGGAAGGCATGGGCTTCGGCTGGGCGGAAGTCTGCTATTCCGGCGTCGCCCACCCGCGCGTGGATGCGGGGCTGGAGATGGCCTCGCGCCTGGGCTTCAAGCGCATCATCGTTTTCCCCTACTTCCTGTTCACCGGCATCCTGGTGCGCCGCATCTACGACCAGACGGACGGCGTGGCCGCCAGCCACCCGGACGTGGAGTTCGTGAAGGCCGGCTACCTGAACGACCACCCGCAGGTCATCGAGACCTTCGTGGAGCGGGTGACCGACATTCTGGGCGGCAACGTCGCCATGAACTGCCAGCTGTGCAAGTACCGCGAGCAGGTCATCGGCTATGAGGGCGAGGTGGGCGCCGTGCAGGCCGGGCACCATCATCATGTGCGCGGCATCGGCACCGACGGCGACCATGACCATCACCATCATGGTCATGGTCATGGTCATCATCACCACCACCATCATCATCACGACCACGGCCATTCGCACGACCCCGAGAAGGCCGAGTAGCGCCGGGACACCTTCATCATGACCGACGGGCGTTACCAGTACCTGCGCGATCCCGCCGCCATCTACGCCGAGTCCTTCGCCGCCATCGAGCGCGAGGCCGACCTGTCGGTCGTGCCCGAGGACCTGCGGCCGCTGGCGGTGCGGGTCATCCACGCCTGCGGCATGACCGACGCCGTCCACGATCTGGCCGCCGACCCGCACGCCGTCTCGGCGGCGCGGGCGGCGCTGGTGGCCGGGCATCCGGTGCTGACCGACGTGGAGATGGTGGCGCGCGGCGTGATCTCGCGCCGCCTGAAGGGGCCGGTGGTCTGCACCCTGAAGCGGCCCGAGGTGGACCTGATCGCCCGTCGTCACGGCACGACCCGCTCGGCGGCGGCCGTCGACCTGTGGCGGGACAAGCTGTTCGGCGCCGTGGTCGCCATCGGCAACGCGCCGACGGCCCTGTTCCGCCTGCTGGAGCTGCTGCACGAGGGCGCGCCGCGCCCGGCGGTCATCCTGGGCTTTCCGGTGGGCTTCGTGGGCGCCATCGAGAGCAAGGAGGCGCTGATCGAGGACGCGCCCAAGCTGGGGGTCCCCTTCATAACGCTGCGCGGCCGGCGCGGTGGCTCGGCCATGGCGGCGGCGGCGGTGAACGCTCTGGCGGCGCCGCTGTCGGTGGAGCAGGAGGAACGCCGGTGACCGTCCCCTGGCTGACCGTCGTCGGAATCGGCGAGGACGGGCTAGCCGGCCTGTCGCCCGCCGCCCGCGCGGTGATCGACGGCGCGGCGGTGCTGGTCGGCGGGGCGCGGCATCTGGCGCTTGCAGCCTCGACGGATGCAGAATGCATACAATGGACCACGCTGGACGAGACGCTGGCCGCCATCGAGGCCCGGCGCGGATCGGCCGGCGTCGTGGTGCTGGCGAGCGGCGACCCCATGGTCTATGGCCTGGGTGCCACCCTGGCCCGGCGCTTCGACCCGGCGGAGATGGTGGTGCTGCCGCATGCCTCCGCCTTCAGCCTCGCCGCCGCCCGCATGGGCTGGCCGTTGCAGGACTGCCGGCTGCTGACGGTCCACGGCCGCCCGCTGGAGGGCCTGATCCCGCACTTTTCCCCCGGCGCGCGCCTGCTGGTGCTGTCGGCGGACGGAACCAGCCCGGCGGCCGTGGCGGATTTGCTGACCCGCCACGGCTTCGGGCCCTCGACCATGACGGCGCTCTGGCACATGGGCGGCCCGCGCGCGGGGCGGCGCGAGGGTGCGGCCGAGACCTGGACGGCCGAGCCCGTTCCCGACCTCAACACCCTTGCCGTCACCGTCGAGGCCGCGCCGGACGCCCGCGTGCTGCCGCGCACGCCGGGGCTGCCCGACGATGCCTTCCGCCATGACGGGCAGCTCACCAAGCGCGTTGTCCGCGCCGCCACCGTCTCGGCCCTGGCCCCCCTGGCGGGGCAGGTGCTGTGGGACATCGGCGCCGGCTGCGGGTCCGTCGCCATCGAATGGATGCGGGCCGCCGAGGGCGGCCACGCCGTCGCCATCGAACATCACGCCGGCCGCCGCGCCATGATCGCCGAGAACGCCGCCACGCTGGGCACGCCGGGCTTGCGCGTCGTCGCTGGCGAAGCCCCCGCTGTTCTGGCCGAGGCAGGACCGGCGCCCGATGCCGTCTTCGTCGGCGGCGGCGTTTCGCGCGAAGGAATGCTGGACGCGGCGTGGGACGCGCTGAAATCGGGCGGCCGCCTTGTGGCCAACGCGGTGACCGCCGAGGCCGAGGCGCGGCTGCTCGACCGCCGCGCCGCCTGGAACGGCACGCTCACGCGGATTGCCGCGACCCACCTGAAGGAAACCCCCGGCGGCCTGCATGTGTGGGACGCGCTGGCGCCGGTGACGCAGCTTGTGGCGGTGAAACCATGACGGCTCCCGGCACCCTGTACGGCCTGGGCGTCGGCCCCGGCGACCCGGAACTGGTGACGCTCAAGGCGCTGCGGCTCTTGCGCGCCTGTCCCGTCATCGCCTGGCCCGCCAACCCGGAAGGCCGCTCCATGGCGCGCGCCGTGGTGGCGGAGTGGATTCATCCCGGCAAGATCGAGGTCCCCATCGTCATGGACTTCGTCTCGAAGGGGCGCGAATCGGCGCTGGCGGCCTATGACGCCGCCGCCGACACCCTGGCGGGCCATCTGGCCGAGGGCCGCGACGCCGCCGTGCTGTGCGAGGGCGATCCGCTGTTCTACGGATCGTTCATGTACCTGCTGGAGCGGCTTTCCGGGCGTTTCCCCGTCTCGGTCGTCCCCGGCATCACCAGCGTCGCCGCCTGTGCCGCCGTCGCCGCGCGCCCCGTCGTTTCGCTGGATGAAGGCCTGACCGTCCTGCCCGCGACGCTTCCCGAGGATGCCCTGCACGCGCGCCTCGCCGCGACCGAAGCCGCCGCCGTGATGAAGCTCGGCCGCCACCTGTCCAAGGTCGCCGCCGTGCTCGACCGGCTGGGCCGCGCCGAGGGTGCGGTGGTGGTGGTGCGCGCCGGCCACCCTGACCAGCGCGTGCTCACCCTGCCCGAGGCGCTCTCCGAGGGCGTCCCCTATTTTTCCCTTTTGCTGACCCGGAACCGCCCATGACCTCGCCCGCGCCCGTCCTGCTCTGCCTGAACGACACCGGCCTCGCCCTGGCCGCGCGCCTGAAGGCCGCCGCCCTGCCCGATGCCGAGGTCCACGGCCTGCGCGGTCGGGCGGACGGCGCCGATGTCGCCTTCGACGACACCATGGCCCACGTCCGCGCCCTGTTCGCCGCCGGCCGGCCCCTCGTCGGCGTGTGCGCAAGCGGCATCCTGATCCGGGCCGTGGCGCCGGTGCTGGGCGACAAGCAGGCAGAGCCGCCGGTGGTCGCCGTGGCGCAGGACGGATCGTGCGCCGTGCCGCTGCTGGGTGGCCACCACGGCGCCAACGCGCTGGCCCGCCGCATCGCCGAGGCATTGGAGGGCGCGGCCGCCGTCACCACCGCCGGCGACGTCACCCACGGCGTCGCCCTGGACGAACCGCCCAAGGGCTGGAGCCTCGCCAACCCCGCCGCCGCCAAGCCCGTCATGGCCGCGCTCGCCGCCGGCCAGCCGGTGACGGTGGAGGGGAATGCGCCCTGGCTCGCCCCCTTGCTCCAGGCCGACGATGCCGCCCACGTCATCCGCGTGACGGAGCGGCTGGATGCGGGGGCGGACGCGCTGGTGGTGCATCCGCCGGTGCTGGCCGTCGGCGTCGGGTGCGAGCGCGGCGACGATCCGGCCGAGGTGGCGACGCTGGTCAGCGACACGCTCGCCCGCGCCGGGCTTTCGGAACAGGCGGTCGCTTGCGTCTGCTCGCTCGACCTGAAGGCCGACGAAGCGGCGGTGCGCGCCGTCGCCGCCATGCTGGGCGTGCCGGCCCGCTTCTTCACAGCCGAGGAACTTGAGCGCGAGACCCCGCGCCTGCAAACCCCCTCCGACGTGGTCTTCGCGGAAGTCGGCTGCCATGGCGTGTCCGAGGGCGCCGCTCTCGCCGCCGCCGGGCCGGATGCGACCCTCATCGTCCCCAAGAAGAAGACCACCCGCGCCACCTGCGCCGTCGCCCTCTCCCCCACGCCCATCGACGCCGGTTCCGTCGGGCGCGGCCTGGGGCGGCTGACGGTGGTTGGCATCGGCCCCGGCCAGGACGGCTGGCGCACGCCCGCCGTCTCCGCCGCCGTGGCGGGCGCGACGGACCTGGTGGGCTACGGCCTGTATCTCGACCTTCTCGGCCCGGCCGCAAAGGGCAAGACCTGGCACCAGTCCGACCTGGGCGCGGAGGCCGACCGCGCCCGCGCCGCCCTCGACCTGGCCGGCCAGGGCCGCGACGTGGCGCTGGTGTGCTCGGGCGACGCAGGCATCTATGCGCTGGCGACCCTGGTGTTCGAGCTGATCGCGACGGAAGCCAACCCCGCCTGGCGCTTCGTGGACCTGACGGTGGAGCCCGGCGTGTCCGCCATCCAGGCCGCCGCCGCGCGGGCCGGCGCGCCCATCGGCCACGACTTCTGCACCATCAGCCTGTCGGACCTTCTCACCCCGTGGGAGGTCATCGACGCCCGCCTGCACGGCGCGGCGGCGGGCGATTTCGTGGTGGCCTTCTACAATCCGGTCTCCAAGCGCCGGCGCGACCATCTGGCGCGGGCGCGCGACGTGCTGCTGACCGGCCGCCCCGGCACGACGCCGGTGGTGCTGGCCCGCAACCTGGGCCGGCCGGACGAGACGGTCACCTTCACCACCCTTGCCGAACTTTCGCCCGATATGGCCGACATGCTCACCCTTGTGATGGTCGGCAACCGCGAAAGTCGCCTCGTTGAGCAGGGCGGGCGCGTTTGGCTTTATACGCCGCGCGGCTACGCGGCCAAGCTGACCGCCATCGGAGACGCTCAACCGGCAGGAGAGTGACACCATGACCCGATCCGCTTCCGTCCTGATCCTTTCAACCGCGCTCGCAGCCCTGCTGACCGCCGCCGCCCCCGCCATGGCCGCGCCGCCGGAGGGCAAGGGCAAGCCCGACCACGCCGGCGGCCCCTCCAAGGGCAACGGACCCGGCAACGACGCCATGGTCGCGCCGCTGAAGAAGGGCGAGGCCAGTGTCGGCGACATCATCCTGGACACCGTGCTGACGGAGGTGGAGCGCCGCCTCATCCGCGACTACTTCGCCGGCACCGACCGCTCCAGCCTGCCGCCGGGCCTTGCCAAGCGCGACCAGTTGCCGCCCGGCCTCGCGCGCCAGGTGCAGCGCAACGGCACCCTGCCGCCGGGCCTGGACCCCGACCCGCTGCCCCGCGACCTGATCGACCGCCTGCCCCGCCGGGGCCAGGGCATCGAGCGCGTGGTGGTGGGCTCCGACGTCATCCTCATCGAGCAGGGGACGCGGCTCATCCTCGACATCATGGAGAACGTACTGTCGTCATGACCGTCCATTTCATCGGCGCCGGTCCCGGCGCGCCCGACCTCATCACCGTGCGCGGCCTGAAGCTGATCCAGAAGTGCCCCGTGGTGCTCTACGCGGGCTCCCTGGTGCCGGCCGAGGTGGTGGCGGAAGCGCCCGAAGGGGCCAAGGTGGTCGACACCGCCCCCCTGCACCTGGACCAGATCATCGCGCTGATGGAAGAGGCCCACGCGGCCGGCCACGACGTCGCCCGCGTGCACTCCGGCGACCCCAGCCTCTACGGCGCCATCGCCGAGCAGATCCGGCGGCTGGAGCGGTTAAGCATCCCCTACGACGTGACCCCCGGCGTGCCGGCCTTCGCGGCGGCGGCGGCGGAGCTGTGCCAGGAACTCACCCTGCCCGACGTCAGCCAGTCCATCGTGCTGACGCGCACGGCCGTGCGGTCGTCGGCCATGCCCAACAACGAAACGCTGGCCGCCTTCGGCGCCACGGGCGCGACGCTGGCCCTGCACCTGTCGGTCAACAACCTGAAACACGTGATCGACGAGCTGACCCCCCACTACGGCGCCGACTGCCCGGTGGTGGTCATCTACCGCGCCACCTGGCCGGACCAGCAGGTAATCCGCGGGCGGCTTTCGGACATCCGCCCCAAGGTGAAGGAGTCGGGCATCACGCGCACCGCACTCATCCTGGTGGGGCGGGTGCTGGAGGAAGGCGGGACAGAGTTCACCGACAGCCGCCTGTATGCCGCCGACCATACGCATGTTCTGAGGCCGAAGGCCGGCTGACGCAGCTTCCGGGGGCTTCCGCCCCCGGAGCCCCCGATCGAGAGGCACAGCCTCTCGAACTCTCCAGTTTTTTGTTTAGTAACAGAAGACTGGGAGGTTTGGAGGGCTGCGCCCTCCAAGCGGGGTTCGGGGCCGCGGCCCCGAGCGCGCAGCGCTTGTTGAAAGAAATGGAATGGACGCCTTGTTCGCCGCCGATGCCGGAACCCTCGTGGCCCTGATCGCCGCCCTGCTGGCGACGGGCGTGGTGGCGGGTGTTCTGGCGGGGTTGCTGGGGGTGGGCGGGGGCATCGTCATCGTGCCCATGCTCTACCACCTGTTCACCCTGATCGGCGTGGACGAGGGCGTGCGGATGCATGTGGCCGTCGGCACGTCGCTCGCGACCATCATCCCGACGTCCATCAGCTCCATACGCGCCCACTGGAAGCGCGGCTCGGTGGACGTGGATTTGCTGAAACGCTGGGGGCCGTGGGTCTTCGCCGGCGTGGTGATCGGCACGGTGGTCGGCGGCAACGTGGGCGGCGCGGTGCTGACGGGAGTTTTCGCCTCCGTGGCCCTGCTGGTCTCTGCCAACATGGCCTTCCGGAAAGAGGGCTGGACCCTGCGCGCCGCCCTGCCGGGCCTGCCGGGACAGGCGGCCATGGCGACGGTGATCGGCGGGATATCGGTGATGATGGGCATCGGCGGCGGCACGCTCTCGGTGCCGACCCTATCCGCCTTCGCCTATCCCATCCGCCGCGCGGTCGGCACGGCGGCGGCGATCGGCCTGATTATCGGCGTGCCGGGCGCCATCGGCTTTTTGGTGTCCGGCATGGGGGCGAAGGGCCTGCCGCCGGGAACGATCGGCTACATCAACCTGATCGGCTTCGCGGTGATCGTGCCGTGCACGGTGCTGGCAGCACCCCTGGGTGCGAAGATCGCCCACACCATCAACCCGAGGATGCTGCGGGCGGCGTTTGCGCTGTTCCTCTTCGCGACGGCGGCGCGGATGATCTACGGTCTCGCCACCTGACCTACTTCTGGAAGCAGTTGTCCACCAGTTGCTCGAACGCCCGGGCGCGGTGGCTCATGGCGTGTTTCTTTTCGGGCTCCATCTCGCCGAAGGTGATGGTGTGGCCCTCGGGCCGGAAGATCGGGTCGTAGCCGAAGCCCTTCGTGCCCGCCGGCGGCCAGGTGATCACCCCGTCCACCGTGCCCTCGAACACCTCCGTATGACCGTCCGGCCAGGCGAGGCACAGGGCGCAGACGAAATGCGCGCGCGGGTCGTCCTTGCCCACCATTTCCGTGTTCACGCGCTTCATTGCGATGCCGAAGTCCTTCCCAGGTCCCGCCCAGCGGGCCGAGTAGATGCCCGGCGCGCCGTCCAGCGCGTTCACCGACAACCCGCTGTCGTCGGACAGCGCGGGCAGCCCGGAGGCCTCCGCCGCCGCCTTGGCCTTCAGGATGGCGTTCTCGGCGAAGGTTGCGCCCGTCTCCTCGGGCTCGGGCAGGTTCAGTTCGCCGGCCGACACCGCTTCCACGCCGAAGGGGCGCAGCAGGTCGTTGATTTCGCGCACCTTGCCGGGGTTGTGGCTGGCGACGACCAGGCGGCCGCCCTCGAACTTGCGTGCCATGCGTCTGACGCTCCCTCAGTCCAGGCCCAGCGCCGCGCGCTGCTTGGCGGCCAGTTCGGCGATGCCGGCCGTCGCCAGGTCCATCATGGCGGTGAGCTGGCTCTGCTCGAAGGGGTGTTCCTCGGCGGTGGTCTGCACCTCGACGATCAGTCCCTTGGCGGTCATGACGAAGTTGGAGTCGGCGTCGGCGCTTGAGTCCTCGGCGTAATCCAGGTCCAGCACCGGCGTCCCTTTGTAGATACCGCAGGACACGGCCGCCACCTCGTCGGTCATGGGCACGGCCGACAGCACGCCCAGGCTCACCAGCTTCTGGAAGGCCTGGTACAGCGCCACATAGCCGCCGGTGATGGAGGCGCAGCGGGTGCCGCCGTCGGCCTGGATGACGTCGCAGTCCACCTTGATCTGCATCTCGCCCATGCCCTTGAGGTTCACCACCGAGCGAAGGGAACGACCGATGAGGCGCTGGATTTCCTGCGTGCGGCCGGACTGCTTGCCGCGTGCGGCCTCGCGGTCGCCGCGGGTGTGGGTGGCGCGCGGCAGCATGCCGTATTCAGCGGTCACCCAGCCGCGCCCCTGGCCGCGCAGCCAGGGCGGCACGCGCTCGTCCACGCTGGCGGTGCACAGCACATGCGTGTCGCCGAAGCGGATGAAGCACGAGCCCTCGGCGTGCTTGGCGAATCCCGGTTCCAGGGTGACGGGGCGAAGGGCGTCGGCGGCGCGGCCGGAGGGTCGCATGAAGGGGGTCCTTTCACTGGGGGGCCGGGAAGACCCGGCGGAATCCGTTGCTCCGCAGGCTAGCGCCTCCCACCGCGCTTGAAAAGGCCGCGCGGCCAGGGCGGGCGGCGCGTTGACGGCTTCCGCCCCCTTCCCTACATTCCGGAGCGGTCGTGTTTCCGAGGGGTTACGCGCGTGTCGACGCGAGACACTTTGAAAAAGTCTACCGCCGTGGCGGAACTGAACCAGCGGTCGCGCGAGATCCTGCGGCACGTCGTGGATGCCTATGTGCAGACCGGCGAGCCCGTGGGCAGCCGCACCCTGTCCAAGCGCCTGCAGACGTCGCTGTCGCCGGCGACCATCCGCAACGTGCTGGCGGACCTGGAAGACCTGGGGCTTCTGTACGCCCCCCACACCTCCGCCGGCCGCCTGCCGACGGAGCTGGGTCTTCGCATGTTCGTCTCGGGGCTCCTGGATATCGGCAGCCTGACCGACGAGGAACGGGCGCGCATCGACCTGCAATGCCGCGCCAGCAACAAGTCCATGGAGGACGTGCTGGCCGAGGCGACACACACCCTTTCGGGCCTGTCGCTCTGCGCCGGGCTGGTCATGGCGCCCAAGACGGAAAGCCCGCTCAAGCACATCGAATTCGTCAACCTGGGGCCCGGCCGGGCGCTGGTGGTGATCGTCACCCAGAACGGCGTGGTGGAAAACCGCGTGGTCGAGGTGCCGCACGATCTGCCGCCGAACGTTCTGGTGGAGGCGTCGAACTTCCTCTCGGCGCGCATGACCAACCGCACGCTGGACGAGGCGCGCGAGGCGATCCTCAAGGAACTGGAAAGCCACAAGCACGCCCTGGACGAGCTGACCAGCAAGGTGATCGCCGCCGGGCTCGGCACCTGGACGGGCGGCGAGGCCGACGGGGCGCTCATCGTGCGCGGGCAGTCGCATCTGCTTTCGGACGTGACCGCGCTGGAGGACCTGGAGCGCATCCGCCACCTGTTCGACATGCTGGAAACGCGCGAACAGATGCTGCGCCTGCTGGACCTGGTGGGCGCGGCAGAGGGCGTGCAGATCTTCATCGGCTCGGAGAACGACCTGTTCACGGCCGCCGGCTGCTCCATGATCGTCAGCCCGTTTCGCAACGGCCGGGAAGAAATCGTCGGGGCCATCGGCGTGGTCGGCCCCACCCGCATCAATTACGCCCGCATCATCCCGCTGGTGGACTACACCGCGAAGGTGGTCGGAAGACTCATTGGTTGAGGACACACACAGGCATGGCACAGCAGCATAATCCCGCTCAAGCCGCAAACGGCGCCGAAACCCCGAACGAGGCGCCCGAGCACGAGGGCCAGGAGGGCACCCACCCCGGCGGCACCGCCGACACCGGCGAGCAGAGCCCGCAGGCCGGCGACATTCCTCAAGGGTCCGTCCCCGACGAAGAGGCCCAGGCCGCCGCCGCCGACAACATGGCACCGGAAGAGCGCATCGCCATGCTGGAAGGCGAGGTCCAGCGCCTGAAGACCGAATACATGCGCGCGCTCGCCGATGCCGAGAATTCCAAGCGCATGGCGGAAAAGCGCATCGAGGACAACTCCAAGTACGCCGTCTCCAACTTCGCCAAGGAAATGCTGACGGTCGCCGACAACCTGGATCGCGCCCTGCTGGCCGCGCCCGAGGACAAGCGCAAGAACAACGAGCTTCTGAAAAACCTGGCCGTCGGCATCGAGATGACCCAGAAGACGCTCACCGGCGCGCTGGAGAAGTACGGCGTGCAGAAGGTGGAGGCGCGGGGTGCTGCCTTCGATCCCAACCTGCACCAGGCGGTGCAGGAGGTCGAGAACCCCGACGTCCCCGCCGGCACCTGCGTGGAGGTCTACCAGGACGGCTACCTGATCCGCGACCGCCTGCTGCGCCCGGCCATGGTGGTGGTCAGCCGCGGCGGGCCGAAGCGCGACGCCGGCAATGGGAACGGCGGCGGCGCCCAGACGCCCGAGGGTGGCCAGGGCGGGGTGGACACCTCCGCCTGAGGCGCTCGGCTTCCGGAATGAAAGGAAAGGGGCGCGGCCTTGCGGTCGCGCCCCTTTTCATTCGGATTTAGCGGAAGCGCGTGAGGGTGCGAGGGGAAGGCACGGCCTCCCCCCCCTCGGGCTCCCCCGCGATTCGGAATGGGCGGTCGGGCTGGCGGCTGCGACCGGCGCCCCTAATGCGCCTCCGCCCAGGTGTCGGCGATGCCGGCGTCCACGTCCAGCGGCACCGACAGGGCGGCGGCGCCCTCCATCACCGTCTTGATGACCTCCACCGCGCGTTCAGCTTCCGCCTCGGGGGCCTCGAACACCAGCTCGTCGTGGACCTGGAGAAGCATCTTCGTCTCCAGCCCCGCGTCCGTCAGCGCCGCCGGCACGCGGATCATGGCGCGCTTGATGATGTCGGCCGCCCCACCCTGGATGGGGGCGTTGATGGCCGCGCGCTCGGCGAACCCGCGCATGTTGGGATTGCGGTCGGAAATGCCGGGCGTCCAGCACTTGCGGCCGAACGGCGTGCGGACAAAGCCGTGGGTTTTCGCAAACGCCTTCGTTTCGTCCATGTAGGCGCGGATTTCCGGGAAGCGGTCGAAGTAGGCGTCGATGTAGGCCTTGGCCTCGCCCCGGTCGATGCCCAGTTGGGCCGCCAGCCCGAAGGGCGAGATGCCGTAGATGATGCCGAAGTTGATGGCCTTGGCGCGGCGCCGGATCATGGGGTCCATGCCCTCCACCGGCACGCCGAACACCTGGCTGGCGGTGATGGCGTGAATGTCCTGGCCCTCGCGGAAGGCCTCCTTCAGCGCGGCGATGCCGGCCACGTGGGCGACCAGCCGAAGCTCGATCTGCGAATAGTCGGCGCTGATGAGCTTGCACCCCTGTTCCGCCACGAAGGCGCGGCGGATTTTCCGGCCTTCCTCCGTGCGGATGGGGATGTTCTGAAGGTTGGGCTCCTGCGACGACAGGCGGCCGGTGCTGGTGGCCGTCTGGCTATAGTTGGTGTGGACGCGGCCGGTGCGCGGCCGGATCTGGTTGACCAGGCTGTCGGCGTAGGTGCTTTTCAGCTTCTGCACCTGGCGCCAGTCCAGCACGCGGGCCGGCAGGTCGTGGCCTTGCGCGGCCAACTGCTCCAGGATGTCGGCGCTGGTGGAGTAGGCGCCGGTCTTGCTTTTCTTGCCGCCGGGCAGGCCCATCTTGCCGAACAGGATTTCGCCCAGCTGCTTGGGGCTGCCGGGGTTGAACTCCTCGCCGGCGAGATCGTGGATTTTCGCCTCAAGCTCGCGCATGCGGCTGCCCAGGTCGTCGGACAGGCGCTTGAGTTCCACCGAGTCCACCTTGATGCCGGCGGCTTCCATGTCGGCCATGATGCGCACCTGCGGGCGGTCCAGGCTTTCATAGACGCCGGTCATGCGCTCGGCGAACAGACGCTCGCGGAACAGCCGATGCAGGCGCAGGGTGACGTCGGCGTCCTCGGCGGCGTAGTGGGTGGCCCTGTCGACGGGCACCCGGTCGAAGGTGATCTGGTTCTTGCCCTTGCCGCACAGCTCGGTGAACGTGGTGCAGGTATGGTCCAGGTGGCGGCGGGCGAGTTCGTCCATGCCGTGGCCGGTGGTGGTGCCGTCCAGCACGTAGGACATGACCATGGTGTCGTCGACAGGCATCACGCGCACCGGCAGGTCGTGGGCCGCCATCTCGCGTTCCAGAACGTGCAGGTCGTACTTGATGTTGTGGCCGACCTTGAGCACGCCGGGGTTCTCCAGCAGCGGGCCCAGGCGCTTCAGCGCCTCGGCCACGTCGATCTGGTCGGGGCGCAGGGCGGAGCCCGCCTCGGCCGTCGCCGCGTCGCCGCCCAAGTCGAGCGAGCCCTGTGCCTGTCCCGCCGACACGGCCTCGGGGTCGACATGGCGCAGCGGCACGTAACACGCCCGCCCCGGCGCGGTGGAGAGCGACAGGCCGACGAGGTTGCCGCCGTGGGCGTCGAGCGCATCGGTCTCGGTGTCGATGGCGACCACGCCGGTGCGCGTCGCCTCTTCGATCCAGGCATCCAGCGCGTCCGGCGTCAGGACGCTGTCGTAGTGGATTTCGGCGGGCGCGGTGGCGGCCTCGGCGGCGGGATCGCGCACGGGCTCGGGCAGGTCTTCCCCGTCGGCGGCCAGCTTTTCGCGGACACGGGCGAGGATGGAGTTGAAGCCGTTGTCCTTCAGAAAGGCCGTCAGCGTCTCCACGTCGGGCTTTTTCACCGTGAAGGTGTCCAGCGCCTCAGTCACCTCGCAGTCGTTGCGCAGCAGCACCAGCCGGCGCGAGATGCGGGCGGCCTCGGCGTGCTCGATCAGGTTCTGGCGGCGCTTGGGCTGCTTGATCTCCTCGGCATGGGCCAGCAGGCTTTCCACGTCGCCGTACTGCTCGATCAACTGCGCGGCGGTTTTCACGCCGATGCCGGGCACGCCGGGCACGTTGTCGGTGGAATCGCCCGCCAGCGCCTGCACGTCCACCACCTTGTCGGGGCCGACACCGAACTTGGCGACCACGTCCTCGCCCCGGATTTCCTTGTTCTTCATGGCGTCGAACAGGACCACCTCGCCATCGTGGACAAGCTGCATCAGGTCCTTGTCAGAAGACACGATGGTCACCTTGGCCCCGGCTGCACGGGCCTGGCGGGTGTAGGTGGCGATCAGGTCGTCGGCCTCGAACCCGTCCATCTCCACGGATGGAAGGTTGAAGGCGCGCACGGCCTCGCGGATCAGCTCGAACTGTGGGACCAGCTCATCGGGCGGCGGCGGGCGGTGGGCCTTGTATTCCGGGTAGAAGTCGTTGCGGAAGGACTTGCGCGCCGTGTCGAAGATGACGGCGATGTGGTCCGCATCCGTCTCGGCGATCAGCTTCATGAGCATCTGGGTGAAGCCGTAGACCGCGTTCACCGGCGTGCCGTCCGGCCGCGACATGGGCGGCAGGGCGTGGAAGGCCCGGAAGATGAAGCCCGATCCGTCGACCAGGAAGACGTGTTTCATGGCGCGCCCATCATTCATGTGCTGATCGGAAAAAAGACGACGCCGGAGCCGCCATCCGACTCCGGCGCATCAAAACCTGACGAGACCGGACGACCCTAGTGCTGCGTGGTGGCGGCGGTGGCCTCGACGCCCTGCTTCAGCACGTACTGGCGGCTGCAGTAGGGGCAGACGATGTCGCGGGTTTCCGGGCGGATGTGCAGCCACACGCGCGGATGGCCCAGCGGACCGTTGCCGCCGTCGCAGGCGACGTCGATGCGGTCCGTCTCGATGGTCTCGGTAATGGTGATGCCCTTCTGCGTCATGGCCTCTGTCTCTTGTGAAAACCGTTGAGTCGGCGTCTGCCGGCGGATGGCCGGATGATACCCGACGACAGGACGCGATCAAGGGGACTCGACCGGACCCGGGCCCGCAACCATATAGGACCGGCAGCGGCCCTTGCCAGATGGCGTGTTATGGGGTCGACTCCGCCCATCCGAATCCCGCACACCGACCGCAGAGACCATGCCCCGCGATCACGCCAGTTCCGTTCCCACGCCCGCCCAGGACCCCTCCGTGCCCGACAACGCCATCGAAATCCGCGACGTCACCAAGGTCTACGCAGCCCGCCACGGCCAGGGGGAGAAGCGCGCGCTGGATGGCGTGTCCATCGAGATCCCGCGCGGCAGCTTCTTCGGCCTGCTCGGCCCCAACGGCGCGGGCAAGTCCACCCTCATCAACATCATGGCCGGGCTGGTGACCAAGACCAGCGGCACGGTGCGCATCTGGGGCAACGACATCGACACCGCCGAGCGCGCCGCGCGGCTGGCCATCGGCGTGGTGCCGCAGGAACTGAACCTGGACCCCTTCTTCACCCCGCGGGAACTGCTTGACGTGCAGGCGGGCCTCTACGGCGTGCCCAAGGCGGAGCGGCGGACCGATGAAATCCTCCACCTGGTCGGCCTGACCGACAAGGCCGAGTCCTATGCCCGCACGCTGTCGGGTGGCATGCGGCGGCGGCTTCTGGTCGCCAAGGCCATGGTCCACGCCCCGCCCATCCTGGTGCTCGACGAGCCGACGGCGGGCGTGGACATCGAGCTTCGCCAGCAGTTGTGGGAACAGGTGAAACTGTTGAACCAGCAGGGTACCACCATCCTGCTCACCACCCATTACCTGGAGGAAGCGGAGGAGCTTTGCGACCGCATCGCCATCATCAGCCAGGGGCAGGTGGCGGCGTGCGAACCCAAGAAGACCCTCCTCCAGCGCCTGGACAACAAGGCCCTGCACATCACCGTGCGCGAGACCCTGGGCCACCTGCCGCCGGCCCTGGCGGCGCTGGGCGCCGAGATCGTGGAGGATCACAAGCTGATCGTCCGCTACCGGCCGTCGGAGACGGTGATGGGGGAAATCCTGGAGGCCATCCGCACCGCCGAGTTGTCCATCCTGGACCTTTCGACGGAGGAAGCGGACCTGGAGGACATCTTCCTCCAGTTGACCAGCCAGCCCGACGCGGCCGCCAACCGCGCCGGCGTCTGACGGAGGAACGGAGCGATGCGGGGGCGATCCTACCTTGCGGCGGGGCTTGTGCTCGGCGCTCTTGCCCTGACCGGCTGCGCGCCCAGCGTGGTGCCGCCGGGCCCGCTGGCGGAGGCTCCGCAGCGGCCGGCGTTGACGCAGGACAGCTTCCGCACCGCTGACGGCTACGCCCTGCCCGTGCGCTCCTGGCTGCCCGAGGGCAAGCCGCAGGCCGTGGTGCTGGCGGTGCACGGCTTCAACGACTATTCCCACGGCTTCGACCTGCCGGGCCGGGCGCTCTCGGCCAAGGGGATCGCGGTGTGGAGCTTCGACCAGCGCGGATTCGGCAGCGCGCCGCACTTCGGCCTGTGGCCCGGCGAGGACGCCATGATCGGCGACATCTCGGGCATGGCGCGGGCGCTGAAGGCGCGCCATCCGGACGTGCCGCTCTACCTGCTGGGCGTGAGCATGGGCGGGGCGGCGGTCATCGCCACCGCCACGTCGGACGATCCGCCGCCCCATGACGGCGTCATCCTGTCGGCGCCTGCGGTGTGGGCGCGCGACACCATGCCCTTCTACCAGCGCGCCGGCCTGTTCATCGCCAGCCACACGGTGCCGTGGATGAAACTTTCGGGCGAAGGGCTGGGCTACCAGGCGTCCGACAACCTGGAGATATTGCGGGCGGCCGGGCGTGATCCGCTGTTCATCAAGGAAACCCGCATCGACAGCACCAAGGGGCTGGTGGACCTCATGGACCGCGCGATGGATCGCGTGGACGAAGTGCCGGGGCCGGTGCTGTACCTCTACGGCGAGAAGGACGAGATCGTCCCGCCCCATGCCACCGACCGCGCGCTGGAGACGGTGCCCGACCGGGGCGGCCGCGTGCGGGTGGTGCTCTACGACGACGGCTGGCACATGCTGCTGCGCGACCTCCAGCGCGAGACCGTCTATGCAGACATCCTGGCCTGGATCGCGGATCGCCAGGGCCCGCTGCCGTCGGGCGAGGAAGTGGGGCCGGCGGTGACGGTGGCGCAGGAAATCGCCAACAACGGCGACGGCTCGGACGACGGCGCAGACCGCCCCGGCACGGTGCGCGCGGCGGGACCGTCGGACGGCGGGCCGGAGACGGCAGAGTAAACCTCGCGGGCGTGCGGGCCGTAGGGCAGGGACAGGCACTGCGTTCCCCGGCCCGGAGGCTTCCATGACCAGCGACGACCCGCAAGCCGTCTACCAGGAATTCAACGCCGTGGTGAACATGGCGCCGAAGGAACTGGAGGGCTGGCTCGCCACCGACGAAAGCCGCTCCGTCGGCTGGACCCGCGAGGGCGAGGATGAAAGCGTCGGCCACCACTCGGGCCGGCGGATCGTCGAGATCAAGCGCAAGAAGAAGGCTGATCTTACCGACGACGATTACGCGCACATGCGGAAAGTGATCGGCTACGTCCACCGCCACCAGAAGCAGGTGCCAAGCGGCGACGTGACGGACATGCGCTGGCGCTATTCCCTCATGAACTGGGGCCACGACCCGCTGAAGGAGCCGGGCGAGCATTGACGGCGGCGGCGGCGGCCCCCATTCGGCAACGAGTCCGGCGGGAACGCTAGGAGTCTTCGCCCAGCAAAGCGTCAACGATCCCCTTCGCCGTTTCCCGGATGGTGGCGGCGCGCTGGTCATAGAACGCTCCGTAGCCACCGGGATTCGCCGAACGCTCGACGACATAGTTGGCGACGACTGCTCCGGTTTCGTCGGTGGCGTTGACGGTGACCATCATTTCGTTCGCGCCGGCAAGGGCTCCGATGAAAAAGCGCAGCCCTCCATCCTGTACTGCGAATTTCGTCACATGCAGTGTCAGGTTAATCACCTTCTCGCCCTTGGGCCGCTTGGCGAGTTCTTCGCGAACAGCTTGCGCGAGGGAATCATCATTCCCCCAAAGAACGTCGGCGCCTGACGTGGTCTTGATCTCCGCGACATTCACGCCCGCTTTTACGTCAGCCGGAATGTCCATTTTGTGTGCCACGTTCGTGGAACAGGCCCCGAGCCCAAGCGCCAGGACCAAAATAACTGCCAGACGACGCATCGATGTTTCCCATTCGCAGTGGTTTCGCGGTTCACGCGAGTCGCGGGCAGAATGCACGATAACGTCCGGCAATCAATGTGGACAAAGGTCGAGGTCACCCTTGCGTGGAGCGCGCCGCCGGACCACATGCCCAAAGGGATTCAGGAATTCCCGGTTGGCAAAAGGCGTTGGGATCGGTATGGTTCCGATCCTGCTCGGGACCCGTAGCTCAGCTGGATAGAGTGTCGCCCTCCGAAGGCGAAGGTCGCGCGTTCGAATCGCGCCGGGTCCGCCAGAATTAAAGAAAGCCCCGGCCGCTGGAAAAGCGGCCGGGGCTTTCTCGCGCTTGGAACCAAGCGACGTCGTTCGCGCTCACGCTTTACCAGGGGCGGCCAGCAGGTAAGGGCGTCAGAGTGGTCGGCTTGACCCGACAATGCAAGTGCATTACCTTTCAGGCTCCAAACGATCCGCACGCTTAGGAGTCTGCCATGGCCGTGCTCGCTCAGGATGTCTCCAAGCTCACCGATCGCTATCAGACGACTGTACCGAGCATCGTGCGCAAGCAGATGAATCTCGGCAAGGGTGATCATATCCGCTACTGCATCGAGCCAAGCGGCCGGGTCTACATCGAGCCGGTACGCGCCGAGGAAGGCGACCCGGCAATCGGTGCGTTTCTGGATTTCGTCGAAGCCGACATCAAGGCACATCCCGAACGCCTCCGCGCTTTCGACGGGGCTTTGCTCAACCGCCTCAAGGCACTCGTCGACGACGTTGACGTTGACCTCGATGCCCCGCTGTCGCCTGATGACGAATGACTGGCGGGGATGCGCCCATCAAAGCGCCGCTCGTCGTCAACGGTTGGTCGATCTACGCACATCCGGTCTTCCTTGATCAGCTTGAAGACCTGATCAAGGAGGTTGAAGCGCGCAAAGTGCGTGACCCGATGACTTGGCAGAAGAAGAACTGCACGAAGCGGCTGGCAGCGATCGTCAAGCTGGTGAATGAGAATATCCCGACGGATCCCGGCGCCCCGGCCTTCCGTCAGGGCGGTACGCTCGGCGAGCACCGGAAGCACTGGTTCCGGGCCAAGTTCTTCCAGCAGTATCGGTTGTTCTTTCGCTTCGACAGCAGCGCCAAGGTGATCGTTCTCGCCTGGGTCAACGACGAGCAGACGTTGCGCGCCTATGGCAGCAAGGCCGACGCCTATGTGACCTTCAAAGGGATGCTCGATGCCGGCAATCCGCCCGACGACTTCGATGCGCTGATGAAGCACGCCGTCGCGGCAGCGGAGCGTTTTGAAGACGATATGAAAGCTGTACCATCTCGCTAGGTGGCGCAGCAGGCGTTTCGGCAGACGTTGATCTCCACGTCACCCTGAGGGGCGGAAGGCGCGGCCCCTGTCACCTGAAAGGGTTCTCGGCCGCAATGCCTCGTCCCAACGGCTCCCTTCCCAGGTGGGGTTTTATCTTGCACCGGTGGAAGCCCGCCCCCGCCAAGGCACGAACGCCGGCACCTTTTCCCGATACCGCGCATAAGCCTCCCCATACAGCCGCAGCAGGCGGCGTTCCTCGAAGCGGCTGCCGATCAGCAGGTAGAGGCTCGCCCACACCGCCGTCGCCAGGCCCAGCGGGTCGACCGCGCGGCCCCACAGCACCAGGAAGGCCGCCGAGTACAGGGGGTGGCGGACCCAGGCGTGGATGCCGTCCGTCTGCAAGGGTTCGTCGTCGGCCGCCTCCGCCGCGCTCGCATCCTCCCGGCGCGCCATCCGCAGTTGGTGGGTGCCGGCGAAGCGGCCCAGGTCGTAGGAGCGGGCGAACACCAGCAGCAGGATCAGCCCCAGCGCCGACACCGCCAGCATAAGGGCCTCCAGCCAGCCGGGCAGGGCGAAGGACGGCGCATCGCCCAGCGCCCACCAGCCGACGGCCAGCACAAGGCCCACATGCACCACGGCGAACAGGTTGTAGGCCAGCCGCTCGCCCGCGCCCAGCCAGGGGCGCAGGCGCGCCTTCACGTCGGCGTTGGCGAGCCACGAATGGCCGGCGCCGAAACTCAGCCACGCGAGCGCATAGACCAGATGCGCCGCCCAGGGCTCCAGAGGCATCCCCCCGCGACTCCCGTCAGCCGCAGTGCAGGCGCTGGATGCGGCCCGTCTCGGTGACGAAGATCGTCAGCCGCTCGGGCCGCAAGTCCTTCGTCATGGGGTCTCCGGGGCCGAGGATGCGGTGGGGGAAGGGCAGGTCGTCCTCGTTGACCTCGTTGGGGCCGGCCGTTCCCGCCACCAGGTACTTGCCCGGCGCGTCGGACAGGTCGGCGGCGCCGCAGCGCGCCAGGTCGAGCGGCCCGGCCTCGGTCGGGCGTTCGGCCGCGGCCGTCGCGGGTGCGCGGTCGTCGGCGCCGGGTGTCGGCGCGCAGGCGGCGAGAGTCAGGGCGAGCGGGGCGAGCAGGACCAGGCGCGGGCGCATCGGCACCTCCCTCCGTTGCCGGCTCACCCGCAGGTGAGCTTGGTGATGATGCCGTCGCGGTTGGTGGTGACGGTCAGCCGGTCGGGCCGGAAGTCCATGGTCACCGCCATGCCCGGCATGACGATCCGGTGCGGGTCGGGCAGCGCGTCGACCGACACCGCCGCCGGCCCGGCCTCGCCGCGCACCAGCCGCTTGCCGACGGCGTCCGCCAGGTCGGATGCGTTGCAGGATGCCAGTTCCTCGGCCGAAACCTGCTTCGCCGGGCGCTCCAGGGGCGGCTGCGGCTCCTGTGGGCCGGCGGCGCAGGCGGCCAGGGCGAGCACGGAGGCGGCGGCCGTGGCGGTCGCGGGTAGGCGGCGGCGGAAAAGCATGGTCGGTCTGTCCCCTTTCAGCGGTCCCCGATGCGGGCGATGGTGGCGGTGGTGGAGAACCCGTCCTGAAGGTTCGCCAGCATGACGCGGCCCCCGTAGGCCTGCACCACGTCGGCGCCGACCACCGTTTCGACCGTATAGTCGGCGCCCTTGACCAGAACGTCCGGGCGCAGGGCGCGGATCATCTCCAGCGGGGTGTCCTCGCCGAAGATCACCACCATGTCGACGCTCGCCAGCGAGCCCAGCACGGTCGCCCGCGCGGCCTCGCTCTGCACCGGGCGGGTCTCGCCCTTCAGCCGCTTGACCGAGGCGTCCGAGTTCAAGCCGACGATCAGCCGGTCGCAGCCGGCCTTGGCCTGGGCCAGCAGCGAGACGTGGCCGGGATGCAGCAGGTCGAAACAGCCGTTGGTGAAGCCGACCGACAGCCCGCGCGCCCGCCACTTGCCCACGCGCTCCAGCGCCTGGGGCAGGGTGAGCACCTTGGCCTCGTCGGCCTCCAGGTCCTGGCGGCGCAGGGTGTGGAGCAGTTCCTCGGCATGAACGGCGGCGGTGCCCACCTTGCCGACCACGATGCTGGCGGCGACGTTCGCCAGCGCCGCCGCGTCCACCAGCGAGGCCCCGGCGGCCAGGGCGGCGGCGACGGTGGCGACCACCGTGTCGCCGGCGCCGGACACGTCGAACACCTCGCGCGCCTGGGCGGGCAGGTGGGCGGGCTCGGCGTCCGGTCCCACCAGCGTCATGCCTTCCTGGCTGCGGGTGACCAGAATGGTCTCGATGCCGCAGGTCTCGATCAGCTTGCGGGCGGCGGCGGTGATGCTGTCGGTGTCGTCGGTGGGCAGGCCGCTCGCTTCGGCCAGTTCCTTGCGGTTGGGCGTGACCACCGTGGCACCGCGGTAGCGCGACCAGTCCGCCCCCTTGGGATCGACCACCACCGGCACGCCGCGCGCCCGCGCCACCTCGATCAGCCGGGCCGTGACGCCCTCGGGCAGCACGCCCTTGCCGTAGTCCGACAGCACCAGCGCCCCGGCGCCCTGCATCTGGTCGGAGGCCGCCGCCGTCAGGCGGTCCAGCGTCAGGTCGGTGACGGGGGCCAGCGTCTCGTCGTCGGCGCGCAAGAGCTGCTGGTTGCCGGCCACGAAGCGGGTCTTGATGGTGGTCTGGCGGCCGGCGTCGACGCACAGCACCGGGTCGACGCCGGGCAGCGCGTCGATCAGGTGCGCCACCTCGCGCCCCGGCGCGTCGTCGCCGACGCAGGTGAAGAAGCTGGCCTTCGCCCCCAGGCCCACCAGGTTGCGCACCACGTTGCCGGCGCCGCCCAGCATGGCGTCCTCGCGCCGCACCCGCAGCACGGGGATCGGCCCTTCCGGCGAGATGCGGTCGACGCTGCCGTAGACGAAGCGGTCCAGCATGACGTCGCCGGCGCACAGGACGCGGGCGTGGGACAGAGAGGCGGCAAGGGCGGCAAGGGCGGACTGGTCGGTCATCGAAGCGGCGGCTTTCCGGACAGGCGAAGGAACGCGATGTCAGCAGACCGTGCGGAAATAGTCCACCGTCTTCGCCAGTCCCTCTTCCAGCGCCACCGCGGGCTCCCACCCCAGGGCGTCCCAGGCGCGGGTGATGTCGGGGCGGCGCTGCTTCGGGTCGTCGGCGGGCAGGGGCTTGTTGACGATCCGTGACGTAGAGCCGGTCAGGCGAATCACCGCCTGGGCCAGCTCCAGCATGGTGTACTCGCCCGGGTTGCCCAGGTTCAAGGGTCCGATCAACTCGTCGGGGCTGTCCATGAACCGCATCAGCCCGTCCACCAGGTCGTCGACGTAGCAGAACGACCGGGTCTGCGTGCCGTCGCCATAGATGGTGATGTCCTGCCCGCGCAGGGCCTGGCAGATGAAGTTGGACACCACGCGCCCGTCGTCGGGGTGCATCTTGGGGCCGTAGGTGTTGAAGATGCGGGCGACCTTGATCTTGATGTCGTACTGCCGCTGATAGTCGAAGAACAGCGTCTCGGCGCAGCGCTTGCCCTCGTCATAGCAGGCGCGCGGGCCGATGGGGTTGACGTTGCCCCAGTAGCCTTCCGTCTGCGGGTGGATTTCCGGGTCGCCGTAGACCTCGCTGGTCGAGGCCTGGAGGATGCGGGCGCGCTTGCGCTTGGCCAACCCCAGCATGTTGATGGCGCCGATGACGTTGGTCTTGGTGGTCTGGACCGGGTCGTTCTGGTAGTGGACCGGACTGGCCGGGCAGGCCAGGTTGAAGATGCGGTCGATCTCCACGTACAGGGGGAAGTTGACGTCGTGGCGCAACAGCTCGAACCGCGGATTGTTCAGCAGGTGCGCCACGTTGCCGCGCCGGCCGGTGTAGAAGTTGTCCACGCACAGGACCTCGTGGCCCTGGTCCAGCAGCCGCTCGCACAGATGCGAGCCGATGAATCCGGCGCCGCCGGTTACCAGGATGCGCAAGCTCGACGCCATGGGGTTCTCCTTGTCTTGCGCGGCCGCTCCGGGCTTTTTCTTTCTAAGTGCCCGAAATTCTTTATGCTGGCGGCCGTGAGGGTTGGAAACGAGGCCGCGCGCGCATGCGCAACCGCAAGGGGATTCAGGCCGAACGCCTGCTGCTGGACACCATAGAACGCCTGCGCCGGAACGGCTCCGGCGGGCGGGCGGTCTACCTGCATCTGTCGCGGCTTCTGCCCATGAACCGCGTGCCCGTGCGCATGCGCATCGTCGCGCGCATGTTCAAGACGCTGGAGACGGGGCACGGCGCCGCCGTCTATACGCTGGACAACGACGATCTGGTCATCCTGGGGCGCACCCTGCCGGAGTCCGAGATCGACCTGATCATCCATCGCGTTCGCTCTCTGTTTGAACATGATCCCTTGACATACGCGGGAGGCGGGCAAGCCGATCCTGATGATCCCTTCGTCACCTGGTACGACCTGATGACCGACCACCGCCGCCTGCGCCTGGCGGTGGAGGCGGTGGAGCAGGACCGGCTGGAGCGCCTGGGCACGGTGGGGTCGGGCGGGCTGGTCAGCCCCTATTCGTGGGCGGCCCCGCGCGAGGCCGTGCCGGAACCCGTCGACCCGCGCGCGCTGGAGCGGGTGCTGGACGCCTTCGCCCTGTTCGACCTGGGGCCGCACCTGCGCCGCCAGCCGGCGGTGCGCATCGGCGACGACCGCCTGGCCGAAGTGGCGTTCGAGGAGTTCTTCGCCTCCATCGGCGGCGTGCAGAAGGCGCTGTGCCCGGAAACGGTGCTGACGGCCGACCGCTGGCTGTTCCAGGATTTCTCCCGCGCGCTGGACCGCCGCGTGCTGGAGATCCTGGCCGACCAGCCGTTGTTGCGCAAACCGGGCGCCATCAGCCTGAACCTCAACCTGGAAAGCACCCGCTCGCCGGCCTTCCGGCGTCTGGTCAAGGCCATGGGAGGGCGGCAGAAGCTGGTGGTCGAGGTGCAGGTGATCGACGTCTTCGCCGACATCCACGCCTACGAGGACGCCCGCGACGCCCTGCGCGAGGCCGGGCACGAGGTGCTGATCGACGGCCTCAGCCCGGTGACCCTGCGGCTGCTGGACGTGCGCAAGCTGGCCCCCGACTACGCCAAGGTGCTGTGGAACGCCGATCTGGCGACCGAGGAGACGGCGGACAAGACCGCGGCCTTCGCCGCCGAGGTCAAGGCCGTCGGGCCCCGGCGCGTGGTGCTGGCGCGATGCGACACAGAGGCCGCCGTCATGTGGGGCCTGAACAACGGCATCCAGATGTTCCAGGGCCGCTTCATCGACGCCGTGCTGGGCACCATGACCATGGCGGACTGCCCCAAGTCGATCCAGTGCACCCTCAGCCAGTGCGCCGCGCGGCGGGCCTCGGTGGCGGGGGCGACGCGCACCCAGTGCCCGCACCCGCCGGGCCTGGATGCCGTGCAGCGCTTCGCCGCGCCGGGCGTGCGGCGGGCGGCCAAGGTGGAGAAGGCCCCGTGAGCGACACCCTTTCCTCCTCCTCCTCCTCCAGGTCGGCACGGCCGGGGCGCGAGCATCCCCTGGGCGTCAGCCAGGAGGCCAAGCTGCTTCGCGACCTGCGCTCAGCCGACGGCAAGGCGCCCGGCAAGACGGTGGCCGAGGTCGGGCTGTCGCGCATGGACCCCATGAACCGCACCGAGGCGAAGGCGCGCGAGATCGCGGACGCTTTCGCCGCCGCCGTGGGCGCCGGAGCGCGGCTGTACTGGATGCGCGACTGGACGCTCATGGTGCTGTTCGACGAGGCCTCGGCCCAGGCAGTGCAGGCCGCGCTGGTCCGGCTGCGCTTCGTGCTGGGCGGCGATCCGCTGGCCGAGGATCGCGACCTGGTGGTCTACCGTCCCTTCGTCCGCGACTACGAGGCGCTGATCGCCGAGACCGAGGACCGGGTCGTAAGCGGCGCCGCGGCGGGGGCGGCGTCGGGTCCGGGCGCCGAGGCCCGCGGTGGCGGCGACGGCGTGCCCCGCTTCCGCACCGCCGCGCGCCAGCCGCGGGGCGAGCCGCTGACGCCCGGAATGCTGGGCCGCATCGAGAGCATGCTGGTCAACGCCAACCTTTCCAGCCACATCCGCCGCCAGTCGGTGTGCGTCATGGTGGCCGAGGGCAAGCCCGAGCCCATGTTCACCGAGGTCTTCGTGTCCATTGCGGACCTGCGCGAGACCCTGCTGCCGCGCGTCGACCTGGCGTCCAACCCCTGGCTGTTCCAGCGCCTGACCCAGACGCTGGACCGCCGGGTGCTCGCCATGTTGACCCACCGCGACGATGCGACATTGGTCAAGGGTTTCTCCATCAACCTCAATGTCGCCTCCATCCTCTCCGACGAGTTCCTGGCGTTCGACGACAACATGGCCGCGGGCAGCCACGGCACCGTGGTGATCGAGCTTCGGCCCGAGGACATCTTTGCCGACCTGGGCGCCTTCACGTTTGCGCGCGACTTCGTGCGCCAGCGCGGCTACCGCGTCTGCCTGGACGGCCTGACGTGGCGCTCGCTGCCCTACGTCAGCGCCCGGCGCCTGGGGGCGGAGATGGTCAAGCTGAACTGGTCCGCGGACCTGCCGTCGGTGCTGGACGGGCCCGAGGGCAAGCCGGTGCGCGAGGCCATGGAGGCCCTGCCGCCCGGCAAGCTGGTGCTCGCCCGCTGCGACAGCGAGGACGCCGTCGCCTTCGGGCAGGAAAACGACATCACGCTCTACCAGGGGCGCATCATCGACACCTGGATGCGCGAGCGGGCGGCGTTTTGACGCCACAAAAAATGTCCCAATGATCCGGTCGGGTACTGCTGGCGTAAGAGGTGCACATACGCCAGAATATCGCATCGACCCTGCCGGACCCGTCGCGTGCCCAGACCCTTCGCCTCACCCACACCGTCATCGTCCCGCCCGGACGCCTTGTCGACTGTCGGCAGCCTGATGCCGGCGGCGGCGCTGCTTGTCGTCAGCGTGCTGGGGGTCTTCGTCGCCGGTCTGTGGCCGCGGGAGACGGGGCCGGTGGCGGTGCTGGCGGCCGATTTTCCCGCCGCCGTGGCGGTGGTGGAGGCGGCCGGCGGACGCCTGGTCGGCGGCACGGGCGTGGATGGCCTGGTGGTGGCCGCGCCGCGTGATCCCGCCGACACCGGCCTGCGCGACCGCTTGTCGGCGGCGGGCGCATGGATCCTGCTCGACCCGCAGGGGCTGGCCGGATGCGGCGTGACGCTGCCGGATGGCCTGTCCTGACGGCCCTGCCGCACCTCGTTCTTCTTCCCGTTTCCGCGCTACGGAGGCTCCCGTGACCGCCCTCGACACCCTGCGCCGGCGCTATGCCGCGCTTCTAGTCATCGCCTTTTGGATCATGGTGCCCGTGGTGGCCCTGACAGCCGGCCTGAACGGCGTGCCCTGGCTGCCGCCGGCGGCGGTCGGAGCGGCGCTGGCCCTGGGCGTGACGCTCACCTGGCATCGCGACCCGGCCGGGCTGGCGGTGCGTCTTGCCAGCGGCGTGGCGCTTGCCGGCGTGCCGGCCCTGCTGGTGTGGAGCATGCGCGGCAGCACCTGGCAGCTGGACATGCACATGACCTTCTTCGCCGCCCTGGCCCTGGCGGCGGTCTGGTGCGACTGGCGCGCCGTGGCGACGACGGCGGCGGTGACCGCGGTGCATCACCTGCTGCTGAACTTCCTCATGCCGTCGCTGGTCTTCCCCGGCGGGGCGGACTTCGGCCGCGTGGTCCTGCACGCTGTCGTGGTGGTCGTGCAGGCCGGCGCTCTGCTGTGGCTGTGTGAGCAGCTGCGCCGCGCCTTCTTTGGCGCCGACGCCGCCGTGGTCGCCGCCAAGGCCGCCGAGTCGCAGGCCGAGGCCATGGCGGCCGAGCAGGCCGCGCTGCGCCAGGAGCAGGAAAAGGTCGCCGCTGCCCTGGCCGAGGCGACGGCCGATTTCGACCGCCGCGTCACGCGGGCGGTCTCGGAACTGGCCGCCGCCGCCGGGGCGCTGGAGAACAGCTCGGAAACCATGTCGGGCACGGCCGACACCACCGCCGGCCGCTCCCGCAGCGCCGCCGACGAGTCGCGCCAGGCGACCATGAACGTGCAGACCATGGCCGCCTCGGCCGAGGAACTGGCGGCGTCCATCGGCGAGATCACCCGTCAGGTGTCGCGGTCGTCGGAGATCGCCACCGGTGCCGCCAAGGAAGCCAGGCGCCTGTCCGCCACGGTGGAAAACCTGGACCAGGCGGCGCTGCGCATCGGCAACGTGGTCAAGCTGATCCAGGACGTGGCGGACCAGACCAACCTGCTGGCGCTCAACGCCACAATCGAGGCGGCGCGCGCCGGCGAGGCCGGCAAGGGCTTCGCCGTCGTCGCCAACGAGGTCAAGGCGCTGGCCGGCCAGACCACGCGGGCGACCGAGGACATCGCCGCCCAGATCGCCGGCGTCCAGCAGGTGACGCGCGAGGCGGTGGAGGCCATCGCCGGCATCGGCACCACCATCGGCTCCATGGACGAGATCACCGCCGCCATCGCCGCGGCGGTGGAGGAGCAGGGCGCGGCGACCAAGGAAATCGCCCGCCACGCCGAGGAAGCCGCGCGCAACACGGAAACCGCGGCCAAGGGCATCGACGGGGTCAGTGCGGCCACCGACCTGACCCGCGGCGAGGCCGCCAAGGTGGCCGAGGCGGCGGAAAGCCTGACCGCCCAGGCCGACGGCCTGCGCGCCATGGTCGACGCCTTCCTCGACCACGTCCGCCCGGCGCAGGACGCCGGGGAGAAAGCGGCGGCCTGAGGGGAATGAGGGAACGAGGGGCCGGCAGCCCTTCGTTTCCCTCCACCCTTCGGGGGCCGTCGCCGTCGCGCACCGTCGGTTTCGTGGCCGAAGGGCCCCACAGGCCGCTTCGCACGACCCGAAACGGCCCTTTCCGCCGTCGCCCGCGCCGCCCATATCGGGCGCATGAGCCAGCCGCAGTCTTCATCCGCCGCCCTCGATACCAGGAATGCCCCGCCGGCCATCGCCGTGGAGGGGCTGACCAAACGGTACGGTCCCGTCACCGCCGTCGACGGGCTGACATTTTCCGTTCCCTCGGGGCGCACGGTCGCCCTTCTGGGCGGCAACGGCGCGGGGAAGACCACCACCATTTCCATGCTGCTGGGCCTGCTGCTGCCCAGCGAGGGGCGCATCCGGGCGCTGGGCTTCGACATGCTGAAGGAGCGGCACCGGGCGCTGCCGCGCATGAACTTCTCCAGCCCCTATGTCGACCTGCCGCACCGGCTGACGGTGCGCCAGAACCTGATGGTCTACAGCCACCTGTACGGTCTGCGGGACCCCAAGGGCCGCATCGCGGAGCTGGCCGAGGACCTGGATATCGCGCATCTGCTCAACCGTCCGTCGGGCAAGCTGTCGGCGGGGCAGAAGACGCGGGTGGCGCTCGCCAAGGCGCTGCTCAACGACCCGGCGCTGCTGCTGCTGGACGAGCCGACGGCGTCGCTCGACCCCGACACCGGCGACTGGATTCGCGGCTACCTGTCGGCCTATCAGCGGCGCACCGGCGCCACGCTGTTCCTCGCCAGCCACAACATGCAGGAGGTGGAGCGCCTGTGCGACGACGTGCTGATCATGAAGGCCGGGCGCGTGCATGACCGGGGCGCGCCGGCGGACCTGCTGGCGCGCTACGGCCGGGGCACGCTGGAGGACGTGTTCCTCGACATCGCCCGCGACCGGACACGCCCGCTGGAGGGCGAGGGCCCGCCGCGCGCCGCACGCCCCGACCGCGACCCGGAACTGCCCGGCGGCGGCAGCGGCCCCGAGAGCCTGTCGGAATGAGCAAGGACCGCCATCCCATGCCCCACGACGTCCGCCACCCGCCCGAGCGCGGCTTCAGCCCCATCCAGACGCCCCAGTCGGTGGCGTTTGCCCCGCGCCGGGTGCTCGCCATCGTGCTGCGCCACACCTACGTGCTGAAATCCTCGGTCCCGCGTCTGCTGGAACTGGCCTACTGGCCGACGGTGCAGATGGTGCTGTGGGGCTTCATCACCACCTTCTTCGTGTCCCACTCCAGTTGGGTGGCGGAAGCCTTCGGCGTGCTGCTGGCGGGCGTTCTGCTGTGGGACGTGATGTTCCGGGGGAATCTCGGCCTGTCCATTTCCTTCATGGAGGAAATGTGGTCGCGCAACCTGGGGCACCTGTTCGTCAGTCCGCTCAGGCCCTATGAGCTGGTGGCCAGCATCATGACCATGAGCTTCATCCGCACCGTCGTCGGCATCGTGCCGGCGACGCTGCTGGCGATCGTCTTCTACGAGTTCAACATCTACGGCCTTGGCCTGCCGCTGGTGACCTTCTTCGCCAACCTGCTGGTGTTCGGCTGGGTGATCGGCCTGCTGGTCAGCGCCATGATCCTGCGCTTCGGCCTGGGGGCGGAGAGCCTGGCGTGGGTCGCGATCTTCGCCTTCGGGCCGTTGAGCGGCATCTATTATCCCATCGATGCCCTGCCGGGCTGGCTGCAGCCGGTCGCCTGGTCCATGACGCCGGCCTATGTGTTCGAGGGCATGCGCGCGGTGCTGTTCGACGGCGTTTTCCGCTGGGACCTGTTCGGCGGCGCGGTGGCCTTGAACGTGCTGTACCTGGGCATCGCGACGGCGGTCTTCCTGCGCACCTTCACCACGGCGCGGAAGCTGGGCCTGCTGCTGGACGTGGGGGAGTAGCCCCTACACCAGCCCCGCCACCACCTTGTGACGCAGGTCGTAGCGGCGGTCCTCCTCGGGTGCCGGGGCGATGTCCCACCACCACGTATCGCCGCCGTCCGGGTGGGGGTGGCCGAACAGAAGGTCGCGGGAGAGCGCATCGCCCGTGCTCTTGAGCACCCGTTCCGCCGTCGTGTCGGCGACCAGCAGGGCCAGCCCCGGCGCGTCGGCCAGGGCCTCCACATGCGCGGCGACGACGGCGCGGCTGAAGCGGTCCAGGCGATCGGCCGAGACGCCGGGCAGCGACTCCAGCGCCAGCCGCGGGTTGAGCGGCAACTGGCTCAGGCAGTTGAGCGAACAGACGAGGTCGGCGTCGCGCAGGTAGGGAATGCTGCCGCGCGGCACGGCGGGAATGGACGTGGTGTCCTGGCAGGCGGCGGCAAGGCCGGTGACGTCGTGGTCCAGCAGGTCGACGTTGCCGAAGCGCCGCACCGCGCGTCGCGTTTCTCCCAGCCAGCACACGTCCACCAGCACCACCCGGCGGAAGGCCGCCGCCAGGACATCCAGCGGCACGTCCAGCAGAAGCCCCGCACCCAGTACGACGGCCAGATCGCGGCCCGGTGCCGCCTCCGCCGCCGCCGCCACCCGCTCGCGCGTGGCCGCCAGGTGCGGCGCCCAGGCATCGCGGCAGCGGCGATGGCGGGCGCGCACGGCGATCAGGTCGTGCAGGTAGCCCAGGCGTCGGATGGGGCGCGGACAAGGCGTCATCCAATGGGTGAGCAGTTCCTGGATCACGCGGCAACCCTGCGGGTCTGGAGGAAAAGGGCGGAGCGGGCGGAGCGGACGCGGCGCGTGGAAGGCACCAAATTACCACAGCCTCACTGGGTGTGCAGCGGGCTCTGGTCCTTCAGGCGGTCGATCATGGCATCGACGGCGTCGCGCACGGCGGCGACGGTGTTCTCGCGCGCCCAGACCTCGTAGATCGGGCCGCAGGCGTCCGTGCCGGTGGCGCAGGGCAGGGGGTGCGTGTGGATGGCGCCGAACAGGCGGCCGGTCTGCGCCTGCAGATCGCCCAGGCGCGCCTTCATGCCGCCGGGGCCGAAGGCATCGGGCGGATAGAACTCGTCGGCCAGCGTGGCGGCGATTTCTTCCAGGCAGGCGAGCCGGATTTCCAGCGCCGCCATCATGCGGCGCGGCACGCCGGACCAGTATTCCTTCTCCGATGCCTGCTCGCACAGGAAGGCCTGCTCGGCCATGGCGTCGAGCATGGCGTAGTCCGGTTCGGCGGCGCGGGCCGGGCCGGGCGGCGCCAGACCCATGCCGGCGCCGAGCAGCAGGATGGCCGCCGCGCGCGTGGCCGGTGTCATTCCCTTGTCTCCCCCTCGCCCGGGGCGCCGCCGATCCCCTCAGCGGCGTCCGAACAGGCGCTCGATGTCCTTCAGCTTCAGCTCCACATAGGTCGGGCGGCCGTGGTTGCATTGGCCCGAGTGGGGCGTCGCCTCCATCTGCCGCAGCAGGGCGTTCATCTCCTCGGCGTTGAGCAGCCGCCCCGAACGCACGCTGCCGTGGCAGGCCATGGTACCACAGACGTCGGCCAGACGATCCTTCAGTGCGAGCGCCTCGCCCAGTTCGGCCAGTTCGTCGGCCAGATCCTCGATCAGCCCCCTCACGTCGCAGTCGCCCAGCAGCGCCGGAACCTCGCGCACCAGGATGGTGCCGGGGCCGAATCCCTCCAGCACCAGGCCCAGTTGCCCCAGTTCCTCCGCCCGTGCAATGACGCGGTCGGCGGCGGCCTCCTCCAGCTCCACCACCTCGGGCAGCAGCAGCATCTGCCGGGCGACTCCGCCGGCATCCATGGCCTGTTTCATGCGCTCGTAGACCAGCCGTTCGTGCGCGGCGTGCTGGTCGACGATGACGATGCCGTCGGCCGTCTGGGCGACGATGTAGGTGGCGTGCAGCTGCGCCCGTGCCACGCCCAGCGGGTGCTCGGACGCGGCCGGCGGCGGCGACTCCAGGTCGACGGCGGCCATGGCCTCGGCGAAGGACGGCGCATCGGGCGGCGACTCGACGCTGCGGGCCTGCGGCGGGGCCGACAGATTGGGCAGGCGGGTGGGCTGCTCGTACAGGCCGCCGTAGCCGGCCTGCGGCGCCTGGGCGGCATAGGCGGCGTCCACCTGGTCCTGCGTCGGGCGCGGCGGCGGCGTCCAACTCCAGGCGGACTGCCCGCCGGAGCGGCCGAGAGGCAGGGCCGGGCGTTGCGGCTGACCCTCCGGCCGCGCCGCCCCCAGCGCGCCGATCGAGACGGTGGTCGACGCCCGGTGCCCGGCCTCGGCAAGCGCGTGACGCAGGGCAGAGACGATCAGCCCGCGCACCAGCTGCTGGTCGCGGAACCGCACCTCTGCCTTGGCGGGGTGGACGTTCACGTCCACGTCGCGCGGCGGCACCTCCAGGTACAGCGCCAGGATGGCGTGACGATCGCTCGCCAGAAAGTCCGCATAGGCCCCGCGCACGGCGCCGGTCAGCAGGCGGTCCTTCACCGGACGGCCGTTGACGAACAGGTACTGCTGTTGCGCGTTGCCCCGGTTGAAGGTGGGCAGGCCGATGTGGCCGGTCAGGCGCAGGCCCTCGCGCGCGGCGTCCACGGGCAGGGCGTTGTCGAAGAAATCCCGCCCGATCACCGCCGACAGCCGGTCCAGCCGCCGCCGGAACAGGTCGCCCTGGGTCGCGCCCAGCTTGACGACGCTGCGGGTGCCGTCGGTCAGGGTGAACGCGACCTCCGGGTGCGCCATGCCCAGCCGGTTGATGACGTCGGCGGCGTGCTGGGTTTCCGTGCGCGGCGCCTTCAGGAACTTGAGCCGGGCGGGCGTCGCGTAGAACAGGTCGCGCACCTCCACCCGCGTGCCGCGCTGGCCGGCGGCGGGCTCGGGCGCGGACTTCACGCCGCCTTCCACCTGGATGCGCCAGGCGCTGTCGGCGTCCTGGGTGCGGCTGGTCAGCGTCATGCGCGCGACCGAGCCGATGGAGGGCAGCGCCTCGCCCCGGAAGCCCAGGAACCCGATGTCGAACAGGTCCTCGCTGGGCAGCTTGGAGGTGGCGTGGCGCTCCACCGCCAGCGCCAGGTCGTCGGGCGTCATGCCCCGGCCGTCGTCCTGCACGGCGATGAGCGCCCGGCCGCCTTCCGACAGGGTGACGTCGACGCGGGTGGCGCCGGCGTCAACGGCGTTTTCCACCAGTTCCTTCACGGCCGAGGCCGGACGCTCCACCACCTCGCCGGCGGCGATCTGGTTGATGAGCGTGGGCGGCAGCAGGCGCAGCGTCACGGAAACGGAACCCTTTCGGCGGCGGTCCAGATATGGGCGGTCGGCGGCAGAGGCGAACGCAAGATGTTGTGGGGTGGCGGCGCGTCCGGCTCAAGCCCGACGGTAATCCAGCGGAGTCGCGGGAGCAAGCGACTCGGGCACGGACGCGAAACCGCCCGGCGATCCAGTGGGACGGCCGGGCGGGCAGCGCGGAAAAAACCGCCCCCTCAGCTTTCCAGCATGCGGCGGAGCAGGTTGACGTCCTCGGCGAAGGCGGCGTCGCCGGCGATCAACTCTTCCACCTTTTTCACGGCGTGCATGACGGTGGTGTGGTCACGGCCGCCGAACTTGCGGCCGATTTCCGGCAGGGAGCGGCTGGTGAGCTGCTTGGACAGGTACATGGCCACCTGGCGCGGTCGCGTGACCGCGCGGGCGCGGCGGGCGGAGTGCATGTCGGCGATGCGCACCTGGAAATGCTCGGCCACCTTCTTCTGGATTTCCTCGATGGTCACCCGGCGGTCGTAGGCGCGCAAAAGATCGGCCAGCACGTCGTGGGCGGTTTCCAGGCTGAGTTCCCGGCCGACAAGCTGGGCGTGGGCGACCAGGCGGGTCAGGGCGCCTTCCAGCTCGCGGGCGTTCGAGGTGATCTTGTGGGCCAGGAACTCCTTGACCTTCACCGGCACCTCGACGCCCATCTGCTCGGCCTTGGCGTCCAGGATGCCCAGCCGCAGCTCGTAGGTGGTCGGGTGGATGTCGGCCACCAGACCCGAGGCCATGCGCGAGCGCAGGCGGGCACCGATCTCCTCCAGGTCGTTGGGCGACTTGTCGGCGGAGATGACGATCTGCCGGCCCTGGTCCACCAGGGCATTGAAGGTGTGGAAGAATTCTTCCTGCGTGGAGTCCTTGCCGGAGATGAACTGCACGTCGTCGATCATCAGCACGTCGACGGTGCGGAACTGCTCCTTGAAGCTGATGGTGTCCTGGTGGCGCAGGGCGCGCACGAAGGAATACATGAACTTTTCCGCGCTCATGTAGATCACCCGCCGTTCCGGCCGGCGCTCGCGCAGTCGGTGGGCGATGGCGTGCATGAGGTGCGTCTTGCCAAGCCCGACACCGCCGTAGAGGAACAGCGGGTTGAAGCTCACCTGATCCGAATCGGCGACGCGCTGGGCGGCGGCGTGGGCGAACTCGTTGGGCTTGCCGACGACGAAATTCTCAAACGTGTAGCGGGCGTCCAGCGACGCCGACAGGTCGTCCACCTGGCCCGTGGGGGCCGCGGTCATGAAGCCGCCCTGGGCCGGGGCCGGGGCCGGTGCGGACTGCGGCGCGCCGGTGCGGCCTGCGGCGGCCTCGGTGCGGCGGCCCGATTCCATGGCGGCGGCGCGGGGGCTGCTTGGGGCGTGGCGGGTGGCCGGCGCGGCGGCGGGGCCGCCCCCGTTCAGGTCAGGGCGCTGCATGTTGGTCACCACCATGACGTCCACCGTCCGAACGGCGGGGTTCTCGCCGTTCCACAGGGCGCGAATCCGGTCGGCGTAGTGCGTCAGCACCCAGTCCCGGATGAAGCGCGTGGGTACGGCCAGCGTCACCGCGCCGTCGCGCACGTCCGTCACCGTCATCGGCGCGACCCAGCTCTTGAAGGCCGCGTCCCCGAATTCCTCGCGCAATTGACCCTGGACGCGATCCCATTGGGCGGCGATCGCTGCGTCCAT